>DMDF01000129.1 GCA_003446605.1 Anaerolineaceae bacterium
TATTATTTTAGGGGATGGTTACCGATACTCATTATAAAAGGCAGGTGGAATAGTTTATCCGTCTGCCTTTTTCCTATAATATGGATAATCCACGCATGCCCCATCCTCTTATTAAAGAGCTTGTTGGAAAATGAATTTGATTGTGTTGAGATGATCCAGGTTGGGGTCGAAAATGAGAAAAAGCGAAGCGAATTGATTTCACTGGGCATTCAATTTAAAAAGCATGTCATTTACGAACGAAATCTTTGAAAAGCGAGCTTTTCCCACTGAATTCCTGATATGTGGCAGCGGGCAAAATGGGGCGGCGGTGATACGATAAGAGCATTGAAAAGGAGTTGACCATTGGATCAGACTAGAAAAATCAAGATGATGATACCCGGACCGGTGGAAGTACATCCGGATGTACTCAAAGCGATGGGCACCCCGGTAGAACCGCACTATGGCGATGCCTGGGTGCAGAAATATCAGCACGTGCTGGACATATTGAGAGAAATATTTGATACCAGCGGTGATGTCTTTCTGATGGTGGGTTCCGGGACATGTGCTATCGATGCTGCTATGGGCAGCTGCCTGCAGAGTGGGGAGCGCATTCTCATCGGCAACAATGGATTTTTTGGGGATCGCCTGGTTTCGATCGCTGAACATAACGGATTGGATGTGGTTCAGATCAAAACCGAATGGGAAAAAGCTATTGATCCACAACAAATCCATGAAGCGCTAAAAAAAGATGCTTCCATCAAAGCGGTTGCGGTGGTGCATGGAGAAACATCCACCACCATATTGAACCCCATCCACGAGATCGGACCACTGGTGAGAAAGCGCGGAGCTCTGTTTTTGGTGGACGCCGTTTCATCTCTAGGCGGTGTGCCTTTTGAGATGGATGCATGGTGTGTTGATGTATGTGCGTCGGCAACGCAGAAATGCCTGGGAGCCCCTCCCGGATTAGCTCCCATTGCGTTGAATGAACGTGCCTGGCGAAGCATCGATCGCCTTGAAAAGGGGGAACATGGATGGTATGGGGACCTGCGGATTTGGCGTCAATATGCCCAGGAATGGGGTTCATGGCATCCTTCTCCCATCACTATGGCGACCAATAACGTCAATGCCTTGCTGGTGTCCTTATCCCAGTTGATGCAGGAAGGCATTCCGGCTAGGATGGAACGCTATCGGAGGTTGGCAGTACAGGTCCGAAGGGGTTTGCGAGAGGCTGGTTTTCCTCCATTTACGCCGGATGATATGATGAATCCAGTATTAACAGCAGGGGTGATGCCAAAAGGGCAGGATAGCGCTTCTATCGTGAAATACTTGCTGGATGAATATGCAGTTCAAATTTCAGGAGGGCTGGGGGCATTGAAATCAAAGATATTCCGTATCGGGCATATGTCTCCTATCATGACCGAAGCAGATATCCAGCTTGTGGTGGATGCACTGAAAAACTACCCTGGTTGATCAAGCATATTTGGTAATAATCAAGAACCGGAGAGCTATTCCGGTTCTTTTTTTTTAATTAAGGCTATAATTAAGCCACTATATTCGTTCCGAAAGGAGGAAACAATGGCAAACGTTATCTTTGACCATGTGGTTAAAAAATTTGGTGACGTTATCGCAGTGAACGACCTAAGTTTCAACTTAGCAGACAAAGAATTCCTGGTTTTGGTGGGTCCCTCGGGATGCGGTAAAACCACCGCCCTGCGTTGCTTGGCGGGACTGGAAGAAGTGACCTCGGGAGAGATCATGATTGATAAAAATGTGGTGAATGATGTTCCACCCAAAGATCGTGATATCGCCATGGTGTTCCAATCCTATGCGCTCTATCCTCACATGACTGTGTTTGATAATATGGCATTTGGATTGAAGTTACGCAAAACCCCTAAGGATGAAATCCAGCGGAAAGTGGAAGAAGCCGCCAAGATATTGAACATCGAAATGCTCTTGAAAAGAAAGCCAAAAGAATTATCTGGAGGTCAGAGGCAGCGTGTTGCCGTTGGGCGTGCCATTGTGCGCGAACCCAAAGTTTTCCTCTTTGATGAACCTCTCTCAAACCTGGATGCGAAACTGCGCGTGCAGATGAGAACGGAGATCACCAAACTACATCAGCGTCTGCAAACCACTTTTATCTATGTAACCCATGATCAGATGGAAGCCATGACCATGGGTACCCGTATTGCAGTGTTGAATCAAGGAATACTACAGCAGATCGATACTCCGCAAACCCTGTATGATAAACCCAATAATCTGTTTGTGGCTGGTTTCATTGGATCACCTGCGATGAACTTCTTTAACGGAACCATCGAGAAAAAAGACTCAAAAACGGTGATCCTGACAGAAGGATTTGAGCTGGAAATTCCAAAAGATAAGGTGAAAACTTTTGAATATTTGACCGGGAAGAAGATCATTTTTGGTATTCGTCCCGAAGATATTCACACCCCTGAATACTTACCCGCCGGTATCAAACCCGCGATGGTAAAAAGCAAGGTGGATGTAACTGAACTAATGGGGAATGAGATATTCCTGCACTTGAAACCGCGTGAAGAAGACCCGGTATATGTTGCCCGTGTTGATCCTCGCACGCGTGTTATGGCTGGGGATGAAGTTCAGGTAGCTTTCAACATGGAAAATATCCATGTCTTTGATCCATCTGAGAATCCCGAAAATCCGGTTGCTATCCGGTAGATAAACTATCCATCAAGAAAGAGAGGTGTATTTTTCTACACCTCTCTTTTCGTCTCTTTAATAATCTTCCCACAACAAAAGTACAGGACGAGCGCCAGAATGAAGCTGATGATTCCAACTGCCAGAAACACATTTACCCAGAATGGCGTTGGGAACAGGCGGATGAGTGAATCACTGGAATAGAACAGCCAGGTATCCCCTTCAAAAAAGAGATGATGAAAAGCAGTAAAGAGCTGATCGAAATTCAACGTGACGGCAATCAGCACGGTTAGAATGAAGAGGATGATGATAATTCCTGCTGTTTTCCCGGCTTGCATTAATTCTCGCTGCCACCCCTTTTGTTTGCCAATGAATATCCCAACCAGGAGCAATACGAGGGAACCATACCACACACGCAATACAAGCAATGTCAGGTCGCGCACGTCTTGCATGTGGCTGAGTTCTCGTTCATTAAAAAGCGGATTCCCATCCGGGAGCGTGAGGGCTTGGTATTCTTCGTCTGAAACTTTTCCTAACAGATAATCAATAGATTGGTAGGCATACGCGGTTCTTTCTTCAAGGGTGAATCCAAATTTATCCTCTGGAACACCGAAGAGATTGTATTCCAGGTCAATAAACGAGGATGTTAAGCACAGGCGGATTCCACCAATAATGACCACCAAACAAAGAACACTGCATAAGATAATTTTAAAGATGGTCTTCATTGCAATTTTTCAATTCCTCCGGATAAATAAAAATCGATGAGCATACTATTAACAAGCTGCTCGATGGGTGCCTTATCATCTGTAAATACAAGCTTACTCTCACCCACAGGTTGCAAATTGATAATGGTTGTCTCAAGTGTATTCTTGAGTAAGGATGGCATATTCCCTTCGGCATCCAGCAGCAGGTAGTTGGAATACAAATTATCAACCGTTGTTTTGGCGCGCGTGGCATAGATGATGGAATTGAAGGTGTTAGGAACATCACTAACGTAGATGGAGGGAAAGACCTGCCTGATGGTGGTGGCAAGGGCATCCACCAGGCGCCGATCTCCACCTATCTGGGCTACGTTGATGACCAGTACGCCATCTTCCGACAGGTGGTTGTACACTTCAGTGAAAAATTCCACGGTCGTGAGGTGAGCCGGGATGTAGGGGGGGCGATAGGCATCTATTGAGATGAGCTGGTATTTTGTATCCAGCATACGCAGCCCCAAGCGTGCATCCTGCGCATATACCGTTAGATTCGGGATATCATTCAGACCAAAGTATTGTTCTCCGACCTCGATGACAGTTTCATCGATTTCAAAACCATCCATGTGACTGTTGGGGAAAACGCTGGCAGCCTGCCGGGCGCTGGTTCCACCAGCCAACCCAAGGATGGCGATGGCATGTACATCGGTGGTTTGATAAGGGGGAGCGTTGAAGAAGGGCGCTGCGATTACCTGGCGCCAGGTAGCCTGGTAATCTAATGTATCAGGGTGGTAGATGGAATGAATACCCTGCCCCTCGTTCAATCGCAGCATGTTGTAGCCAGATTGCTGCTGTACCTGTATGTAGTTATATTGTGATTCCTTTTCGTAGATCAAGCCATCCGCGATCTTATCGCTGCCGCGCAACCCAACCCAGGCGCAGAGCACCACCACAACCAGCATCCAGCTGTATTTAACCAGAACCTTTTTCCATCCGATTTTCGTTTTTAGGAAGCCGCCCAAACTGACCAAGAACAGGATCCCACTCAAAACCAAAAAGGTGCGGTAGGTTCCCAAGCTGGGGATGAGAACCAGTACTGGGAGGAAAGTGCCAATGAATGAACCTACGGTTGAAACGGCATATACTTTTCCGGCAAGGTTGCCGGATTCACGGGTATTTTCCACCAGCAGGCGGATGGCAAAAGGGGAAGCCATGCTCAACAAGATCATCGGGATGCTGAATAAGAGCAGCACTACTATAAAAGTGATCACCAGAGGAGCGACATCTAAATGGTCCATTGCTTGGCTGGCTAACCGTAGAAGAGGTTTGGAAATTGAAGGGATCAAGCCAGTGGAGAAGGCTGCCCACATAACGGTTTCATAGAGGGATTCTTCGTGGGGTGAGCGGTCTGCGCGTTTTCCCCCCAGCACGGACCCAATAGTCATATAAATGAGAATGGACCCGATGATGCATGCCCAGATAAGATTACTCGACCCAAAGTAATTGGATAATAGACGCGATGCGGAGAGTTCAATCGCAAGACTGACCAGACCGGTGAAAAATACAGTGATGAAAATTCTACGCTGCATAGTTCGATTATATCTGAATTATCGTACTAGAATCCAATATAATGAAGCAAGAAGAGATGGAGGCAGGATTGTACAGAATTGTGAACATAGAGCAGATGCATAGGCTTGAACAGGAAGCAGATCAAAGCGGGTTAAGCTTCGCGCAGATGATGCAAAATGCCGGTAGGGGAGTAGGGGAATTCATCTATCACCGTTGGAAAGAAGGCGATTTTCACTCCACGTTAGGATTGGTTGGACCAGGGAATAATGGTGGTGACACTTTGGTGGCGCTCACTTACCTGCAGGAAAAAGGTTGGGTCACCAGAGCATATCTCTTGAAGGATCGCGATGCTCAAGATGAACTGATGCAAACCTACTTGCAAGCAGGAGGCACGCTGTGCTACCACAGTCAGGATGAACATTTTAAGCAGCTGGATGCAGCTATCCAGCAAGCGGATATCCTGCTGGATGGTATTCTGGGCACGGGTATTCAACTACCGCTACGGGGAGTGGTGAAACAGGTGCTGAGCCATCTAAAAGAGAGGGATAAGCTCCCCTTCATTGTCGCTGTGGATTGCCCATCGGGTGTGGATTGTGAATCAGGAGAGGTTGATGACGCGGTCTTGCATGCCGATTGGACTATCTGTATAGCAGCCATGAAACAGGGACTGCTGCGGTTCCCTGCCTTTGAATATGTGGGCGCAATAGGTATAGTGGATATTGCTCTCCCCGATGATCTTGGAAGCTGGGAAGGTATTGCGGAATATTGTGTTGAGCAGACTGCGGTGCGTTCAATTTTACCCAAACGTCCTATGCAGGCACACAAAGGCACCTTCGGAACGGCTGTGCTGTTTGCTGGTTCAAAGAATTATCCGGGCGCTGCCTATCTGGCTGCACAAGCTGCATATCGCATCGGGACGGGATTGGTGCAGATCGCGACCATTCCATCTGTGCAGTACATGCTGGCTGGGGCACTACCCGAAGCAACTTGGGCACTGCTGGATGAAAAGCAAGACGGTTTTGCCTGGAATGCGAGCAAAGACCTTGAAAACATCCTTTTGCGTGCAACTTCTCTATTGATTGGACCTGGATGGGGGTCAGGCAGGGATACGCTGGCGTTCTATCAGGATCTCTTGTATGTGTTAAAGGATGTGGATCGCTGGAAGTATCATGGCGTGGTGCTAGATGCGGATGGCTTGAACCTGCTCTGTGAAATACCCGATTTTGAGCATGTTTTACCTGTGAATGCTATTCTTACACCGCATCCCGGTGAAATGGCACGCCTGACAGGAAAACCCATTCATGAAATCCAGAGCGATCGTATCTCTGTTGTGCGCAAGGCTGCCATGGATTGGAAATGTGTGGTGGTACTGAAAGGTGCATTAACCGTGATTGCAGAACCGGAGGGGCAGGTGGCGGAAATCCCAATTGCTACCGCTGCACTTGCCACTGCCGGCAGCGGGGATGTTCTGGCAGGCATGCTGTGTGGATTGCTAGCGCAAGGGATGAATCCCTTTGATGCAGCCTGTGGAGCTGCCTGGATGCATGCCAGAGCTGGGGTGATCGCTGAAAAATGTATGGGTCACGCGGCGTGCGTGCTGGCGGGGGATGTTCTCCGGGCAATACCAGATGTAATGAACGAATTAAAATAAAGAACAGGATGCGATCAGCATCCTGTTCTTTGTACTGCTTTGGCTATTCTTGCTTTGTTGTTTTATTCGGAGCGGCTGCTTTTGTGGCTGCAGGTTTTTCTTTTTTGCTTTCGAGTAGAACCTGCCCTTTTTCAGCTACTTCGGCTGCTTTCTTTTTGGTTGTATCAAGAAATTCACCGGTTTTGTCGGATACTTCATCAACGACCTTCTCAGTTTTTGCGACCACTTCATCCACGTAGGTGGAAGCTTGATCATGAAGTTCCACCGATTTTTCTTTAATTTGTTTTCGTGTTTCTTCACCAGATTGGGGAGCCAACAATAACGCTACGATCGCGCCTGTAACACCGCCCACGATAAGCCCTGATAAAAATGAACCAAAATTGTCACGGTCAGACATATTTCATCCTCCTTTTTAGTATTGATTATTTTTTTATGATTCCCAGCATTTCAAACATTTTTCTGGCACCTGCCACATAGCTGTTGGCTTTGATAACCGGCTGCACTGCCCTTTTACTGAGAAAATTGGTAGTACCTTTCACCGTATCGATGGTCTCTTTGGTGTCGCTGATGATGGGTTTGATCTCGGTTTGCAGCATATTGGTCAATAAAGCCAGTTGGATTACCAGGATAACCAACGCAACACCGATCACGAAAGATTCAAATGCTAAAACGATGATGAAGATATCCCGTACCTGGCTGGTTGTGTCTGGACCTGCTTTGGCAAGCCAGAAAATGCCGTAGATGGTAACAGCCAGCAGTACAATGATAGCAACGATTATCCACAACAGCTTCTTCTTGTCAACGGAAGGGGTGGATTCGGACGTTCGATTTTCTTCTACTTGCGGTTGGGGTAATTTTTCCATAGGTATCATCTTGTGGCTACTCATTTCATTATAACATATCCGTTTTAACCCTTAAATTATAGATTCGTTATAGACCAAACGTTAATAAATTCCCTTTTATCAAGCAAGGTTGGGCTATTATTAAAGCATGGCGGGGTTGCCGTGATTCACATGATTCACACATGATTTGGAAAAAATGGATTTCTGTATTAAACTAATTAGTTGCTTAGTTATTTTTAAGGAAAATGAGATGACGATAGAGAAATTTATGATTGTGGGCTTGGGTAATCCCGGAAAACAATATGAAGATAACCGTCACAATGTGGGTTTTATGGTGGCGGATGTGTTGTCACAACGCTGGAAGATTGACCTGAAAAGAAAACGCAAGAATGCACTTACGGGGGAGGGTGTTTTTGCGGGGCATTCGGTTATTCTTGTCAAACCGCAAACCTTCATGAATAACTCGGGTTTGTCAGTAGGACCTCTGCAGAGATTGTATGGCATCCAGGCGGGGAACCTGCTTATCATTTATGACGATCTCGATCTCCCCTTTGGGCGCATCCGACTGCGCGCATCTGGCGGGGCAGCAGGGCATCATGGTATGGAATCCATCATCGAGAAAGTTTCCACCCGAGATTTTCCGAGATTGCGTGTAGGCATTGGGCGTCCTAAATACGAAGGAGAAGAGGTGATCGATTTCGTGTTGAAGAGCTTCCAGTCATCAGATAAGAAAAAATTGACTGTGGTTCTTAACCAGGCTGCCGATGCGGTGGAAATGGTTCTGCGATCTGGTATTGAGATCGCCATGACGCAGTTTAACGGTACTTTTTTGGATGATGAATGATCCCAATCCGTTTTTCTGAGCTGGAAGGTTATAACAGCATTCTGACTGCTTTAAAACAAGGTGTCGACCCGGGTCCGCTGGGATTGGTACGACCGATCCGTCTCCCGCTGGCTCTGGCTATCCAACGTGAGCAACAGGTTCCGGTTCTTTTCATCACCGGGCAGGTCAGCCGTGCACAGGTCTTGCTGGAAGAGATGCGGCTGTGGGATGAACGAGCTCATGGTATGTTCTTCCCCGAACCGGTCCCGATCTTCTATGAGGCTTCGGATTGGGAGGAAACCACCAGAGCTGGACGCATTGCTGCCTTGAATGCACTTTCGTGCTACTGGATACCCGGGCAGAAACCAACTGCAGATCACATCTTTATCATCGCTTCTATAAAAAGTGTCATGGCGCGTACCCTGCCCAGACGGGATTTCATCCTTGCCCGTAAATTATTAAAAATTGGTGAAAGTCTGGACCTTGAGTGGTTGGTGCAACAATTGGTGCGGTTGGGTTATGAGTTTCACGAAATCGTGACGGGGGTGGGGCAGTTCTCACGCCGCGGGGGTATTGTGGATATATGGTTGGTGGATCAGGAGCACCCCATCCGCATCGAATTTTTTGGGGATGAGATCGAATCCATCCGTACTTTTGATGAGATCAGCCAGCGTTCCATCCAATCATTGATGCAGTGTACCCTGGTTCCTGCCAGGGAATTTATCTTACCGGAAGATTGGAAAGCAGAACAGAACATCTATCCTTGCGAGCGTGATATTGGTTTGCTGCACCCGAACGCGACTTCCATTCTTTCTTATCTCCCGAAGGGGACACTGGTGTTTCTGGATGACAGGGATATTTTGATTACCGTTTCGGAGGAAGTAGAGAAGGATTCTCTTGAGCTGCGCCAACAGTTGATCGAGGGAAAAAAGCTACCGCGTTCGTTCCCCTCTCCATATTATTCGTGGTCCGAATTATATGACCAGATGCTTCCCTTTACCCCGCTCAATATGAGCTTTTCAGGTATGGAAACCAAACAGATGTTTCGCCATGCTATCCAGCCAGCACCACGCTTCGGCGGAAAGCTGGATGATCTGATGGATACCATTGCTGATGAGATGGAAGCAGGACATTCTCTTTCCATTGTCAGCCGGCAGACGGAGCGCTTGCAAAAATTATGGCAGGAACGCTTTGCCGCCCAAACAACAGATTCTTCCAACATTGAATTTATCAATCGGAACCTCTCTTCTGGATGGAAAATTACCTATCCGGATCGATCGACGCATACCACCATCAGCGATGAGGAGATTTTCGGCTGGCAGCCCGCCATCCGTAAACGACGGCGCCGGAGCCAGCAGGAACTCATTGTTTTTGATTTTGGCAGCTTCAAGCCAGGTGATTATGTGGTGCATTTTGAATACGGCATTGCTCTTTTTCAAGGTTTGGTGAAGCGTACCCTGGATGGTGTGGAAAAGGAATATCTCTTCCTGCAGTATGCGGATGGGGATGAACTGTATGTACCCGTTTATCAGGCAGATCGTGTATCGCTGTATATTGGTCCGGATGCACGCCCACCCAAACTTTCATCCCTGGGGAGCCAGACCTGGCAGGGCATGAAGGTGCGCGTGAAGCAGGCTGTGCAGTATGTGGCAAAGGACTTGCTGGAATTGTATTCGCACCGCCAATCTGTTGAAGGGTACCCCTTCGCAATGGATAGCGATTGGCAGCGTGAATTGGAAGCCAGCTTTCCGTATGATGAGACCGAAGACCAGTTACAGGCGATCGAAGATGTAAAAAGGGATATGGAAAAAGACAGACCGATGGATCGACTGTTGTGCGGTGATGTGGGCTATGGAAAAACAGAAGTGGCAGTGCGGGCTGCTTTTAAGGCAGCCATGGATGGGAAACAAGTTGCCATGTTGGTGCCTACCACTGTATTGACACAACAACACTATGAAACTTTCAAACAACGTCTGGCACCTTTCCCCGTGAATGTGGAGATGCTTTCGCGTTTTCGCACGGATGCAGAGCAGCAGGATATTTTACTCTCACTGGCAGCCGGGGAAATTGATATCATCATCGGTACCCATCGTCTGCTGCAGAAGGATGTAAAATTCAAAGATTTAGGATTGCTCATCATCGATGAAGAGCAGCGCTTTGGCGTGATGCATAAGGAATTCTTCAAGAAGATGCGCACCCGCATCGATGTGCTGACGCTGACCGCAACCCCCATCCCTCGTACACTGTATATGGCTCTTTCGGGCATTCGTGATATTTCGATGATCAACACCGCCCCAACCGATCGTTTGCCCGTTACTACCCATGTGGGTGGATATGACTCGGAGATCGTACGGCGTGCTATCCTGCGCGAACTGGATCGGGGCGGGCAGGTTTTCTTCGTGCATAATCGTGTGCAAACCATTAATTCCTTTGCCGAACATTTGCGTTCCATCGTTCCCGAAGCACGTATTGCAGTAGCGCATGGACAGATGCCCGAACAAAAATTGGCGAATGTGATGCATGAATTTACCCAGCAAAAGGTGGATGTACTGCTTTCCACTTCCATCATTGAATCGGGACTGGATATTCCCAATGCTAATACGCTTATTGTGGATCGAGGGGATACCTTTGGGTTGGCACAGCTTTACCAGCTGCGCGGGCGGGTGGGGCGTGGCACCCAGCGTGCGTATGCTTATTTTTTCTTCAACACGAAGCGCAAACCGACCATCGATGGATTGGAACGTCTGGAGGTGATCGCTGAAAATTCCCAGCTGGGTTCCGGTTACTCCATTGCCATGCGTGATCTGGAGATGCGCGGTGCAGGAGATTTACTGGGTACGCAACAACATGGGCATATTGCCGCAGTCGGTTTTTATCTCTACACCCGCCTTCTTTCGGATGCGGTTCGATCACTGAAGGGGGATGATGAAGCAATAACAAAACAGTTGAGCATGTCAGTGGATCAATCTGAACTTCGTCCCTTTGTGAGCGTGGAATTGCCTCTACCCATCTCCATCCCAGCGAGTTATATCACGGATGGTAGTGTGCGCCTGGAAATGTATCGCAAGCTAGCGCGCATCAACTCTGAAACGGGTTTTGAGGATATTCGTGCTGAGTTTCAGGATCGTTTCGGCACACCACCACAGGAAGTGCTGAACCTGGTCTGGCAGACGGAGATAAAATTAAAAGCAGAACAGGCTGGTTTGTATTCCATCAGTGTGGAATCGAAGCAGCTCATCTTACGCTATCCAGCGCTGGCGGAGGATGTCAAGCACAGAGCGCTTCGATCTCTGGAACCAGATTGGCGCAGCGGAAAGAATGAATATTATCCGCGTTTCACAATTGAAGATGGTAACTGGAAGGAAAAGCTGCTGCTGGCGCTGGAAAAATTGAGTGGAAAAACCTAAAGGAGAGAACTAATTGGAATTCCAACTGAAAGCACCCTATCAACCCATGGGGGATCAACCTGAAGCAATTGACAAGCTGGTGGAAGGCATCCAGAAGGGTGAAAGACATCAAGTGTTGCTGGGTGCGACTGCTACCGGCAAGACCTTCACCATTGCTAATCTTATCCAACAGGTGCAGATGCCAGCACTGGTCATGGCGCATAACAAGACCCTGGCTGCGCAACTGTATGCGGAATTCAAGGAGTTCTTCCCGAATAACGCGGTGGAATATTTTGTATCCTATTACGATTATTACCAACCTGAAGCGTATGTTCCCCAGCACGATCTGTACATTGAGAAAGAAACTGAAATCAATGAGGAGATCGAACGGCTGCGCTTAGCTGCCACCACAGCACTGGTATCGCGCAGGGATGTCATCATCGTGGCATCTGTCTCTGCCATTTATGGTTTGGGCAGCCCAGAAGCCTACCGCAACATCGTCATCCGGCTGGCGGTGGGCGAGATCTACCGCCGCAACGCCCTCTTGCGCCGCTTGATTGAACAACAGTATTCTCGCAATGATATGGATTTGCATCCAGGCGTATTCCGTCTGCGAGGTGATACACTGGAAATCTTCCCGGCGTACGAGCGCAAAAAGGTCGTCCGCATCGCATTCTTCGGGGATGAGGTGGAAAAGATCACCACTCTGAACCCGGTCACCGGAGAAATATTGGAGGAATTGGATTCTGTCGAGATCTACCCCGCCAAGCATTTCATCACCGAGGATGATCTGTTGAAAAAAGCTCTGGCAGATATCGAAATTGAACTGGGGGAACAGGTGAGCTACTTCCAGATGCACAACAAACTGCTGGAAGCGCAACGCATCGAACAGCGTACCAATTACGATATGGAAATGCTACGGGAGATCGGTTACTGTTCCGGTATCGAAAATTATTCGCGCCATCTTGATCAACGTTCCGCCGGGTCGCCGCCCTGGACTCTGATGGATTTCCTACCATCGGATTATCTGCTGATACTGGATGAATCGCACATGACGGTGCCCCAGATCAGGGGCATGTTCAACGGGGATCGCTCACGCAAGAGCACTCTGGTGGAATACGGTTTCCGATTACCCTCAGCGCTGGATAATCGCCCGCTGACCTTTGAGGAATTCGAACAAAAGATGGGCTACACCATTTACACCTCTGCCACACCGGGACCATACGAATTGGGAAAGGTGGATCACGTTATCGATCAGGTTATCCGTCCCACCGGGTTGATCGATCCGGAGGTGGAAGTACGACCTGTGAAAGGGCAGGTAGATGATCTGGTGCATGAGATCAATCAACGCATTCAGAAGGGAGAACGGGTTTTGGTCACCACGCTCACCAAGCGTATGGCTGAAGATCTCTCTGACTACCTGAAAGAGCTGGGTTTGAAAGTAAATTATTTGCATTCAGAAGTGGAAACGCTAGAACGGGTCAGCATCCTGCGCGATCTGCGCATGGGTGTATTTGACGTGCTGGTAGGCATCAACCTGCTACGTGAAGGGCTTGACCTGCCGGAAGTGTCATTAGTTGCCATCCTGGATGCGGACAAACAGGGTTTCTTGCGTAGTGAGACAGCGCTCATCCAAACCATTGGACGAGCAGCGCGTAATGTGCATGGCAAGGTCATCATGTACGCTGATAAGATCACAGACGCCATGAAAGCTGCCATCGATGAGACCAACCGCCGTCGCGAAAAGCAAGACCGGTACAATATCAAGCATCACATCGAACCGCTCTCCATTATCAAAGAGATCTACGATATCACCGAGAGGTTGGGTGGCTATGTTGTGGCAGAGGAAGGTGCTGTCTACCAATCCGGTCCCGATGGTTTGGCGGGCATCCCCAAAGATGCCTTGAAACAGTTGATCAAAGAAACCGAACAAAAAATGCAGGCGGCTGCCAAAGAGCTTGATTTTGAACGAGCAGCAGTGCTGCGTGATCAGATTTATGAATTAAAAAGTATCCTGGTGGAAGAATCCGGTGCGGCACCCTGGAAGAAAGCGATGCTGCTTTCGGGTGAAGAAGGATTGGAGGATTGAGCTTTAGACGGTTTCCCTGGGATCGAAAGAAGTGAACTCCCCCTGAAAGGGAAGCCATTCCACGTTTACATCTTGCACGGAGGCAGAGGAAGGACCACGCTTGAGCTCTTCTAACAGTGCATCCAATGCTTCCCGGTTGCCTTCCGCCAGCACTTCTACATCCCCATTGCTACGGTTGCGCACCCACCCGCAAATTTCATGGCTCCAGGCAGCTTGCATGGCAAAGAATCGAAATCCGACCCCCTGTACGCGACCTTTCACAAAGGCATGCATTCGAGCGGGTTGAGGGGAGTTCATGATAATGCTCCTGCTTTATTCAATATCAAATAGATCAAAATCTTCCGAATCCTCGGTAAACTCAAGGTTTTCCAACGCCATATCGAGCACATCCATTTGATCTTCATCAATGGCTTCTTGCAGTTCGCGTTCCAATAGCTCGCGTACGCCTTTCCCACCGATCTTTGAGAGCGCCCAGTAGATCTGATAGAGCAGCTCAATATCCAGATCGCCCTCCTCGAGCAGTTCAACTAACACATCCACTGCTGCAGCTATTTCAAGATCTCCGGCAGCACGAACCGCTTCAATTTGAACCTCCAGATCGTTGTGTTTGATGTGTTCCAGTACGGTAGCATCCCAGCGGTTATCGAGGGAACGTCCCATGGCAAATAGAGCGCTGGCAATCCAGCGGGTATCCTCCTGCTGCATGGCTTGTTTGATCAACTGTGGCACGCTGGCATCGCTGGAGTATCCTAGAGATTCAAGGGCTTTGCGCTGGATCTGCCCGGCAGGTTGCCGTTGTATCACATCCAGTAATTTTGCAACTACCGGGTCTGTTTTCTCACGAGAAATTTCCTCCAGCTCGCCTAGCAGAACGAATTTGCCCAGTGCGGCTGCTGCAGCAGCACGCACTTCTTCTGCCGGGTCTTCTTCAAGAATTGCCATGAAGGAGTTGATGAGATGGGGATGTTCGCATTCCCATAGTAGCTGGATGGCTTGCGCGCGTACACCGGGATGGGTATCATGCATGGCAAATTCTGCCAGTCCATCACAGCATACCAGTGTATCCGCTTCCATTAATTCTTCCAGATCTTCCAGCAGGGTGATCTTGCGGTTGTCAGAGATATTTGTCCAGTACTGTTCTAGAATGCGCAGTGAGGCGCTGTCCATATCTGAAAAGGCACGTAAATGACGGAGTGAGAATGGCTGTGTCTCATCCGCTAGTTCAACCATCACCTGTTCAAATGGCGTTTCTTGATTTTCGTTTGTCATTTCGGCAGCACAATGGGGTTCGTGAAGTCTTTGATGAACACGAACACCATCACTATGATTAATATTGTAAACCCAATTAAATTGACCCAGTTCTCGAACTTTTCCGGGACCCGTTTGCCTGTGATCAACTCAGGCAGCAGGAAAAGGATGCGACCACCATCCAGAGCGGGAATAGGGAGCAGGTTGGTATATCCCAGTGAAACGGAAATGACGGCGAAAAACCATAGGATATCCAGCACTTCTGTTTTCTGGTCCACTGCGCTGCTTTCGTCGCCCTCACGTACCTGGGCGTACACATCGTAAATACCCTTCGGGCTTAGCAGGCGTACCTCAGAAGATTGCATTTCACCAGTTGCCAGACGAGATGGCATCTTGATCAATTCCTCACCCTGCGTTTTTGTCATATCAAAGGCAGATTGCACACTCTCACCAAAGGTGAGCGGTTGGACGGGGTTGCTCATTACGATCCCAAGTGGTCCCTGGTCGGAGGGATATTCTTCACGGGGGGTGACAAGGATGGTCTGCTGTTCACCAGCGCGTTTGATCACGATGGTAATTTCTTCACCTAAATTTTCACTCACAATAGTGCTCAAGGTCTGCATGGAATCAATGCTAGTTCCCTCGATTTGCATGAGCTGGTCGTCAACTGAAAACCCTGCTGCTGCAGCCGGGGTATTGGGTTCCACATACTGGATGAAAACCTGGTCGCTGACAGCTTTGCCCGTGTTAGAAAATACGATGGTGAACAGGATGATCCCGACCAGCAGGTTCATCAGTGGTCCTGCCAGCAAGACGGCAAGCCGTTTCCACTTATTTTGCGCATAGAAGCCATCGGCTTCCTGGGGGTCATTTTCACCCTTGAAACGGACGAAGCCGCCAAAGGGAATGAGATTCAGCGAGTAATCAACGCCGTTCTTGGTAAATAATTTGACCAGTCTGGGCGGGTAACCAACTCCGAATTCTTCGATCTTGAACTTAAAGAGCAAGCCAAAAAGGAAGTGCCCGCCTTCATGTAGTAAGATCAAGCTTCCGAGAGCGATGATGAATTCAAGTAGCATACTAATATCCTATCGGTAATCTATTTGCTGTGTATTATACCCAGATTGAAATCTGCAATTATTGGAAAAACATATGAAAGCGGATTACACCAGACGCACCCCATCACCAACGGAGGAGCGATAAATGGACTGAATGCTTTCCATTGATTGCAGTTGGGCTTCCACGTCATCCGCGTCTTGCTGCGGGCATAGCAGATGCACGTTCGATCCGGCATCAATCGTGTAACAGACCTGCAATCCTTCGGAGCGCCATTTGAGCACTTGCTGCATGATGGCAATGGTCGCCGGTTCCCAATACAGCAGGCTGGGGGTGGAACTCATCATGACGGCGTGCATCAGATTGCTATCCTGTTCCACGATTTCCGCAAAAGTGACGAAATCGCGTTGCAGGATGGCGGTACGGCAGATCTGCAGGCGGCGTGGGCAATCCGCTACGCGCGCTTTTTGGATGGGGCTGCTGGCAGCCAGCGCATGCCCGGCGCTGGAGCCAACCTGTTTGGGAGTGCTGCTGACCACTGCGATCAGATCCACCAGCGCCCAGTGATCGGGAGCAGCGATGCTGTGCGCATAGGAATCTTCATCGCAAGTGCCCGCCTGCCATTCCACAAAACCGGAAGGGATTGAGCGGCAAGCGGAACCGGAGCCACGCCGCGCCAGACGGGAAAGGGTGGTTTCATCCAGATCCAATCCGGCAGCCTGGCTGGCAGCCGCTGCCAATGCGGCAAAAGCCGCCGCAGAGGAAGCAATGCCGGTGCTCATCGGGAAATTGTTGTTGCTGATGACGATCGCTTTCAGGTGCTGGTCGGGCATTTGTGCGCGGATGATATCTAAAAAGGTAGAAACGCGCTGCAGCACTTCAGGACTGGCACTCTGCCCATCGATGACCAGGTCATCTTGCTTTAAATCCTCACAAAATTCCACACTGGTGGTGGTGGTAAGGGCTTGCAGGTTCATGGAAAGGGAACCGTTCATGGGAATGCGCAGCGCATCATCCTGGTTGCCCCAGTATTTGATGAAGGCGATATTTGGGTGGGCGATAGCGGTGGTGTGCATATTATCTAGCACCAATTTTACTTTGTATCCAACGAATATGAATAACTCCCAATACCTACTCTATGCTTGATGAATTTAGTAAATTCTGTGGTGGTACAAAATAACCACCTGTTTTGGCAATAAATAGTTTATTGATCTCAACAATTTGCTCGAGCGATGGAACAATTATTCTTTGGCGAGTGTTTGCCACGCTTCCATGTTCTCTTCGAGTACTTTTTTAGAAAGCGAAGTCCATTTTGCATTGTGAGACACAGAATTATTCTTTTTATTATGAATTGAATATTGACCACTTACATTTTTTGAAAGTTGGTCATTCTTCTTCAGGATATTGTTTTTTGTCATTCTGTTCTGTCTCCTTTCTATGCAATCAGAGATGAACTAGCCAGGTTATAGTTATATTCGTTAGTCGATTATTGTTTCAGGCAGTATATCATGGGTTTGATGTTTTACATACGATATATGTTCAAAAATATTCCATTTTTAAAATCATCGCAGTAAGATCAAAATCACACTAATCAGTCACTAGCGCTCAGGATAGACAAAGGTTATTAATTGACCCAAATCAAAATTAATTTCACTTCCTGTAAATAATTCGCGTTCCGTTTTAATGATGATGTTTATGTGATTAGGGAAGTGGGTCATATCATAACCCGCAAGTACTCCTATTTCCATTTTCCCAATAAAGACCTTGTCACCGACCCAGAGAACACCACTTTCAAGTACCTCAAAATAACCCAGATAAGAGATATCATTAACAATCGTACCTGGTTCCGCTGTTGTTTCCTTTGTAAGTATTAGTTCATGAATTTCGTTTTTAAGCACAGCACGGGAGGGATACTGGACAAGCTCGAGCGCACGGTTTTTCGAACGCGCATCCAGAATAACGCATAATTTACCGTTAACGACAGTCTTTTTTACACAAGGATATTTTGTATCAAGTTTCTTTGCAGAATAGGGATCAATGCTCATTTCAAACTCCTTATTTTTATAATTGGCAGATTGTTAATAGATCAGGGTGAGGCAATTGCAGAATATCAACAACAGGTGTTCTTAATATTTTATGCCGTGTTTGTTGAAGCAAGAGTTTTTTATCTACAAATTCAGCAGAATATGTAGCCGTTTTTTGTAAGTATTTTGGAAAGAAAGGATTAACAGTAATAAAGCGCAGTGGAATGGGGATTAGATATTTAATCTCCGTACCCTTTTTATGCAGATTTGAAAAACAGGATTGCCAGATTTCAGGGCTCCCTGAACTTAATAAGTTTAGGGGGCTGGAAAAGATGAGGCTTTTTCCTTTGAAGTTGAATGCATAACGCTCAGCTATTTGTTTAAAAAGGTGTGGACTGAATACACCTGGAATAAATATATCACCCAACCCATCTTCTTCGCACCACTCTCCGATTTGTTTTAAAGTTCCTTCATTTAATACAGATCCAATAGGAAGCATCTGATTCTTTTTGTTGTCGGGAAAAAATTGAATACAAGCATTATTTTCAGGTATCTTTCCTGTAAATGCAGAATAGAGGAACAGAGCTTCCATCGCAGCAATGTGATCTGTTAGGATTTCGATGTTTTCATTAAAAGCTGCTCCCGTAGAAAGAATAATTCCATCAGCAAGTGTCATTGCTGCAAGACGATTCAGCGCACCGTCAAGAAATGTTAATTCAATTCCCATATCAGATAATAGATTTAACATTGGTTTTAAATCCACACGGCGGTTAGGACCAGCCAGCACAACATTGCCTGGCTCAGCCACCGTGGCAATGACAACATCACCAAGAATCGTTCTTATCCCAGTTGGAGTGATTTCCTTATATTGAGCTGTTCCATACCCCAAACAACACAGAGCGGTTGCTATAACCATGCCGGGTTCTGCATAATAACGAGGTTTTGGCAAACCGGTAATATGGTCAATATTTTCACCATCAAAACCGATGCTGGTAAGAGCAATACGGTACCCGGCTAAGGCTGCCAACTTTAGCATATGCAGGGCTGTGGTGGTCTTTCCTGTGTTTTTTGCTGTGCCAACAAATCCCAGCGTTTTCATTGTTTATCCATTTACAGTTCCAGCACCGATACGACCTGGATATAATCCATCTTCTTGACTACCAATCAGACCTTCATAGATGGATGCGACAAAATCATCACGATCTGCAATAATAGATAGAGTTTCTGTAATCTTCTCGTGAATTTCATCCTTAATGGATTCGGCAGCCGGGGAAAGGGTTGTTTTAATACTACCCTGAAAACGTAATTGATCTCGAACTGCGCGAAGCGTATCCACACGAGCTTGAACCGAAATAGGTCCTTTTGAGTATGCTTCATCCGATGAAGCAATAGTGACAGCGTCAACATCCATGGTTGCAGCCAGAGAAGCATGCAGTGATGTTTGAAGTGCGGATTGTACACGGTCTGAAGTGTGGGTCATAAAACCAACCGGTTCTCCAGGCCAGATGGGGGTATCAACAATATCACGCCAGACAGCCAGTTTTGCAACATTCATGTCGATCATATTGTCATCCATGAGTCCGTTAATGGTCATGTATGGTGAGTAACAGAGCAAGGGTTTGGGGATCGGTCGAGCGCCAAGTTTAAGACCCAGAGCCATCATGATTAAAATACCCGCAAATGTTTTATAGGGTGGCACACCGCTTAATTCGTCATTTCCGGGAATATCAAAAGGAATACCGTATTGTGCTGCTAGCATAAGAGAATAGATGCCATCAACTGTCAAACGTTGTGGATCTGTTCCCCCCGCAGTGCTGCCATACGGGATGTTAATTTTAAATAAATCTGCACCAGCAGCGTGACCCAGTACTTGTGTTTCGGGGGTATTTAGCCCGCGATGACCGCGCACATTCCATAGGGTGTATGGTTCCATGAAATGATGGATAAATTGTAAATTTTCAAGCGTTAGTATTGTTCCATCATATTCATGGGTAAGATGCCCCTCCAAGAGCCCTTCTTTCTGCGCATTCCATGATGGGTCAAAATGAAAGACACCATCAATGCCCCAAGCCTCGGAAACTTTAATATGGTAGACGTCCATTATCGGACAGCCCGTTCCATATTGTGAAAAGAACAGAGGTTTTTTTTCGGTATGCCGTAATGAGTTGAAGTCAGGATGTGGCACATTGAAAAGATCAGAGACACGATTAATCTCGGACTGTCCAAGCCAGCGAACACCATCTGGTAGTGTATGATATTTATAGAAATTTTGGATTTCCGGATCGCACAATGAGATATATTTGTCCAATAATTGGTTATGGGAGTTCCCTTCCTTCTCACATTCCAGTAATTCTGTGCGAATTTTCGCCCGTTCAATGCCAATGGTAGTTTTATCTTTTACCCAAGCGAGCGTTTGAGAAGTAATTCTCTCGAGCAGCTCTTCTATTATTGGATCGTAAAATTTGTATGTATAGCCTGCTGTGATATCGGGTTTGATTCTTAACTGGTTCGATTTACCAGTTAGTTCTACGGAAGGAACACGGTTTTCGATGAAATCAATAACCTCATTCATTTTCAACTCACCCACAAAACAACCATCAAAACCAAGTTCTGCTCCGGCTTCCTTCGTGATAGCCATCCCACCGATTCCAATCCGTGTCGTATCGCGAACTCCTGAGGCTTCTGCGAGATCCAGCAGTTGGCTAAGGATTTCAGCGACCTTATAGCCGAGTGTTCGGCTTACCAAGATCACTTCAGGTTTTTCCGTTAGTGACTTTTGAATTACCTCCTCCGGAGTGGTTCCTGGCGGCATAGAAATAGCGTTATAACCAGCTTCATCCAACTTGCGTTTAAGGAGTTTAATCGCGTTATCGTGAACAGGGTCAAGAGGAGCAAGAAGTATAGTTTTCATTAATTTCCCTCCGTTTCCAGCCATCGATAATGATCACCGGGATGATGGATATAACTACGAATGCGGACCCTCGCCCCCCAAGCTTTAAATTCCAAAAATACAATATCGCCGTGAGGAAGATTTAATTCTTGTGTCAATTTTTCTGCCAATTCTTTCCCCTCACTTTCTGATTTACAATACAGAAAAGTTTCAATATCAATGGCATCAACGACACTGTCGAGTGCTTTTTTCATTTTTTTCCTCCTCTATTGAATTTTATTTCTTAAAATAAAGTATTTGCAATGCCAGTTCTGAAAAAAACAGGGCAGGTGGAGTGATTTTTATAAAGTTTCACTTCTTCCTGCCCTTAACCATCCTATCAGAAAATGGGATTACTGTTAATTGCCCTAGATTAATCCGGCATAACGGCAAATTACTTCAACAGATTTAAAGCAAGCTTTTACAGAGAGCCGGGTGGGCATCTCAATAAGATTGCCTTCTTCATCAATATTTCCAATACCGTTGGAGATATAAATATTGCCGTCATAAGCAATGGTTGGAATTAATCCCATACTTGACATGCAATTCTGCAAGACCTGGGTTCCAGCGTACATGTCTTCCATTGAGAAGATGGGAATCCCGAATTCCCCATTGTGCCAGGTATCAGCATAATTTAATTCAACTGCAAGCGAGTTGGTAGATTTGCAGATATTCCAGTTTGCTTGGAGTTCTTTGGGTAACAGAGAAAACTCTTCTATACAGATAGTATACAGATCATCCAAAGCTTTTAAAGAAATTTCAGGTCGTTCTTTGAGGATCTTCATGGCGGCGTAAGCTCCAGCCAGGGCTTCTTTTCCTGGGTCATATCCAACAAAGGCTGCTTTTCCATGAGAGGAAAGTGTTCCATAGCGTGCGCCATGAATACCAATGGCTCGTCGAATAGGAACCATAGTTTCTTCTTTACCGATCATCAGTCCGCAAGTGGGTGCGCCAGAAGCTTTATCCATACTATACATAATGACATCACAGCCAATCTTGCGAATGTCAGTACCAATAAAAGGCACACCCCAGGCATTATCGACAATGTATGGGACATCATATTTTTCTGCCAATGAGGCAAGCCCGGATTGTAATACCGGAATATCCTCATTTTTATCTCCATAGCCATAACCTGGAGTGTCATAACCCAGAGAGGCAAAACCAGCCACCGTGTCAGAATGACGCATCGCAATATCATCAAATTTTTTCACGGTTGCTTCGCCATCCACATGAAGCAGATCGGGGCATGGGCAATATTTGATTCCATGACAGTCATAACTGGCGCCAACGGGCTTAACGAAGATCGTATCAAGGTTAAAAGCACGTTTTCCCTGCACACCATATTCCCCCGCAGCTTCACCACGTTCCGAGATAACCTCTTTATATTTTGGAGGGAACGGTTTGCCATACGCACCCTGATGATGCATGTGGCGTTCATAAGGAGCCAGGTAACGCGCTCGGTAGGAATCACCTTTCCCCATGGTTGGGGGCATACACAAGACGTCAAAAGAAATAGCAAGTGCTGCTTCACAAGTGCTGACAAGTGCAGCGTCATATTCATCGCCATAGAATGATTTGACCAAATCGCGAATTTTCTCATCAAAAACAGCCGATGGAATAACTCTACGTGACACATCGGTTATTGCTTCATCTACCTCACGACTTAATAAGCCATGACAACCTGAAACAGCACCTGTCAATCCAATATTTCCCCTCATTTCTGGGGTAATACCGATCTGTTCAGCAATCTGTTTTACTTCATTGTAGATTGCACCTTGATTGGCCTGCAAGTGTTTGTAGACCTGATATCGAAATTCCCACTTCTTTGTCATTCAGTTCTCTCCTTCTAAATAGTTGTTTATCTATTTCTTTATGCTTTTATTTATATATTATATCTTATAACATATATCTTCTTTATTCTATCAATTTGAATAAAAAAAGTCAATAAGCAGTCGCTTGCGCCAGCCATCAAACTGATGTTTGTGTTATTTCTTTATAGACAGAATCGGCAAGGAAATCCCCAAATTTATGGTATTCACAACGATTGCTTTTATGAGATCTTCATTTTCCCATTTTTAACGAGGAAAAATTCACTGTGCAATTTTTAGCTTTAATTAGTAATATTGAACCTTGTAGGAATTTCATGCAAAAACAAGCGCATTATCCAAAGTAAAGAATTAACCAAACAAGTAGCTACGTATCGAGATGTCATTTAACCCACGCTGGTATTGGATTTAACCAGCTGGTTGGTTTTCATCGAAACAACTTTATCCTTGCTGCGAAGAAAGGGGTTCTTTAAGATTGTATCCCGCGTGTGATAGGGATGGTAATGAGCGCGAGGATAATAATCAAAATGAACGTGTTATAAAATTGTCCGAGTGTGTTTTCGGAAATGGAACTTAGAAAAATTCCAAAAATTGTCGACCCTAATGAACCGCTAATAAAACGGATCATGTGAAAAAAACCAGTCGCTGTACCAGAATTTTCTTTTGGTGATGCCTTGATTGCAGCAACAGTAGAACCAGATTGAATCATCCCAAATCCCATACCAAAAAGCATCAGACATGAAATAAAAGAAAACCATCCCCAAAATTCCAATTCGACTGTGCGAAAGATAAGCATGATAGAAGCGCTAAGTCCAACCAGAATGGTTCCAATGAGACAAATACCTCGAGCAGACCATTTATCCGTTATCCGTCCTGCAATTGGGCTGGTAATAGCCATCATGATTGTCATGGACATGATGATCAGTCCTGCAACTTGATTTTCTATCCCATGAATATTAATTAGGAATATTGGAAGGGAGACCAATAGTCCAAATTGAGTGAATGCTTGCAGAGAAATTGGGGCGATGGAAGAAATATAATCGCGTTTCTTAAAGAGCTTCAGATCTATAAATGGATTTTCTGTGCGGTGCTCGTGAACCATTAAATACAACAGGGAAAGAATAGCAGATGCCATCAAAATCATTGTTGATGATGCTCCAAAACCTATTTCTGAACCCTGAGAGATTGATAGCATAGCTGAAAAGACGAAAAGGATCATGGCTGCAGCACCAGACCAATCAAAATTTCGATTCGGTATTCTGATATCTGTAGGAAATACTTTTAGTGCAATGATGATACTGATAGCTGCCAGGGGTATATTAATCCAGAAAATAGACTGCCAGGAGAAATGTCCGAGTAAAAAACCGCCAATGATTGGGCCAAATGCATGACCAAGACTATTCACCAGCGCCCAATAACCTGTCGCTTTCCCTTGAATTTCTACCGGAAAGTATAAGGATATCACTCCCATGATTGTTGGCAGCACAGTTGCCACCCCCACTCCAATTAGTATTCGGGCAATCAGAAAGACAGTAAAATTGGGAGCAAAAATACAAAAAAATGAAGCAAAAATGACCAAAACCATTCCACCGGTAAATAATTTAAGAAAACCAATAGATTTACTGAGACTGCCAAACACCGGAATCAAAACAGAGAATGTCAACGTATAAAGAGTAAGGGACCACACGGCTTGATTCAAAGAAATGGAATAATAATCCATCAGAGAAGGCAGCGCTATAGAAACGATGCTATTCCCCATAGTACCGATAAGTGTTCCAACAAGAAGGGCAGAAAGTGTAGCCCACATAGTAGAAACTTGTATTGTTGATGTTTTCATTCTTGATTGCTTTCTTTAAGTATTCATGATTGAAATGAAAAAAGAATCTTCTGATCAGACAACTAGCACCCATTGAAGTATTATTATTATTCTTTTTTCCCTCAATTGGTTTCTTTTATTTCTAAAACCCCCCGACCGTGATTCATAAACGAACATATTAATTCACTAAGTTATTCTTATTTGGTTGGGGATTTGTAAATTCAATAGAATCTCTAATTTTATGAAAATTGTTTTCTACCCTCAAATGATCTTTCAAGTGTTTCGAAAAAGAAGAGGTGCTCCGATGAAAATCAAAAGTACCTCTTCTTTATAACTAATTTACTTCTTATCCATGTTACATTAAGATGATCGCAACAATAGTTGCTGCTAAAACACCACCTATACATGGCCAGAAGTTCTTTCTAGCAAGATCCACCGCGGGAACCCCCGTAATAGCGGAAACAGGGAGTAGTGCCCATGGGATAATGGTGCCACCACCGATCCAGATCATAGAGATTTGACCGAGGGCTGCCAGATAGGCTGTATTAAGGTTCAGTGCAGAACTCCAAGATTGAGCAAGGGCACCCATCAGAGGTAGATCGTTGAAACCTGAACCATCCAGACCTGTCAAACCTGCTAAAGCAGCTTGCAGGAAAGCAACAACAACTTTATTCATAGGAATAACGTTAGCCAGGTTATTAATGATGTCAATGATTAATGGAGCACCCTTATCACCAAGAATTGCAGTACAATGCTCAGGAACACCCACTAAATAGAAACCAGCCACCAGGAAAACAGGGGAGAAAACTTTCATCCCAAACTGAAAGCCTTCGCGGACATGATCGGTGATTCGTTCCATCCCTTCGGAGAATTTACCTTTGCAGTCAAACATGCAAAAGACCGCCAAAAGAACCAAAGAAATACCACCCAATACTGCAGTTGCATCTCCACCACGGATATCCAAGACAATAAAGAGTACAACAGCTATGACAAAGACAAGGGGAGTTACCCAAGCAGCTGTTTTGGCAAGTTTACTATATTCAACTTTGGTTTCGGATTGCTCTTTGAATTTTAAATATTCTGTATCCGTTTTCGTCTGATTTTTAATATCTTTGCGGACAATGAAAAACCAGGCGATTGTAATAGCTACAACGCTAGCAGCAATATCCAGGGGAATTGAGGCAGAAACAACATCACCCGCAGGAATGCCCGCTGCTTCCGCTGTCAACTTTGGTGCAGCTTGGATGACAAAATCACCCGATAGAGCAGCGCCATGACCAAAGAGATTCATCGCTTGGGCAGCGGATATAGCCGGTAGACCGGCAGCCAGGGCAGCCGGGAACAGGACCGACCCAACCAGGGCTGTGGCAGGAGATGGCCATATAAAGAGAGAGAAAATGAACATGACAATGCCGACTACCCAAAAAGCGGTTTTCGGGCCACGCATCATTTTCTTGAACGGAGATACCATTAATTGCAGAGCGCCCATCTTCTCAAGACCCTTCGAAAGAGCAACAACGATTGAGATGATGAATACCACATCAAGCAACACTATACCAGCCCGTACCATTCCATTGAAGATTGTTTGGAGACCCCCAATCGGTGATCCAAGTGTGATCCAACCGATTAAGAACAATCCCAAAATAGCAACGATCGATGTATCCCGTTTCAGTCCAAGGAACACGAAAACAAGCACAACAAAAGCAGCATAGACCCAATGTGCAGTGGTTAAAACTGGAACTGTATCCATTACTTTCTCCTTGAGTATTTGATTTCAACACGAAATAATTAACTCACTAAAATAAATTGTTCAATATCTTCCAACTACACCCTCCTTTCGCGCCTCAAAATAATTAATTTCTAAGAAATAGGCAAGGCAAAGAAATTCGTCATTCCTGCGGATTCAACACGCTCTTTGATTGCTTGAATATCAGTAGTATAGAGATTCAGTGCTTGCATGCGTTTAAAGTAAGTTGAACCCGAGAATGTATATTTCTGAGACATTCCCTCTTCTGTTTCCATCTGTTCACGTACAAAAGTGATTGCATCACCAATGGAAATAGTGAGAGGAATTTTCACTAAAGATTTACCGAGCGCGGAGCGAACAGCGTTGTTGCCAGCTAAAACACCGGTTACGATTGCTTCGGTATGACCAACCAGCAATCCGGCTTTTTCACCAGCGCAAAAGAGATTGTCAACTCCTATCACCTGCAGTTCATCAGTGCGTGGAGAAAGAGCGAGATATCTGATCGAGTTGCCACGACCACCGGAATATGGGTCTTCATACCGAGAGTTTTCCATACCTGGGATCTGGCGCAGTTCTTCCAATGGGAAAAAGGGGGTCATTAACTTGACATGCCCGGTATCGAGCAGAACGACGTTTTCAGCATATTCAGGAAGCGCGTACTGCTGGCAGGCTTTCGTTGCCAATTTTTCGGTATGAACAAGTTCTTTTGGAATAGGAACAACGGCTACCCCTGTTTCGCGTAATTTTGCTGCAATTTCAGGTGAAACGGAATCAAAGTGCAGTTTGCACGATCCAGACATTGCACCGAAAGTACCATCTGGTTTTCTCCCCATTTTTTCAGGAATACCGGCTTTCCCGGCGATGCTAACCCTCCCACCAAAGCTGGGGCATCGTAAAACGCACATCGCACAGCCGTTCCCGAATTTCGTACAATTGACCTGCGGTCCAGCAGTTCCGGTAGTTTCGATAAAAACATCACCTTCGATAGCATCGTGATTTTCAATTTCGATTGCTTTGATTACCCCGTTTTCTACTCTAACATCGGTTGCACGGTGCTGCATTTTTAATACAATGCCCTTATTGAACATATATCTTTTAACTGTGGGTTCCATCAACGCTACATCATATAAACTGGCATGTTGATGCCCGGGGAAATTAATATTTTTATGCCGGCTTACTTTGTCCATTAAATCAAAAAGATCGCCAGCTCCCATTGCAATCATTTCTTCTGCAGCAGTAAATCTTCCATTATTCCGGAATATTCCACCCACCAGACCAGTTCCAAGTAGGCAATCCGTTCTTTCAAGAACCTCTACCTCAGCTCCAATTTGTTTTGCTGCTAGAGCAGCACTACAACCGGCCCAACCACCGCCAATAACAACGACTTTCGGCATATTTCCTCCTAAGCAATTATGTTTTAAGTTTCTTGTAGCGAAAAATATGTTGGTCAGGAATTAGGTTTTTGCACCCACATAAATATATTATATATTATATATTATTATATATATATTACATAACTGGAATCTGTTTGTCAACAACCTTTTTTCACAACCTTTCAAAAAAAGGAAAGAATTCAAGGCTCTAAAAAAAACATGGCTTTTTCAGGGAAATAAAAAAACAGTCGCTTTCGACTGTTTTTTTGCAACGCTCGAAGGAAATCACCTTTCTATTTCAAGGTGTAGTTTACGCTCTAATTCAGCAAAATCTTGAGTGTAAAGATCTTGCATAGCACTTTGTAAATGAAATTTCATGGCTTTTTCTGCAGCTTCCGCATCCCGTTTTTTTAATGCCTCGAGAATTGCCCTATGTTCCGGAACCGATTTTTCAAGTCTATTCCCTTGAGCAATGGAAAGCAATCGATATCGCTTCAGAGAGTCATCCAGCAAGTGAAGACTCTTTATCAGTTTTGGATTTGAACAGCATTTGATAATAACAGAATGGAAATCGCTGTTGATTTGTGAAACATTCACAATTTTATGTTGTTTTAATGCACGATCGTGTTCTTCGAGTAACTGTTCCAAATGCTTAAGATCGTCCTCGGTAAGATTTTTTGTTGCCAAATGGATCGCCAGTCCCTCAAGAACTATACGGATCTCATAAGTATCAGCCATGTCCTGTTTATTGATATCCGAAACATAAGTTCCTTTAAAGGGAACCCTGGAAACCAGATCTTCCCGCTCTAATTGCCTGAGTGCATCACGAACAGGGGTTTTACTGATACCAAGTTGAGCAGCTAATTCTCCTTCGATCAAGGCTTGATTAGGCAGAAATTGAAAGGTCAAGATAGCATTTTTAATTTTTTCATACGCTAACTTATCCAACGAAGCATTTTCTTTTAATGGTGATAAAACAGCCATTATTCCTCCATAAATTAATTACCTTATTGCTCATGAAAGATTGTACATCAAAGTTTCTAAATTTGATATTTATATTTCTAATGTCTTATCAGTAGTAAGTCGAATAAATAAGATATAATATATATGTTATATATTGTAATATAACAATAATAAATCCTTGAGGGAGAAAACGATGAAACCTCGGTCTATCACAGTCGATGCAAATGAAGCAACAGCACAGGCAGCTTACAGGCTCAATGAGGTAATTGCAATATTTCCTATCACCCCATCATCTGGAATGGGTGAACTATCCGATGAATGGGCAGCTTCTGGGAAGGTAAATCTTTGGGGAACCATCCCATTAGTAGCAGAAATGCAATCGGAAGGTGGCGCAGCCGGGGCGGTGCATGGTGCTTTACAAACTGGTGCATTAACAACCACTTTTACCGCTTCACAGGGCTTACTGCTAATGATTCCCAATATGTATAAAATTGCCGGCGAATTAACTTCCACCGTCTTTCATGTTTCTGCCCGTGCACTCTCCTTCCAAGCAATTTCCATTTATGGGGACCATTCAGATGTAATGGCAACCAGAGCAACCGGTTTTGCTTTAATGCCGTCCTGCTCAGTACAAGAAGCACATGATATGGCAGTGATAGCTCAGGCTTCCACTTTGGAAGCCAGGGTTCCATTTCTCCATTTCTTTGATGGATTTCGAACATCCCATGAGGTCAATAAAATCGAGTATCTCTCTGACCAACAACTTTTAAACATGATTTCACAAGAGGCTATTTTCGCTCATCGCAAACGTGGTCTTAATCCTGAAAAACCATTCATCCGCGGTACATTGCAGAATTGGGATGTATATTTCCAAGGCCGTGAGGTGGTGAACCCATATTACCTGGCTTGTCCAGAAATCGTGGAAAATGTGATGCGGCGGTTCAAAGATGTTGCTGGCAGAGAATATCACCTTTTTGATTATGTGGGCGCTCCTGATGCCGAACGGATCATTGTAATCATGGGTTCAGGTGCCGAAACTGCAACAGAAACAGCAAAATTCCTTTCTGATCAAGGTGAGAAAGTCGGTGTCATTACTGTTCGTCTCTTTCGTCCATTCTCCGTAAAACATTTAATGAAAGCGTTTCCTGCTAGTGTGAAATCGGTGGCTGTCCTTGATCGCACAAAAGAAGTGGGAGCGTTAGGTGAGCCACTTTATCTTGATACATTAGGTGCCCTTCATGAAGGATTGAGAAACGGTTCTGCTGCTTTCAAAGATCTCCCTATTGTCATTGGAGGAAGGTATGGGCTGGCATCCAAAGAATTCACGCCAGCAATGGTTAAAGCAATATTTGAAGAACTTTCCCACGAGCATCCAAAGAATCACTTCACCATTGGTATAAATGACGATATTTCACACACGAGTTTAGATTATGCTGTGAATTTCAGCATACTGCCTGAAAAAACAGTGGAATGTGTTTTCTTTGGACTAGGCGCTGATGGAACCGTGAGCGCAAATAAAAATTCGATCAAGATTATTGGAGAAGAGACCGATAATTATGCCCAAGGTTATTTTGTTTATGATTCTAAAAAATCCGGTTCCATTACAATTTCACATTTGCGGTTTGGTCCACAACCCATTCGTGCTCCTTATCTGATTAGTGAAGGGCAAGCATCTTTCGTTGCATGCCACCAATTCTCTTTTTTAGAGAGAATGGATATTCTAAAATTCGCAAAACCGGGGGGGGTTCTATTACTGAACAGCCTTTATGATCATGATGAGGTCTGGGAACAACTGCCGGTGGAAGTTCAGCAACAGATCCTTGAAAAAAAACTCGAACTCTATGTGATCGATGCTTATGAAGTTGCGAAGAAAGCAAACATGGGTGGTCGTATTAACACTATTATGCAAACTTGTTTCTTTGCCATCAGCGGCATTCTGCCACGAGATGAAGCCATTACTCAAATTAAAAAATCGATCCAAAAAACTTATGGCAAGCGAGGTGATGCAGTGGTCGAGCAGAACTATAAAGCAGTAGATGAGACACTCGCGAACCTCTTTCATGTAGATCTTCACACTTCAATTTCAGGCAATTTAAAAATGCGACCGGGAATGCCTTCTGATGCTCCTGAATATGTTCGAAAAGTGGTTGATCGTATTTTGGTCTTTGATGGAGATGCTCTGCCGGTCAGTGCGCTTTCGCCTGATGGTACTTATCCTTCTGGGACTGCAAAATGGGAGAAACGTAACATTGCACTGGAAATTCCTTGCTGGGATCCTGCCACTTGCATCCAATGCGGAAAGTGTGTATTTGTATGCCCGCATGCTGCGATTCGCATGAAAGTTTATGATCAATCGGTCAAAGAAAGTGCTCCAGCGAGTTTCAAAAGTATTGCTGCAAAATTTCCCGAGTTTCCAGATCATTTATTCACGATCCAGGTTGCTCCTGAAGATTGCACAGGCTGCTCCTTGTGTGTTTCTGCTTGCCCCGCGACAAATAAAATTGAACCTAACTTAAAAGCGATCAATATGATCGCTCAACCCCCCATTCGAGATCAAGAGAAAAATAATTGGGATTATTTTCTGAATATTCCAGATGTCAATCGAGACATCTTAAAACTAAATTCAATAAAAAATTCTCAACTCTTGCAGCCATTATTTGAATTCTCAGGAGCTTGTTCTGGTTGTGGGGAAACACCATATGTTAAACTGGTTTCTCAATTGTTTGGTGATCGAGCCATCATCGCAAACGCAACAGGCTGCTCTTCTGTCTATGGAGGAAGCCTTCCCACAACTCCATGGTCCTACAATAAAGACGGACGTGGACCGGCATGGTCGAATTCTTTATTCGAAGATAATGCCGAATTTGGGATGGGCATGCGCTTGTCTTCTGATAAGAAGCATGAAATTGCTTGCGAACTAGTTAAACAGCTAGCTGAAAAGATCGGTGATCCGCTGGTACAAGATATTCTAACGGCGGATCAAAGCGATGAAAAAGGTATCCAGCAGCAACGGGAAAGGGTCAAAGTTCTAAAAACAAAACTGCGTGATGATAATTCTCTTCAGGTACAGCAGTTATTGAGTGTAGCGGATGATCTGATTCATAAAAGTATATGGATTATTGGAGGAGATGGATGGGCATATGATATTGGATATGGTGGTCTTGACCATGTGCTTGCCAGCGGACGGAATGTAAATGTGCTTGTACTCGATACGGAAGTATATTCCAATACCGGGGGTCAAGCTTCAAAAGCCACACCTCGTGCTGCGGTAGCAAAATTCGCTGCGAATGGTAAAGGATCAGCAAAAAAAGATTTGGGGCTCATTGCCATGTCGTATAGCAATATCTACATCGCGCGTGTTGCGATGGGATATTCGGATATCCAGACGCTACGAGCATTTATGGAAGCGGAAGCCTACCAGGGACCATCATTGATCATTGCCTACAGTCATTGTATTGCGCATGGTATCTCGATGGAAAATGGTCTCGAGCAGCAGAAACTCGCTGTTCAATCTGGTGCTTGGTCACTCTACAGATATAACCCTAATCTTATCAAAGAAGGAAAAAATCCTCTGATCATTGATTCCAAAGCGCCAACAATCCCTGTTTCTGATTATGCTTATCAAGAAACACGCTACCGCATGTTAGTTAACAAAGATGAAAATCGGGCAGAAAAATTAATGGTGGAAGCGAATGAGGATGCACGATTGCGATGGGAAGGACTAAAACGGTTGGCTGAATTGGAAGCACAACTTCGGAGACCTGAATTGTAAGAATGATGGATGAAATTACTCATAAGAAGAACATTGACACATACATTAAGTCTGCTCCATGCATAAATCGACGAATCACTTAATTGTTACGGTTCAACCGATTTTCATAAAACTATGATAGGAGTCAACATGAAATATTTTGAAAGATTTATTCAATATCTATGCGTGATGGGTGTCATCATCGCAATTTTTTACCAGATCTTCCCTGATTTAACAAATACCATTATTAATAATTACAGTACGATAATAGGTCCGATCCTTGTTGTGGGTCTTTTTGCTTTAGCTGTTTTTCGAAAGCCAAAAGAGAAAAAGGACCAGGCACATTAGGACATCGATTTTATTTCGTCATTTTTCCTGTATTGAATTCCCTATAAATTCTTATCCCTAAGAAATCTTTTTTAATTAAGTGAGTTTTTATTACCAATATATTGGATTAAAAATTATTTGCTTTCCCACAATCGAATCGCTTCTCGTTTTGTCCTGAGTGGGTAATCTGTACTCCCTTTTTTCCTTCCATACAAAAAACTCCTGTATCTATTGTACGAGAGGTGTTTATATAATTTAATTGCAAAATACATTGTTTGTCGTCTTTTCAAATGTGAGGAAAAGTGAATTAGCTTAGTTATGTCGTAAAGGAAAGACAATTTCAGTTATGCAAGATCCCTTAATGTTTGACGGCAGGCGGAAATTGTTTTATTGGGATTTATTTTGGAATTCTGACATTCTTAATCTTATTTTTCTCTTCCGCCAGCATACCTAGTATGGTTAATTAAAAGTGCCTTTCGGAAATATTTCTGCTTGAAATTGAAAAAAAGCAAGTGTGCACATTTACTATAGGCATCGTATGGGTTATTGCAACCAACTATGGATGCTTTTGCTATAATCAAAGTGTAGCATAAAAGCCAATTAAGTCCTCAGAGGGATATCGTTTTTCGGGAAAGCAGGTCATAAATGGAGAAAAAATCTTCAAGCGTCTTTCTGCAGGTTCTTCTTGTTTTGGTGGTGTTCCTTCTGCAGTTGATCAGCATATTTTTTAACCAGCGGTTAATATATCAACTTAGAAACTTAGAATATGGCGCAAAAGCTCTCGGGATGACTCTCCTATCAATTGGTACTGGTATGGCAAGTGGCATAGGAACGGCTTTTATCTTCCTACGAAATCAGCAAAAAGATCGCAAAAAGGATCATCTAGTCGGGGCGATTATTTTTGTGATACTTTCGTGTTGGGGGATTCTCTGGAAAATACTGTTCAGCGCTTTTGGCTTTTTGCCTTTTTCTGTTCTACGACCCGTTCTCAGCGAATTATTTACATGGATGATGGATTCTCAACTCCCGTCCTTTTGGGCTGGGCTTGCTATAGGATGGTTCGTGAACAGGAAAGAGTAGATCGGGAGCAAGAATTAAATAAGCACATTTCCCCGATGAGCACTGCGCAGGTTTCTACTTCGAACTGCTGACCTTCTTGATTCTGCCCTTTTTATCAGCCACCACGCGCAGCACGGTCGATAGATTGTGCCCGTTGGCGGTCTTTTGCTTGGC
>DMDF01000058.1 GCA_003446605.1 Anaerolineaceae bacterium
TTATACCATTTGTTCTATTAATTTTATTCTATTATCTAATTTTGTCTTGAATTCCAGCAAGAAATAATATTCATGTTACAGTGCATATTTCAATAATATGCTATTATGATTAACAAAACAGGGGAAAAATCCCTCTATAGTTCAATGGGAGGAAAAATGAACTCGCCGGAAAACAAACTTGACAATCTTACCAGAAAATTTTGGTTTTACCTGGTCATCATCATCGCTATGTTTGCTATACCGAGCGTTGCTCAAGAACCCTTTGATTCACGGGATACGACAAAGGTGATTACTGCAGTATTGCAAAACGCGTTGATCTATCAATATCCTGCCCTATTTCCCATATTCAAGATCATACCCATTATCCTTGTTGCGCTTGTCTTTATCCAGGGTGAAAAAGCCACGCGCATTTTTGATATTTACGCTGCTTGCATCCTTTTGATCACTGCCATCTTCCAAAATATGGCTTATACCAAAGATTATGGCAAAGTAATGCTGCTCGGGAACCAGATCATTCTGGGTCTGCTTGCTTTATTATGGATATGGGAAGCAATTGTGCAAAAAAACAAATTCTATCGTAAAAAACGCCCAGCGGGGAAATACTGGGTATTTATCCCTGCATTGCTGGCTTTCTGGTTTCCAATAGATGTTCAAACGATGCAGCCTGATTTTTCTCTTGGGTTGATATTTACTTCTGAGGCTGGATTAACGTGGTGCATGATTGTCCCGCTGATTCTGGCAATGCTTATCTTTTTTGAGCCCAATATCAATCGTCCTTTAGCTCGCGTCACCGCTTTTATTGGTTTAATCATCGCATTAATGAATATGTTGAATTGGTTTGTACTCAGCCACAATTCCTGGATAGGTATTTTGCACTTTCCACTGTTGATCCTATCCGTCTATACCTGCATCATTTCCTTCAAGAAAGAGGGACTTTCTACACCTGAACAAGCTTAAAGGGAAAAACAAATCTCGCCGAAGAGCCATTTGCAACGATAGTTTAGAGTTGCATGGGTTTGGCAGGTTTGATAGTCGCTTTTGAAAAGAAAAAACGTTCTTTCAACTGTTTTTTTAACTCTGGCATGATATCCCAGGTCGCTTTTTCTCCCGCTGCGATGACCTGCTCAATCTGGTTGAATCCACCCAGCGTAGCAACATCCTGCCCGATATCCGGATGGATCAATACATCTACTTTAGCCTTGCGTAATTTCGCCTCCGTGATAGCTGCCCCCATCATAGCATTAGCACGCCAATAACCGGACGCAATGCCCGGCATCTTCTGGCTCTTCCAGTACTCTGTATCGGTGATGTGAGGGCTGACATCCACTGCTACTACCACATCGGCGCCCATGGTACGCACATAGTCAGCAGGCACATTATTCAAGGAACCGCCATCCACCAAGGTAGATCCCTCAATGATAACTTCTTCTACAATCCCCGGTAAACCCATGGTCGCATTGACTGCCGGAATCAGAGCACCGCTCTGTAAAACGACCTCTTCAGCCTTTTTGAAATCAACCGTACACAACGCCAGTGGAATTTGCAGGTCGGCAAAAGATACATCCGATCCAACAATCTCGGCAAAGAATTCCTGCAATGCTTTCGAACTGAAAACATGGTCCAACTTGGTGATACGAGCATCCATTAATTTTGCTAATTCCCCCAACTTGGAAACCTTTTTCGCAATGCTTTCAAGCTGACTGGCATCCTGACCACAAGCATACAGCGAAGCTACGATCCCTCCCATACTGGTTCCACTGATGCAATCGATCGTGATCCCTTCAGCACTAAGGACTTTCAGCACTCCGATATGCGCAAATCCGCGCACTCCTCCACCCCCCAAAGCTACTCCCAACGCCGGTTTTCTTTTCATAATTCTTTCACCTATTCTCATTTGATGATAGCACGTTCCTTCTATTTCAAGAAGAAACAGCTGCCAAATCTCTTTCTTGGCAGCTCTATTTCATTTAACTGATTGTTTTGTAAAACGTTTTTTATACGTCCAAATTGCGTACATATTTTGCATGAGTCTGGATAAAGCGTTTGCGAGGTGGCACAAGCGCCCCCATCAACATATCGAAAGTACCATCTGCCTGGGCAGCGTCTTCCACTGCAACCAGTAATAACGTTCGATTTTCAGGATTCATGGTGGTATCCCATAGCTGTTCCGGATTCATTTCACCCAACCCTTTATAGCGCTGCAGGCTGGACTTGCTACCAAATTCCTTGAGGATTTTTTCCTTCTCCTCTTCGGTATAAGCATATCTCTTCTCATTTTTGTTTTTGATAAGATAGAGAGGTGGTTGAGCAATATAGAGATGCCCATTTTCAATTAATTCTGGCATATAGCGGAAGAAAAAGGTTAATAACAAGGTACGGATGTGGCTGCCATCCACATCAGCATCGGTCATGATGACGATCTTACCATAGCGCAAACTGGATAGGTCAAAGCTATCCCCGATACTGGTGCCCAGGGCTGAAATGAGCGCTTTCACTTCTTTATTGGAGAGAATCTTATCCAATCTGGCGCGTTCGGTATTCAATATTTTGCCGCGCAGCGGTAAGATGGCTTGAAAATGGCGATCGCGCCCCTGTTTCGCGGAACCACCTGCACTGTCACCCTCTACGATATAGAGCTCCGTCTTTTCAGGATTCCTCTCCGAACAATCTGCCAGTTTTCCGGGAAGTGTAAGACTTTCCAGGGCTGATTTGCGAATGACCAGGTCACGCGCTTTACGCGCTGCTGAACGCGCTCTGGCGGATGTCAGACATTTTTTAATGATCACACGAGCAGTGGCGGGGTTTTCTTCCAGAAATTCGGTGAACGCCTCTCCGACCACCTGCTGCACCAATGTTTGAACTTCAGCATTCATCAACTTGACCTTGGTCTGGCTTTCGAACTGTGGATCCGGATGTTTGATGCTGACAATAGCAGTCATCCCTTCGCGGGTATCATCTCCGGTAAAATTGCTTTCACTTTCTTTGATCAATCCATTTTTACGGGCATAGTCGTTGATCACGCGCGTAATAGCTGCCCGGAAGCCGGTGATGTGGGTACCCCCATCCACAGTATTGATCGTATTCGCAAACGCATACACCGATTCAGAATACGCATCGGTATACTGCATTGCCACTTCAATTCCCACACCCTCTTCTTCCCCTTCCACGTAAAAAACATCGTGAAGAATTTCACGATTTCGATTAAGGTACCGTACAAATGAAACAATCCCCCCTTCAAAAAAGAAGGTCATTTTACGCGGCAGGTCCGTGCGCATATCGACCAAGCAAATCTCGATCTGCTTGGTAACAAATGCCATTTCACGGAAGCGCTGAGCCAATGTTTCAAATCGATAAGTAATATTGCCCTCAAAAATATCCTGATCAAAACGAAATGTTGTTGTCGTTCCGGTATCTTCCGGATTACACTTCCCGACTACTTTAACAGCCTCAATCGGGATACCACGTTCATAGCGTTGAAAATACACCTTGCCATCACGCCTAACATACACCTCGCACCATTCTGAGAGCGCATTGACCGCAGAAACACCCACTCCATGCAGCCCACCGGATACTTTGTAGCTGTTTCCGCCAAATTTACCGCCAGCATGCAGGATAGTCATGACAACTTCCAGTGCAGAAACTTTCTTGGTGGGATGTTCTTCCACAGGGATACCCCGCCCGTTATCACTGACGGTGACACTGCTATCTTTATTAATGGTAACTACTATCTGATTGCAAACACCCGCCAGGGCTTCGTCAATGGAATTATCAACCACTTCAAAAACCAGATGATGGAGGGCTTTAATATCTGTTCCACCAACATACATACCAGGGCGTCGTCTCACCGCTTCAAGTCCTTCAAGAACCTGAATATCACGTGCACCATAAGAGGTGGCATTTTTACTTTTCTCTACCAAATCATCCTCCAAAAGAATAATACTTACATATTTAGACCGCTGATGTTTTGAGGACCTAACTTTATGATTTCTTCCATCCACTGTGTTCCATCTCGAAAATAGATGAAACTGGCAGCCAGAACGCCAGATGAGACAAAAGCATGTCCAATTAATCCAAGTAGGTACAACCAGCTATCCGGTTCAGGCGTGGACCACAGCAGATCCAGTCCATAACTTAATGATATAGCGATTGTGATAAAAAAGGTTGTCGCAAGAGAAGAAACGCGAACGAATTTTGTGCTCAAAGATATTGCTTTAACAGCACTCAGCTGGCGTGTAAAGATCCCGTGTGGAGAAAAGACTAATGGCATGATCGTCCACAGCACCATAACGCCTAAAATGATCAGTGGAATAGTGCCCATAGTGGGAAGGAATACGGAGACCGAAGAAAGGAAACAGAGGATAGGAAAACTCAATATAATGATCATTAAAATAGCTAAGAAAAAAAGCAAAAAGCTCTGGGTGATGAGGTGAAAAATATTTGTATCACTTCCATCGTTTTCCGGTTTCACCACCAGACGTGAAATGAGGGCATAATAGATACTGCCGATCAATATGCCAATAAAAAGTGAAACTATCAAGATTTGAAGAGCACTCCCTGATGACCCTACCTCGATCAGCAATGGATTACCAACAGGATTGCTGCTGTACCCCTTCGTCGCCAACAGACTGGGCACACCAATTGGATACGTCCGCAAACTGGATAGCAAGTTGAAGTTGGTTAACAATTCATCCCACACAGTGCGCAGTGCATCCAGAGACGGGATCACTTCTGAATTCGTCATATCCATTGAGAATGCCTGGATTATCTCTTCAATGGTTGGAGTAAGCAAATTTTTTATCCGATAAAAGGGACCAAACCAGAAAAAAAGGTCCATTAACAACGGAAAGAGCATGATATAGGGATGTGCAGCAATAAGATTAAATCCCTGTACAAGCGTTTGCACAATCTTTGGAGGTTTTAACCCCGATTCATTTTCTTGTAACATACAATCTCTCATTTTACCATAGTGAGCCAAACCCTTCTCTTAAAAGCGCCCGGTTTCAGGTTTTTATTGAATCGAGGTACAATCTGAATGTGAAACACCAACCAACCAACCTCCCGACTGAGCGGTTAAGCATTATTTCCGCATTGATCATCCTGAATTATGCTTTAATGCCCTTTATCTACTCCCCACAAATTCCGATTAATTTTTCCATCGCCGGATTCATCGTGGATTTGCATGTAGAATATGCTGATCTGATGGTTCTTTCGGCTTCTTTATTTGCTGCCATCGGAACATATTGGTTGCTCTATGACCATCCCATGATCCAACGGAAAAAAATCGCTCTACACCTCATTCTGCCAACTGTTATTGCCGGTGCGTTAAGCATTCCTTTAAATGTGATTGAAATAGGGTTAGCATGGTGGGTAATGTTTGGAGTTGGCAGCTTTCTGATCATTTTCACACTGATCGCAGAGTATTACAGTGTCGATCCTGATACATCGCTGTTCGCTTTAGCCCGAATTTTTCTCATTCCTTTATCCATCAGTCTTTTACTGTTGACGTCAATCGCTACACGCAGCGCTGGTTTTCGCCTTTATATTCAAGTTCTCGTATTGGGAATAGTTTTCGCAACCATTTTCACAAGGCTGGTAGCATTCATGGAAATATCACAAAATCGAAAGATGATGCTCATTTCCACACTGCTTTTTGTTCATTTTATAATTGCCTGCCATTACCTGCCCCTCACATCCATATCCTTCGGACTATTGCTAACCGGTTTTTCCACTTTCTTGATCAGTTTTCCATTTACAATGAACAACGAAAAGTCACTGCTGACATCTGTACGAGACGCCGCAGCATACACACTCCCCTTCTTCGCCAGTGCGTTTTTCTTTCTGTAAGAATGTCGTGGGTATTTATTGCGGGTTCCCCAATTTGGCTAATTCTGTTTGGTAAAGGTATGCCAGATTACGACGGTGCAGTTCCTCAACCAACCCCCCCAGCAACACCCGGCTTTTTCCACAAGATTCCACGGTAGCCTCTTCGAGTTTTTGTTGGGGGTCTTTCTTTTTTAATGCATTGGCAACAACTTTTTTTAGTTCCCTGAGGTACTGCAGGTTTGATTCGATGGCACCATCAATCTCTCCGCGTAAAATCACCTCACCGTGCCCCTGCACAATATTTTCAAGCCCCAGATCCTTAAATGACTCAATGGTCTGCATGAGCTGATCAATATCCCCTTCAAGAAAAACAGGCAGGGGTAAAAAAGCATCCCCTGCAAATAAGATGCGATCCTCACGTACAAATACAGAAATACCATCGGGGCTGCTCCCCGGTGTGGTAAAGATCTTCAAACTTTTTTTCCCGACCTTAAGATTGATTGATCCAGATCCTAAAGTCATCTGTGGCAATACAATTTTGGTTTTCTGGAAGGTGGAATCCTGTTTTTGTGCGTTCTCAAGCGCCTGAATATTTTTCTCTTTGACAAATTTCCGCCCAAGAGTATGCGCAATAATCCCTACTCCTGGAAAGTAGCAGTTTCCCCAGGTATGATCCGCATGATAGATCGTATTGATCACAAAGCGTACAGGGACTTTAAGAGTATCTTCGATAAATTCTCTAATTTCCAGTGTTTCTTCAGGAACAGGAAGTGTATCAATTACAACCGCCCAATCGGTCCCGATAACCGCACCAGCAGCTACCTGTGCATAGACTTCGCTTTGGAACCAGTACACATTATCGGCAATTCGTTCACGTATCATTGGCAATTCTCTATGTTTATTGAATTAATCCCAAAAAAGAAGAATAGCATAAATTAATTAAAAAGTCAAAAAACTAGAACATCTGTTCGTTGCCATTCCTCCGATTGACCGCCCATCTTTGTTATGGTAAGATAGCTCACAATTAAGAACTCATCCAGAGAGGTGGAGGGACCGGCCCATTGAGACCTCGGCAACCAAATCGTATGGTGCCAATTCCGGCAGAATTCACGCAGGTGAATATTCTGGAAGATGAGAGAGAAACAAAAATAGACCTCTCATTCCAGGGAGGTTTTTTCTTTCTGAAAGAAAGGTGGAACAGTTTTTGAAAAGAACCGACTATTGTGACGCTCTCCAAGAAACCGTGCTCATTTTCGACGGTGCTATGGGAACCAATCTGCAGAAGCTTGGTCTTACTGCAGAAGATTATGGTGGGGAAACATTCGCAGGGTGTAATGATATTCTGACCCTCACCAAACCCGGTGCAGTAGAAATAACTCATCGCTCATTTCTTGAAGTGGGAGTTGATGTCATTGAAACCAATACTTTTCGTTCCAACCGCATCACACTCAGTGAATATGGATTGCAGAATAAGATTCATGAGATCAATTTCAAAGCAGCAGAGCTTGCCAAAAGGGTGGCTTCATCTTTCAGCAATGGCGGACAACCCCGCTATGTCGCTGGTTCCATCGGACCTACCGGTAAAATCCTTTCTGTGGATGGAGCAGAACCTGCCAGGATTTCATTTGAGGAAATCGTAGCGGTATTCAAAGAGCAGGCTATCGCGCTGCTTGAGGGTGGCGTGGACCTATTCCTGCTGGAAACGCAGCAAGACCTGCTAGAAGTGAAAGCAGCCATTCTGGGCATTCGCCAAGCCTGCCAGGAATGCGATATTCAACTCCCGCTGCAAGTTCAAGCAACCATGGACATCCACAACCGGATGTTGTTCGGAAGCGACATTGAGGCAGTAGCTGCCATCCTTGAGCCAATGAATATTGATGTATTGGGGTTAAACTGCTCCACCGGACCTGATGAAATGGAACAACCTATCCGTTTCCTGAGTCAACATGTCAGTATCCCGGTCTCCTGTATTCCAAACGCCGGTATGCCAGAGATGCTTGAAGAAGAGGTCGTATATCCACTGCAACCCGAACATTTCGCCTCAAGACTCACAGATTATGTGGAGAAATATCACATTTCCGTGGTGGGTGGCTGCTGTGGTACCACTCCGCAGCACCTTAAACAGCTGGTAGGCAGCGTTCACGGTCACCCAACCGTTAAACCGGATAGTACATTTAAAAACTATCTCAGCTCACCCATTCACGCCCGAGCTATGCGGCAATCTCCGGCACCTTTCATCATTGGGGAAAGGTTAAATACGCAAGGCAGCCGTAATTTTAAGCGCATTGTAGTGGAAAACGATTTTGACCAGGCACAGGCTTTAGCAAAGCAGCAGGTCGAAGATGGCGCGCATGGTCTTGACCTGTGCACGGCATTGACCGAGAATGATCTGGAAAAAGAAAATCTGGTTACCCTCATTCGCAAGATCAGCCATACAGTTGACGCCCCCCTGGTCATTGATTCTACCGACCCAGCTGCAATGGAAGCCGCTTTACAGGCTACCCCGGGGAGATGCCTGATCAATTCAACCCATTTTGAAAGTGGCAAAGAAAAGGCAGCCCGGGTCTTTCAACTGGCGCAGAAGTACGGCGCGGCTGTTATCGTGCTGACGATCGATGAGCAGGGAATGGCAAAAACTACTGACCAGAAATTAGCCATCGTCGCGCGCGCTTACCATCTAGCTATAAATGAAATCGGTCTTCCCCCACAATCTCTGGTGTTCGACCCTTTAACCTTTTCACTGGCAAGCGGTGATGCAGACACACTCGATTCCGCAAAAGAGACTTTATCCGCCATCCGCCAAATCAAAGAGAATTATCCACTATGCCATATTTCACTCGGCATCAGTAATATTTCGTATGGATTTTCCAAGCAAGCCCGCAAGAAATTAAACAGCGTCTTTCTTTACCATGCCATCCAGGCTGGTCTAGATATGGCTATTCTGAATGCGGCTGATTTAATTGCTTACCCTGCAATAGCCACCCTTGAGAAGAAAGCAGCCGAACAACTGATCTTTAATACCTCTGAGCAGGCGCTACCAAAATTCATTCAGGTTTTTTCAGAATCTGTTCAAGAAGAGCTATCACAAAAACCTGATGCACAGATTATGGATGTAGGGGAAAGAATCCACTGGCGGATCACCCATCGCGAGCGCGATCACCTCGAAGAGGATATCGATGATTTCATTGCACAGGAATCTCACAAGCGATCAGCACACGAAGCAGCGCTGCGCCTGCTCAACGATTACCTGCTGCCTGCCATGAAGGAGGTGGGAGATCAATTCGGAAAAGGGGAGATAATCCTTCCCTTCGTGCTACAGTCATCAGAGATCATGCGCGCAGCTACCACAAAACTCGAAGCATATATCCAAAAGAACGCTCAGCAACCCCAGGGTACCATCCTGCTCGCTACCGTATATGGTGATGTGCACGACATTGGGAAAAATCTTGTAAAAACTATTCTTGAGAATAACGGATATTCGGTAATTGATTTGGGGAAACAGGTACCGGCGGATGATATTGTTACGACCGCCATCCGAGAAAATGTCACGGCGGTCGGTCTGAGCGCTTTGCTGGTGAACACCAGCCAGCAAATGCCACTGGTCGTTGAAAAACTAAACGACCTGCACAGCCACATTCCAGTTTTGATTGGAGGGGCGGCTGTGAATCAAGCATTTGCCCATAGAATTGAAAAGATTGAGAATACCATCCGATACGCCGGTGGTGTATATTTCTGCAAAGATGCATTTGCTGCTCTAACTCAGTTGGAGCATATTCAGCACCAGCAAGGAGAAAATGTATGACGTCAGCTATAAATTCTCCAACCCTGGGAGCAAGGATTCTTACTTATATTGATCTGGAAGAATTGATCCCCCTCTTAAATCGCAAAGCACTGTACCGTATATCCTGGGGAGCACAAAAAGCAAAGGGCTCAAAGTGGGAAGATATCCAGCGTGACTTTGACAGGAGACTAAAAGAGATGCTTGACGCTCTTCAAGAAGAACCCTGGATCAATCCTAAAGCAGGTTATGGGCACTGGCTGGCAGACTCACAGGGCAACAGCATCCGCATTCATGATCCCCAGCAGCCGGGAAAGATCCTAGCAGAGTTCCCACTGCCACGCCAGGCAGGTAGACAGGGTATGTGTCTTGCAGATTATTTACCACCGGCAGCCAATGCTGAAACAGCGGTGCTTTCTTTTCAGATCGTTACGGTCGGGAAAAGAGCCAGCGAACACATCAACGCACTCTTTCATGAAGGTAACTACGTAGAAGGATACTTTGCACACGGTTTGGCTGTGCAATTCGCAGAAACAACAGCAGAGTATATCCACCAGAAAATTAGAAATGAATTGGGATTAAGAAAGAACCAGGGCAGACGGTATTCTTGGGGATACGAACCTATTCCCGACCTCAGCCAGCACGAAACTCTGTTCAATCTATTACCCGCACGTGAAGAGCTGGGAATGGAACTCACCTCTGCCTTCCAATTGATCCCGGAACAATCCACTGCGGCGATGGTCATCCATCATGAAAAAGCCCGCTATTTTAACATGCACGATTGAAGGTGATTTTATGAAAAGAGAAGATTTTCTTCAAAAGATAGAGGGGAATAAACCGATCGTAGCGGATGGCGCTATGGGTACCCTACTGCATGAGCGTGGCATCGGATTTGAGAGATGCTTTGATGAGTTGAATTTGACCAATCCCGCGTTGGTGGGTTCAATCCACCAGGAATATATCCATGCCGGCGCAGAGATCATCCTCACCAACACCTTCGGAGCCAATCGATATAAACTGGAACGCTGTGGACTGGAAGAATTACTCACTGAGATCAATCAAACCGGTGTGGATCTCGCTCGCAGAACCATCCGTGCCTCCTTTAAAGAGATTTTGATCGCGGGAGATGTTGGACCGCTGGGAGTGCGATTAGCTCCCTTTGGGCGGGTACAGGTGGAACAGGCACGTGAAGTATTCAGGGAACAAATCCAGGCGCTGTATGACGCTGCTTGTGATCTGGTCGTGATCGAAACTATGACCGATCTGTACGAAATCCGAGAGGCAATTGCTGCCGCACAGGAGGTTGATGCTGAACTCCCCATTGTGGCTTCCATGACCTTTACGCGAGATGATCGTACCTTGCTAGGTGACGACCCGCAAAAAGTAGCCCAAAAGATTTTTTCCTATGGAGCAGATGTAATTGGTATCAATTGTTCCGGTGGTCCCAACCAACTACTGCGGATTTTGAAAAAAATGAAAAAAGAACTTCCAGATGGAATCTTCTGGGTCAAACCAAATGCAGGCTGGCCGGAGCAAATCTCTGGCAGGATCTTTTACCCGGCTTCAGCAGATTATTTCGGCGAATATGCCCTGGCATTCTGGCAAGCTGGCGCGAACGTGATCGGCGGGTGCTGTGGTACCACACCTGCTCATATCCGATCCATCCGCCAGGCATTGGATAATACGCAAGAAAAAGCCATCTCCAATGGGCTCACTTTGGAAATGGTTGAAGATGAAATGATGGAACAAGAATCAAGTGAACCATCGCGCTACGCACAGAAATTAGGGAATGGTGATTTCGTCTATTCCGTTGAAATGCAGCCACCCAGAGGATTGGCAACCAAGAAGATCATTGCCGGTGCCAGCATGTTGGTAGACTCTGGAGCAGATGCCATCAATGTTGCCGACAGCCCGATGGCACGCATGCGCATGAGCCCATGGGCGGTGTGTAATCTTGTGCAGCAGAAAGTTAATGTGGAAACCATCCTGCACTTCCCTACCCGCGGCAGGAATTTACTGCGTGTGCAGGGAGACTTGCTGGCAGCACATGCATTGGGTGTTCGAAATGTATTTGTCATCATGGGCGACCCCACCGCTATCGGTGATTATCCGGAAGCTATGGATAATTTCGACCTGGCACCCTCCGGCATGGTGAAGCTGATCAAACAACGCTTCAACCTCGGCATTGATCAATCCGGCTCGGATATCGGTCAGCCCACCAATTTTTTTGTGGGCTGTGCTTTGAATCTGACCGCCAATGATCCCCAGCGAGAAATTGAGATATTACAACGCAAAATCCATAATGGGGCAGATTTCATCATCACACAGCCTGTGTATGATGCCAGGTGCATCCCCGCTTTTAAAAAGGCATATAAAGAAATATATGAGGAACTGCACATTCCGCTCATCATCGGGATCATGCCGCTGGTCAGTGCACGGCATGCAGCTTTTTTGCATCAAGAAGTACCAGGGATTTCCATTCCGGAAGCCATTCACAATCGCATGCAAACCGCTGAAGAAAAGGGCAGTGGTCCTCAGGAAGGTATCCAGATCGCAGTTGAACTCATCCAGAAGGTCAAAGAAATGGCAGAGGGTGTGTATATCACTCCATCCTTCAGCCGATTTGACTATGTTGCAGAAATCATCGAACGATCAAAATAAACCTGCTGTGGACTCAATTCACGCTAAAGATACAGAATAACCATATCATCAGTTCGGTTTCTTACGTTAGAATATATATAAAGAAAACCGAGGTGCCATGTTATTCGTTATTGATCTGGGAAACACCAATCTTGCACTTGGATTGTATGAGGGAAGTGAACTGATCTATCATTGGCGTCTTTCTACGGAGCATGCCAGGATGCCGGATGAATACGGCATTCAATTCCGTTCGCTCTTAGAACACAATAATATTGCCATTCATGCCATCAATGCCATCTGCCTTTCCTCGGTGGTACCCCCATTAACCGAACGTGTCATCGAAACTTGCCAGACCTATTTAGATCTCACCCCCATGCTTGTCACAGCTGATCTAAAACTCAATGTTTCCATTAAATATGAAGAACCCAAAGAAGTGGGTGCTGATCGCATTGCGGATGCAGTCGAAGTGCAGCGTTTGTATGGCGGTCCGGCATGCATCATTGATTTCGGAACAGCCACCACGTTCAATGCGCTCACGGCTGCCGGAGAGTATCTGGGTGGATCCATTCTACCGGGGGTGCAGGTATCAGCGGACGCCCTGGTACAACGCACCTCAAAATTACCATCTGTATCTTTGGAAACACCACCTTCCGTCATCGGTCGCAATACCACCGATGCGATCCGCGCCGGTCTGGTATTCGGGTATGTTAGCCTGGTAGAAGGAATGATCGCACGTTATCGAAAAGAGCTGGGGGACCCGATGAAAGTCATTGCAACCGGCGGTTTTGTGAATGTGATCAGCCAGCATACCAATGCCATCACAATCGTAAAACCCTGGCTTACT
>DMDF01000089.1 GCA_003446605.1 Anaerolineaceae bacterium
CAGCTGCAAGCTGGTAGCATCATACAGCATCGCGTTCTGCAAGCTCTGCACCCAGAAGGCATTGCCGTCCAACGTCCATTTCAGCGAGACAACTTCTTCAAAGGTCAATTGCTGGCTGGCGACCAGCTGATCAATTCCCTCCACGCTGATAGCGGGCATTTTTTCTTCAACCGGCAGGGTTGCTTCGGCTACCGGTTCGCTGCGCTCGCAGGCGGCAGCCAGCACGAACAGCGCACAAAAAGCTATCCGTGGGATGTGTTTACTCCATTTCATAAAATTCTCCTGTGTATTCTCTCTTTAATATAACGCATTATGGGAGCAATTGTTCCAGATTAAGTGCCTCTTTCAGCCAATCCATCAAGCTTTGCTTCAGAGTCTCGAGTAGGCTATCTTTTTGCTCATCAATCCATTCTTCCACCTGCTGGCTGGCTTTCTCTTTTTGCTCATCCACTATGTCCTGTGCACTGTCTTTGATGGAATCGCCAGCAGAAGAGAATAATCCGCTGGTGTACAGCGATACCCTTTCTTGCAGATCGTTGGGAATTGCCCTGATGAGCAAAGGTCGTTCACTCAACATGAACGCACTGTTTCCATTCTCATCCGTTTGCAGTGCAATACCCTCTCCTTTATTAACCGATCCAGCATCCAACGAGAACGCTTCCAGGTTGTACCCATTCACATTGGATAACGGATAGACCTCAAATTGATCGCCATCCTGTCCGCGCCAAACATAGATGTTGATTTCTCCTTTGTTGGTGGTACGATATTGATAGGTTCCATTAAGAATATCACTCATATTATTGCTGCCTTGAAACCCCTGCAGGCTTGCAGAGAGGTTCGTGAAAACCTGTTGTGAGAAAACCCCAAAGCTCATATCCTTTTGGCTTTCTTGAGCAGCATATTTCCAGAACACATTTTCCACATGGTGGCTGCCCAATAGCATGATAGTTGCGCGGCTCAGAAAGTCAGCCCGCACCACATCCGGTAGTGTCCCGCGTTCGCTCGCGATGGCACTGATATCTTCAGGCTGCCACGCTAGGGAACTGATCCAGATGGGCTTGATGCCATACTGGCTGCCCGCTGCATCTACCAGCGCGATGATCTCAGCCAGGTTAAAACCTCCCTCCGCGCTGGTAAGACACACGCCGGAAATGCTATCGTAGGTTTGATACATGCTTCTTCCCTCGGGTGGGGCAGCGTAGGTATTCAGATCAATTCCGATCACATCAAACGCATCCCATGCATCCAGCGAATGGATACTGTTGAGGAAAGCGCTGGGTTGGTTGAGACAATTCCCGGTGTCACTGTTGATGCCACCCATGATGACAACATCGCCTTTGTCTGTGCTCTTGATGGCTTCTGAGGCAACGATCAGACGCTGTGCGTAGGTAGAAGGGCTGGCAAGGATGGCTGCCGCGATAGGCTGGTCCGGCAGATCAAAGGGTAGATTGATCGCCTGTCCGATCTGCCAGGCATCCACATATTCCCCGAATTGTGCAACAGATGCTTTTACATATCGTTCCCAACTTGTCAGATAATTCTCAACGATGTTTTGTTCGCTGAGGCTTTCATATTGTAAATAAGTTGGGAAACCATCCAGGATGAGCACGATCTGGATGCCCTTTTGGTCGAGTTTTTGGATGAGATTGATCAAATCGATCTGCGTTCCCTGTGGGCTGATTGACCAGCTGAACAAGCCAGCTGAAAGCTCCACATCCTGCCAGGGAATGGTAAGCTTCAGGGAGGTAGCGCCACTCGCTTCAACCATGTCAATGAATTGCTGGTTGTCCAGCGTGCTGTTCAGCAGGGTTGCGCTCATATCCAGCCCTAACGGGGTAGAGCTGCCAAACTGTGCAGAACTGCTGTTAGAAATACCAGTAACCAATCCAGCAGCACATCCAGCCAGAATGAGCAGGGTGAAGATTCTTTTCATATTTAAATCCTTTAAGCCTCACTTTTCACAGTTATTTATTAAGGTGCAATCTCTGTGCCATGTTCATCCATAATAAAATTGGAGATGGGAAAATGAAATCGCGATAGAATAAGAAGAAGAGAAAGGCACCAGCATGACGGAAGAAAAGAATGCTCCGAAGGAACATTCCGTGCTGCCTCGTTTTGCCGTTTTACAGCTTTCAGGTTGCGCGGGATGCGAAGTATCGTTGCTCAACGCACATGAATGGGTCGAGAAGTTCGAATTGACCTATATGCCACTGGTTTCCAGCGCTTACGATGTGCCTGAAGTGGATATCCTGCTTATCAGTGGTGGCGTGCGCACCGATGAAGATGTGTATCATCTGCAGAGCGCGGTCAAGAAAGCACAGCGCGTGGTAGCGGTGGGTACGTGTGCTTTATCAGGTGGCGTGGCAAACCTTGGGAATCGCGATGAGGTACGGCAGCTTTTTCTGATGGAACAGCATCGCCGCCATGTGCCGCGCTTGTTGCCCAAATCGCGACCGGTGGATGATTTTGTGCCCATTGACCTGTATCTACCAGGCTGTCCCCCCACACCGGAACTTTTCATGGGGGCGCTGCTCGATCCGCAAGGGTATCAAGCCAGCCTGACGGTTTGCCAGGAATGCGGTCGCAAAAAACTGAAGGATATGAAGCCCGACCATTTACTTGGTTTTCAAAAAGGAGCGGTTGATTCGGAGATCTGCCTGATCAACCAGGGCTATCTCTGTGTGGGCACCAGCACACGCGGGGGCTGCCGGGCGCCCTGTACAAGAGCAGGGCATCCCTGTGTGGGCTGCCGTGGACCGTCGAACGTGTTGATTGAAAAAGGCTCTCAAGCCTGGTTGGATACGATCCAAAGAGTTTTTCATAGCATGACCAACGTTCCTGAAAAGGAATTGCATGATGAACTCCTCTCACCGCAACTGGCGTTATTCCTGTTTCAATTTTCTGATTATGACGGAGGGGATCGTCCTCCGCGACCGAAAGAGAAGGTGCTGTGATGACGACACTCACATTTCCTCTCAGCCGCATTGAAGGGCACGCTCAGGTAGAGATCGAGGTTCAGCAGGGAAAAGTACTCTCAACACGCTTCAAAGCCACCGAATTGCGTGGGTTTGATATTTTCGTGCAGGGTGTTCCGGCAGAGCAGATGCCGGTGATTGTGCCACGTATCTGTGGGGTTTGTTCCACCGCGCACCATGTTGCAGCCGTGAAAACTCTGGAAGATGCCTTTGGAGTGACTCCTCCTCCGCTAGCTTCCAGGATCCGGTCATTACTGTTATTGGGTCAATTGCTGCAAAACCAGGCAACCTCGCTGTTTATTTTCACCATGCCCGATAGAGTTGGCGCGGAGAGCCTGTTCGAAATGGATGAGATCGATCAGGACCATGCCGTTCGCTTTCAAATTTCACGCAATGCGCTTAAGGTGCGTGAATTGGGCACCGACCTGATCACCCTGGCAGGAGGACAGTTCATCCATCCGGTGCGCGCGGTGGTGGGTGGCGTGAATGCAGGCATCCCTGCTGAAAGGGCAGCTGCGATGCTTAAACGATTGGAAGAAGGGCTACCGCTGGCATGTGAATTATTTGATACCTACTGGGAACTGACCCAGCGTATGAAGGATCGCATTGGAAGCTGGGGGGACGACAGCCCCGCATACTACATTACATCCACTGGCAGGGTGAAACCTGATTACAACAGCCATGAGATCCGCGTGATGGCGCCCAGCGGGGAATGCTGCGAGATCTTTTCCCCGCGTTCTTTCCGGGAAATTCTTGAGTTCAGTCAAAGTGATTATTCCTATGCGACAAAGACCTCCTATAAAGGAGGGGTTATCCGAGCCAATTCGTTGGCGCGTGCCAATATGACCGCGCACATGGGCACCAAAGTAGCCAACGGCTATTTGCACCGGCTGCGCATCGAATTCGGCACACCGGCACATCCCATCATGCTGTTTGACCTGGGTCGCGGCATCGAACTAGTGTATGCTATTGAACGTGCTATGCAGATCCTTGAGCAGCCGCTGGAGGGAGAAGATACCGAAGTAGCTTATACTCCGCATGACGGGGATGGATATGGAATGGTGGAAGCACCGCGCGGTCCGCTCATTCATCATTATGTGATCGAGAAGAATAAAATAGCCAAAGCGGAATTTATTATTCCTACCGTGCATAATATGCGTGCCATTGAACGGGCATTGCAGGTGGTAGCAGAACGCTATATTCAGAAAGATCAGGTCGATCTGGAACTGGAACGCGCGGTGGGGCGTGTGGTGCGTGCGTTTGACCCCTGCATTGCCTGTGCAACGCATTGATCAGAAAGATTGAAGAGCACCAATTTTCCCTGGTATGCTTGACTTAGCCCCTGAATACGTTAGAATGAATTTAGTGAATGAATGGAGGTATTCTCATGTATTATAGTCATAACAACTGGGGTTGGGGCATAGGGACGTTTTTCTACTTTTTGCTTATTCTGGCTGCTGCAGGTTTTTATTTTTACTGTTACTGGCGTATCTTTGAAAAAGCGGGAAGAAAGGGTTGGGAAGGGCTTATTCCCGGACATAATGTTCTGGAATTATTTCTTATGGTAGGGCGCCCGGGGTGGTGGTTTTTCCTGATGTTGATCCCAGTGGCAAATATTGTTATTGCGATCATGTTGATCTTTGATCTGGCAAAGGTGTTTGGCAAGGAAACTGGCTTCGGATTTGGAATTCTGTTCCTATCTTTTGTCTTCATTCCCATTCTGGCATTGGGAGATGCTGAATACCAAGGTCCCTTAACATTTGAATAAAACAATAAGATGAACCAATAAAGAAGGCAGCCAATACGCTGCCTTTTTTATTTGGTGATATTTTTTCATGCGGTCATTTTTCGTCGGATTGATTGGGTATATGTGTTGGTTGAAATTTGCGATTCTATTGTATAACCAGAGTGTTATCGTTTGTATGAAATCATGAGGAGGTTTGTATGATGTCTGAGAAATTTAAGTTATATCCCTATCGCTGGGTGGTATTGGCTGTCTTTATGTTTATCAATCTGATGATGCAGATGTTATGGATCACCTATGCCCCGATTACTAGTATTGCTGCTGAGTATTACGGTGTGAAAGACTTGCAGATTGGGTTCTTATCTATGGTTTTTATGATCGCATTTATTCCTTTTTCCATCCCGGCTTCATGGATGATTGATAGGTACGGGTTCCGTAAAGCGGTAGGGTTGGGTGCTGTTATGATGGGGGTGTTTAGTTTACTGCGAGGTTTTTCAGGCTCCAATTTTACCCTTGTTTTGCTATGCACTATCGGGATCGCGGCAGCCCAACCATTCTTGTTGAATGCCTGGACGACTGTGCCTGCTAAATGGTTTGCCGTTAAGGAACGGGCAACGATGGTTGGATTGATCACTCTGGCAAACCTGGTGGGAACTGGATTGGGTATGATAATCACCCCCATTCTTGTTGAAGATGGAATGGACATCGCACGTGTGCAGTTGATCTATGGGGTCGTGGCAGCCATTTCTGCTTTTCTTTTTATTCTTCTGGCACGTGAGAATCCACCCACTCCACCGGCACCAGCTGAAGAACAAGTCCATGCACTTATGCTGGATGGCATCAAGCATGCTTTTACCGTAAAGCCATTTGTGATGTATCTGGCAATATCCTTTATTGGGCTTGGAATTTTTAACGGTGTAACCACATGGGTGGAGGGCATCATTCGACCGCGTGGCTATACCCCTACTGATGCCGGAACTTTGGGGGCATTAATGCTCATAGGCGGAATCATCGGGGCGGTTGTTATCCCTGCTATTTCCGACAAACAGCAGAACCGGCAGCGCTACCTTTTTCTTGGTATTGGAATGGCGATCCCGGGTTTATTAGGATTGACCTATGCGACCCAACCATGGATGCTTTTTGCATCCGCATTTTTTATGGGATTCTTCCTGGTCAGTGCCAACCCGATCGGCATGCAGTATGCGACGGAAGTTGCGTATCCCACACCAGAAGGCACCTCCAATGGTCTCATACAGCTATTTGGACAAGCTTCAGTCGTTTTCGTATACATCATGGAAGCCATGAGAACCAAGAATGGCGCATTCACTCCTGGGTTGCTTTTAGCGGCAGGATTGCTGGTGTTGTGTCTGGTTCTTGTAACACAGATGAAGGATCTTCCGAAAAAGGAATGAGCGAAAAAGGAATGAGACGAAATTCCCCGGGTCAGAGGGTGGCATCGGTATAATTGACGCGCAGAACTATTTTTGTTTGTCAAATTGATGGCTTGCGCAGGTGAGTGATGACGCTACCATTTCCCTATTATCGATGCCCCGTATATTTGGGTGAGACCTTAATTAAGACCCAAACATTGCTGTGGATTGTTGCTTATTCCCCGATGATTTTCACCAGAATACGTTTTTTGCGCTGTCCGTCAAACTCTCCGTAAAAGATCTGCTCCCAGGGTCCAAAATCCAGCTGCCCATTGGTAACTGCGATCACCACTTCCCGCCCCATGACCTGGCGTTTCATGTGCGCATCTGCGTTATCTTCCCCGGTGCGGTTATGCTGGTATAGGGATATGGGGTCATGCGGTGCCAGTTTCTCCAACCATTTGTCATAATCCTTCAGAAGACCGCTTTCATCATCGTTGATATATACGCTGGCGGTAATGTGCATGGCGTTGACCAGGCAGAGACCTTCCTGAATGCCGCTTTCTTGAAGACAGTTATTGACCTGCGGTGTAATATTGATATAGGCTCGGCGAGCTGGAATGTTGACCCATAATTCTTTGCGATAGCTTTTCATGTACTTGCTCCTAAAAAATATATTAGAGAAGGTGTTTTTAATATTATTCGTATGTTTTTATGCTAATCTATATTTATAACATTTGAGTGAAAATCAAACGAGAAAGATTAACCAATTTACAGGAGGAACAAATGGCAGAAATATCTGAAGATAACAAGAAGGGGAATATGGTAGAGCCAAAAGCGAAAGTGGTTTCTGACAAAGTGGCTCTTGTTCAAGAAGTCGAAAAGATGAAAGCGACTCAGTTGGAATTGTTCCATAAGAAAACACATCAAGATATGATCAACGCTGCCTATAAAGCTGCCGATAAATTGGGGATAGCGCCCTGGGTTTTAATTCGCGCTGCAGGTTGGGGTCATTTCACCGATGATCGGGGAGCCCTATATAAAGGAGATCATATCGCTGATATTGATACTCTTACCGAAGAACAAAAAGAAGCCTTGATGGGAGTTTTCGGAATGATGAGCGGCTGGGAGAAAATGAAGAAGGTAAAATAATAGTATCCGTGCTACCTTTCTAAAGAAAAATCGGCTGTAACTCAGCTGATTTTTCTTTTAACCCGGACGGTAAATAGAGGCGTATGTTTTTACAGTACACTTAACCTTGGAGGACGGAATGGAAAACGGTGATCTTTTCAAGGTGCACATGCCCGAAGTGGATATTCGTGGTGGGCTGGATAAAATATTTTCACAGGCAAAACAACTGGCTGAAGAAGAAACTATACTTGCAGACGGGTCTCACCTGCGGCATGTTGTCATTATTTCTCCTGGGCGCTTACTGCTGATAAAGGACAGTTATCCCCCTGATACACTTCCTTCAGAAAATCGAACTGTGCTGGAAGAACTTATCCCTTCTCACCGATCGTTGAAGATTGCCGTCATCACGTACACTTTCCTGGATGCTTTACGTCTGGATGTTAGAAAAGCTATCCCCTTTTTTGATTATTTACTGGGATTTACCTGTATAGGGCATGCTGTGTGGATTTTTGAAGGACATTCCTCCGTTCTGGAGATGGGCTGCCACGGAGCGGATTTTGTTCTGATTGATCAACGGATGTTACCATTTCTGGAACCTGATTGGGAGAAGCGAATTAAGGGAATTGCGAGTGTGCAACAGGTAAGGATAATCACGATCGCTGAGTGAATTCCAATTTTATCGATGAATATATAACAGTCACGAAATATCTCTTAAAAAGCTTGGCTCTCAAAGAACAAAGATGCCAATACCTCAGAACATGGTGATGACTATTAAGAACATCCACTGCTATCCCCTCAAATTTTATGGATCTCGAAATTGTTTTCTTTATTTGCTGATTGAAAATAAATTTGTAAACGATATAATTTTTTATATAATTACTTTGTCAAAGGTATTTTGTATGAAAATTGAAAGGGGATAACAATGATCCTGATTGGTGAAATTGTACTTACAATAGTTGTGTGTATACGGATGCAGCAAGCTGGGAAAAAATGGGGATATGGTCTTCTTCCTCTGGTTTTGGCGCTCATCATTGGATTTTTGATAGGAATATTAGGAATGGTTTCATCAAATACCAATTTGATCTGGATGGACATCATAGTTATAGCTATCCTGATCGTAATGTTTGTGTCAAACAAACCTCAAGCTAACTCTATTGAAACCTCGGAAAATGTGACCAAAACCCAGTCACGGGAAAACTTAATAGAAGACAATAAAAATTGATACCAAAGGAATATAATTATTCCTGCATTATCTCACTTGCTGAGCCAGAACAACCAATTCTTATCCAAGATTCTTTCATTAACCCCAACGATACTCTCAACTAAGTTCTGTATTACACAAACGTCGTCATTGCGATCACGTTCCTAAAAATAAACTTTCTTATGACAGAAAAGCCATCCTCCGGATTTATGATCCGGAGGAATTGGTATGAATAAAGCATGCTGAGTGCAACTTGAAGCGCACCAACTGTTCTTTTTAATAAATGTGTGTGGCTGTTTCCAAAAACAGATTGACAAAAAAGATAAAAGAAGGACGGGGGCGAAATAGAGAAGAATATTCTCGCTCGAGAATAAAAAAGCCCCGCGTAATTTCGCGGGGCTTTCAATTTGGCAGTCCGATCTATGGGTAGTTTTTGTTGTCGAAAAGATTGTAGGTGATGTAGTCCTCATCAAGATTGTAAAACTTGATGGCAATCTTCTCCTTCCACTGCAGTTCGGTTGGGATATTAAAAGTGGCTTCGAAAGACCCACCGTCGGCAGAGTTGATGCCTGCCACGTAATACCAGGTCTTTGCAGTAGAGACACCATCTTTCATGTATACACCAAACATGTCATTCGCTGGGAAATACTTGGTCTCTATTTTGACGGATTCTCCCTTTTCCACTTTTAGGATTGTAAAGGTCGGGAAGTCATTTGGGATATAGGTCGTGGAAGGAGTTGAGGTGGGGTAGTAGGTTGTTGTTCCTGAAGAACCAGTGGCATTATAGAACCAGTCATAACTGTAGTAGGGGGAATCCTGGCTTTCTAGCCGGATGGAAATGATCTCTTCCCCCATTAATTCTTCAGGGATATAGAATTTTGCTTTAAACGATCCCCCATCACCAGTGTAAAGTTTGGTCACCAGAGTCCCGTTGATGCCCATCGTGCCGCGCAGTCCCATGTAAACATAGTACAGTTCTTTTTTGGGGAAAAGGTTGGTACTGATAGTGACCGATTCGTCTTCTACCACGCTCAAGATACTGATCGTGGGGTACGTGGCGGCTTGGGTGGGGGTGACGATTACGAGCAGCAGCATAAATGTAATGAGTAAGGTTATTTTCTTTTTCATGATCTCCTCCGTGATCAAACCTTCAAAGGACTAACAATTCATCCTTTTCTTTGTTTCATAAATGAAATTCCATTAGGGAAAAGCCTAGCTAATCCCTAATTCACCTCTCATTATAGCCATTTTTTTGTGGATAGCAACATCACTATAGAAGTTGCAATAATTATGCCAGATTGAATTTTAATCCTTCTTTTGCGTAATCTTTCAATTCGCTGATGCTCAGGTCCTTGATCCCCAGCTTTTCTACTGTGCGACCGGTGCGGTAATAATCTGTTTTATGGATGATACATGCCAGACGAATGATGCTATCCATGGCGCGCACAGAGATGCCGTACTGTTTGCCCAGTGAGGCGATCGGAACCAGGCTCATGGGAACATCCTCGAAGATATAGCGGTGCGAAAGTGTGGATGGTGCTTTAATGCCGTAGTAGCCAGTCTGGTTGTGAATGGCTTCATGCAGGTCTTTGCCATGAACATTGTATGCCAGCTCCAACCATTCCAGCGCAGTGCGGGCACGGATACCTACTGCAGAAGCGACAGTTACGCGTTCCCGGTCTAATGACTCAAGCACCAGAGCAACCGAAGGAGTGACCCCATCAATGTAGAATTCGAAATCACCATGGGTAGATTCAATGCGACCTGCGTTCAGGATGGTTAAAGCGGGGTGGAAAATAGCACCCATATTATTCAACCCAGTATGCAACACATCGTGACCCTCAATGAACTGGGGATAAACATCTTCAATGGCTTTCAGGACGATTTCAGTCTTGATTGCGGGTAGTGCGGCAATGGGTACGGCTTCTTTGATGCGGAAGATACGCGCCTGGGCAGGTCCATCTGAGCGGCTGGCGTAAATGAATGTTTCCGCTTCTGATACGATCACATCTGCTTTGCACCCCTGCCTTTTCATGGTTGTATCGAACTCGATGGCACCGAAGGTGCGACCGGGATTGAGTAGGATGATTTGCCCATCCTTAAGATGGGGAGAAATGATACTGGCTACATCACTGTGCCCTGATGAGGGAACAACCACCATGATTACTTCGGCGTTCTCCAGAGCTTCTGCAATATCCGAGGTGGCTTTATCGATCTTTCCAAAACCCTGTGGACCACCAGGATAGCTTTCCAGATCGATCCCTTTGCGTTTGGCGATCACCTCAATATGGCTGAAGGTTCGATTGTAAAGAGTCACATTTTTGCCCATCAGAGCGAGGTGCGCTGTCATGGCTTTACCGCCATTACCGGCGCCGATAACAGTGTAATTATTGGGGTAGGTCATTGGGTTCCTCCTGTTTATAGATATTGAGCAAGCCGCTCTTCTTCTGGAAGAGGATTGCCATTGTCACGGATCGCCTCACAGGCTCCATTCAGTATGGTTGTCTGTATCGCGCCCCTGGCGAAGGGGCTGTTTTTCAAGTGAGGTGCATCAAGAATTCCTGTTTTGACAGCCTGAGAAAGGTTCTCGGCATCGGTGAAAGGATCGTTAGCTTTCCCTTTACCCAGCTTTTGGATCGCCTGCAAGGTGGTGTGGGCTTGGTTAAGCAGATGTTCCTTTCGGCTTTGAATGACCGGGTCTTGCAGCATATCAGGTTGCCCATGCAGGGCATTCGTAATGGCTCGTTGTGCCATCAAACTGGCTGCGATCACATCCTCCGCACTGGCTGCGTGATGAGCTTCCGTGTGTCCGACGATGTGAATGATATGCGGTTTTAATGCCATCTGCAAGTAGATGCTAGCTGCCAGGTGGGCGCGCGCTGCATTATCTTCCAATGGATAGCTGAGCAAGCCGGTGCGGGTCTGGCGCCAGATGCGAAAATCCTCATTTTCCAACGGAGCACAGATTTCCAGGCAAGCTTGCATCTTTGCCAGGTCCATCGCATCCGAAGTTCCCGGAGGGCTGTTGAACATCATTTGTGCAATATAATCATGCACGCCAAAAGCACGGGCATTATATGCAGAAAGATAAGCAGCAACGACAAAAACAACATCGGGTGCATCGCGCATTCCCCAGTGATGGGGTTCATTCAATTCGACCGGTACATCGTGATCCCCATACCATTGGATCAGTTTCTGATGTTCTCTGATACTGCTCTCTACATCAAAAGGTCCTCTGCCATCCATCTGGTTGAACCAGAATAAAGGAACAGCTGCCCAACAGATATGAATGATCTCATGGTACATCTCAGCCAGGCGGATAAAATCGTTTGTCCCCGAATATGTTCTCATGAGCGGGTAATTCCCGCAGCGCGAGGAACAGTACAATTTTTGGTAATCATCCGTGCTGCGAACTGGAACGCCCCCGGCACCGGTGCTGCGAGGGTTCTGTTTACCCGGGTGAAAAAAATTTTCCTGTGCATCCTGATCAATTCCCAATGAAATTACATCCAGCGCTTTGGCTTCCGCAATACGTTTGATGCCTTCCATGGTGGCTCGCATGCTTGGTTGACCATAGTGATGCCGCAGCAGCGGGAAGGGTTTTTTCCACAGAATTCTTTCAATGGTGGTCTGTGGGTAAATAGGTGACCCATGTTCGGTGAGGGCTTCTCCTCGTAGAAAAGTTGTGATCTCTTCCTGAGATTGTGTTCCATCAAACACAGAATCGAAGAAACCAAGTGCTTTTGCTCTTTCTGCAACAGGAGGAGTGCCGCCAAATGCGAACTGCACACCCTGCGCGCGCAGTTCGTCTGCTGCTTCGGCAAATTCCGCCAGCAACCGCTCGCCGGTTTCGGGCGTGAGCCGATAGGAGACTGCGACCATATCTGCTTTTACATCGTGTGCAGTTTGGAGAAATTTTTCCGTTGGAACGGCGGGTCCTAAAAAGATCGTTTTCCAGCCAAGTTGTTCAGCCAATCGGAGAAAATTATAGACCCCTGCGACATGCACACACTCGCCTATTGCGCCTGCAACAACTGTTTTCATTTTTAATCCTCAAGATTTATTTTTGGGTGTATGAATAGCAAATTCAATTATAGGCTACATCTATTAAAAATATATTTGAATAGATGGAACCTATAAAATGTTTTGTGGAATTAAAGGGTTTCAAAGTGCAAATTAGCTCCAAAAAAGTATTTCTGACAGGCGGTTCTTGGTTTTGGAATTCAACGCACTATAAAGGGTGGAATTTCTTTTCAAGCACGATTTATGAAACAAGCGAAGAATATATTTGTAAGGCTTTAACCAAGTCTGGATTTAATTTTCCAAATATCTCATGATTGTATCGTGGAATGATGCCAAGGGATGCAGTATGGTTCAGTCATCTGTTTTCGGACCGCATGGGTTCACAAGGAAATTCGCTGAATGGCAGGGTTATACCCGTGTGGGTTAATGCTATAAAATGGCATGCACGGAAGATAACTATTGATAGAAACTACCGTCGCTATAATGATAGTTCTTTTATTTTTCTGATTCTGTTCTTTCATCTAACTCATGTAGCCAGTTCTGAATAGTTGCATCAATCTGGTCTCTAATCTCTCTGAATTTATCCAACTTTGCCTGCGAATCTCCCTCAAATACAGCCGGATCTTCAAATGACCAATGTAATCTGATACCGGATCCTGGGAACACCGGGCAGCGTTCTTCTGCATCGCTGCAAACAGTGATGATGTAATCAAAGATCGGACCGTCAAGATATTTGGTGAGTGATTTGGAGAATTGCTCGCTTGTGTCAATTCCCAACTCCTGCAGAACTCTGATTGTATAAGGATGAATGGTGGAGGGCTCCAGACCGGCACTATATATAATAAAACGATTGGCAGCATATTTTCTCAATAACGCTTCTGCCATCTGGCTGCGACAGGAATTACCAATACATAAAAAAAGCACTTTTTTTCTATCGTTCACAACTACAGGCATAGCATCGATAGTACTTGAATTCGATTAAGAAAAGATGTAAGCACTATTAAGGTTTATTTAATATTTTTAATGAGTGTATTTGATGAAAAAGGGACCCCTTATTAGGGAAATATTTATATTTGCGAATATGTTACAGGCAGTGAAACGTTTTGATTAGGAAAACTGCCAATGTGAGTGCATTGTGTTTATTCTTGGTGCAATTAAATGGATAGGAACGATTCGGAATAAAAAAGGATAAATAATAAATATTGCTGTATGCTCACAATATTGCCCGGCTGGCGCGATTAAGGGTGCGTCTTTTTTTAGACCTATCAGGCAGGTGTGTTACCTTGTGAATAAAGGCATGAAAAAACCTTTTAAGTAGTGCCCAAATAGGTCTTTTTCACCAGCTCATTGTTTTGCAGATCTTGAGTTTTACCGCTTAAATTTACTTCTCCGGTCTGTAAAACATAACCTCGATGCGCGATAGCCAGTGCCAATTTTGTGTTTTGTTCTACCAACAACACTGTGGTTCCCTGGGCATTGATCTCTTTGACATTCTCAAAGATGCTTTCAAGCAGTAGCGGAGCTAACCCCATGGACGGTTCATCCAATAGCAGCAGTTTCGGTTTTGCCATCAACGCACGGGCTATAGCTAGCATTTGCTGTTCCCCACCAGATAGGGTTCCTGCAGATTGTTTGGAACGTTCTTTTAAACGAGGGAAAAGGGTGAATACATTTTCAACATCATGCTGGATGTTGTTATTGTCTTTTCGCGAATATGCTCCCATTTCAAGATTTTCGAGTGTTGATAATTTAGAAAAAACATGACGACCTTCAGGCACCATTGCAATCCCTTCCTGGACGATCTGGTGCGGTTCCATGCAGGTAATATCTCTTCCATTGAACAAGATTGATCCTTCTGCGGGGTGTAACAAGCCGGTAATTGATTTAAGAGTGGTCGTCTTTCCTGCTCCGTTCGAGCCAATTAAACAGACAATCTCACCTTCATTGACCTCAAAGGTCACACCTTTCAGGGCACAAATATTCCCATAGTAGGTTTTGATATTCTTTACTTCAAGTAGTGCCATAAGGACTGCTCTTTCTTTATTGGTAGATGGTATTTTTCTTACCTAAATATGCCTCGATAACGAGGGGATCGTTTTGGATATCTCTTGGTTTTCCCTCAGCAATTTTCGCTCCAAAATCCAATACGACGATCTTCTCACTGATCTGCATGACCAATTTGATGTCATGTTCAATCAGGATAATAGTGATACCCAATTCATCACGTAGACGGCGGATCAGTTTGATCATCTCCTGTGTTTCGGAGGGATTCATCCCGGCAGTTGGTTCATCCAGCAGCAATACTTTGGGAGTATTAGCGATGGCTCTGGCAATCTCCAACCTGCGCTGAGCGCCGTATGCGAGATTGCAAGCTATTTGGTCTCCGCAGCCCTGTAAACCGACAAAACACAAAGTTTGTTTTGCTCTATCCACCGCTTCTTTTTCCACCAAATAATGACGTTTTAATGAGAACAGTGAATCGGCAAAGGTGCTGTGAAGAATGGTATGTTCACCAGCCATGATATTTTCTAGCGTGGTCAAGCTGGCAAACAAACGAATATTCTGATAGGTACGCGAGATACCCTTTTCAGCAATCTTGTGAGGGGGCAGCCCGGTAATCTCTTTTTCCAGAAGTTGAATTGTTCCGGATTCGGGTTTGTAATATCCTGTGATGCAGTTAAAAAAAGTGGTTTTACCCGCTCCATTGGGACCAATAATACTGGAAATGGAAGCTTCTTCAATGTCGATATCAAGGTTGCAAATAGCTTCCAGACCGCCAAAACGTTTGGTTACATTGGTAGAAGTGATTATATTCACAATTGCACCTCTTTTTGTTTCGTGGTTGGTTTGGAATCGCAATTTTCCAATTGGGGTGGTTTGCGGGGTAAAAATCCTTGCGGGCGCAGAATCATCATGATGATCAAAAGCAAACCAAAGATGAGCATGCGATAATCGGATAATCCTCGCAAGATATCGGGTAATGCAATAAGTGCCATTGCACCGAGAATTACCCCATATTGATTACCCAGACCACCAAGAATGATAAGACACAGAATGTTAATGGAAACATTCATGTTGAAATTGTCGGGGAATATGGAACCCTGCCAGGCAGCAAAAATGGCGCCGCCGAGACCACCGATGAATGCGCCGAGGGCAAATGCCAATAATTTGTATTTTGAGGTATTAATGCCAGACATTTGTGCTACATCCTCATCTTCGCGCATGGCGAGCCAAGCGCGCCCAGTGCGAGAATGGATAATTCTGTTCAATACAATTAACAAAACTACGATTACAGCAAATATCAGGTAATAAAAGTGTGTACCTTTGTTAAATACAATCCCGAAAAGGGTTGGTTTATCAAGACCGATAATTCCCTGTGAACCATTCGTGATTTTTGTTAAATTCATCAACAGCATTCTTACGATTTCCCCAAAACCCAGCGTCACGATTCCCAGATAATCACCTCGCAGTTTCAGAACAGGTATACTGACCAGAGTACCAACCACGGCAGCAATGGACCCGGCAATAAAGATAACAATCCAGAATGGAAGATGGATGTCAAAGTGGGGGGAGGCGAGGAAGGCATAGGTGTAAGCCCCTATTGCGTAAAAAGCTGCAAACCCGAGATCAAACATACCGGCAAAACCAACATGCACCAGCAATCCCATTCCGAGGATAATGTACAGCCCGGCATATCCAATGATACGAACCCACAGATTTTTTTGTGGAAAATCGAACAAGGGTAACGAAAGGAGGGCTGCTAATGCAATCGTAATGAGAATGTTTCTTACGATAGGCTTACTGAAAAAGGTTATTAAAGTTGATTTAAATTTGTTCATGATTGCACCTGGCACTACAATTTATTTTTACCATCGCGACCGCCCAGAATACCAGTTGGTTTAACGATCAGCATAATGATCAGAATGGCAAAAGCTACGGTGTCTTTATAAACTGCAGGTAGAAATTGAATACTGATTACTTCAGCAAGACCCAGGATATACCCACCGAGCATTGCTCCTGGGATGTTCCCGATTCCACCCACAACTGCTGAAGTGAATGCCTTGATCCCTGGTGTAAAACCCATGGTAGGCTTGATTTGCAAATAAAAGATCCCGATCATTACTCCTGCAATCCCTGCCAATGCAGATCCGATGAAGAACGTACTCGAAATAATTCTGTTGACATTGATACCCATTAGTGCAGCTGTATCTTTGTCTTCCGATACAGCGCGCATGGCTTTCCCTAACTTAGTGTAGCGAACCAGAATGAAAAGCAAAACCATGAAAACGATAGCAATTGCCATAATTAGGATGCGGCTGTAGGAAATAAAAACTTCTCCCAATCTTATGCCGTCTGTTCCTAATAAACCTGGATAGGTTTTAACCATTGCTCCGCCAAAAGTCTTCGTAACATCAATAATTGCATTACCCCATGATGGGGGGAAGATGGTTTTTCCAGCTATACTGAGCGAGGCAAGTATTTCCCCGAATTTTGGGATAAGGCGGACAAATTCCTGAAGGAAAATAGATGTGCCGATTGCACTGATCAATGTTGCCAGTCTGCTGGCTTTTCGCAGTGGGCGATAGGCAAGTCTCTCAACAGTGACACCTGTTAGTGCCGCACCCAGTGCACCTGCTAAAAATGTAAAGATAATTGCTAAAACCGGGTGGCTTTCTGAAAAGCCGTTATTTGATAATTGCGTAATGGTGAAGTATCCGAAATATGCCCCGACCATGAAAATGTCACCGTGGGCAAAGTTGATCATGGAAAGCACACCGTAGACCATGGTGTAACCCAAAGCGATCAAAGCATAGAAACTCCCTACAGTTAATCCATTTATTAATTGTTCGATTAATTTCTCCATCTGGTTCCTCCGAAAAAGAGAAGATAAAGGGGGGATTTCTCCCCCCTTAGTAGGTTTATTGTCCGAAATCGTAGACTTTTACAGGAACCAGATCGCCATTTTCAGCTTTGAATACGGTAATCGAAACAACTTTCAGGTCACCATTTTCATCGAACTCCAGATAACCAGTGATACCACTGTGTGGTGTCGCGCGAACCTGATCAGCCAGCGTTTTCTTGGGGATTACCAGGTTGCCGTCTTCATCGACAGTCGCAACAGCATCGGCAGCATTCAAAATAATCATCGCTGCATCATAGGAGCCGGGACCATATGCAACAGGGGCACCAAACTGTTCGGTGAACTTTGCTTCGAATTCATCGTACCCGGTTGCACCACCAACAGCACCGAAGGTCATGAAGGCACCTTCTGCTGCGCCACCGGATGCTTCAACGAAGGAAGGAATAGATTTGATGCCATCAGGACCAAAGAAGACGCCTTCGAATCCGGCACCGCGCAATTGGTTGACCAGAAGTGCTCCTTCTGCATCCATACCTCCCCAGTAGACCGCGTCTGGATTGCCTTCTAGTATCGTGGAAATGACAGCAGAGAAGTCTTGATCTCCACGGGTAAGACCCTCAAAACCGGTGACTGTACCGCCATCTGCTTCAAATTTAGATTGGACTGCCAGGGCGATACCTTCGCCATAAATACTTTGATCATGAACGATACCCAACGTTTGCACGCCCAATTCGTTCATCAGGTAATCTACAGCAACTTCGGCTTGAAGATCATCGTTGGCGACAATTCGGAAGATATTCTCATAACCCTGGGCGGTAACTTTCACAGCAGTTGATGAAGGGGTGACCATCAAAACTTTGTTCTCGCCGTAGATAGCTGAAGCGGGAACAACGGTGCCTGAACACATTGGACCCACCACACCCAATAAGTAGGGATTTGCCGAGAATTGTTCTGCTACGGTTACACCAGGGGCTCCTTCGCACTGGTCATCGTTTCCTTCTACTGCGACTTCCCAGCCTTTCAAGTCTCCGAAATCCTGAATGGCAACGGTAACGCCATTGAGCATATCCTGACCATAGGCAGCATATCCAGCGGTTAAAGCAGAGGAAACACCAACAACTACTTTCTCACCCGCGGGAATGACGATATATCCCCATTCGTCTGTAGCACTTTCAGCTTCTTCGGCTGGTGCGGCTTCTTCAGCAGCAGCTTCTTCTGCCGGAGCGGCTTCTTCAGCTGGCGTTGCGCCACCGCAGGCTGCAAAAAGAACCATAGCGATGGTTAATGAAGCAATAATAAAAAATCGTTTAGACATTATTCTCCTCCAATAGGCATTTTTGTTGTTACTAATATGATCAAGGGCAGGTTCTTTTTTCGTGGCGCATCACCTCCTTTATATAGTGAGTAGAAATGATGAATGCTATATAAAAAAAAGAATTTTTCATTGGCATCTCTTTAATTCATTTAAGATCAAAGTCTGATAAAAAAGATACCTGGAGTAAATTGGCGCGATTATCCCACAAAAAAGGACAAATGTCAACTATTTAACCTGATAAATGTCATATTTGTATGACAATCAGGCGTTGGTGGTAGTTGTAAAAGAATTATCTGGAAGGTTGAATAAGAGAATTAAAATAATGGATCGTTTCTTCTGAAGGCTCTAAGCCGTATTCTCGAGAAAGTTGTTGTTTGCACTGTTCGAAAAGCCGGATAATTGCTGCCGTATTGCCAAATTCGTGATAAATGCCCATGGCATTACGATAGGCTTCTTCGTTGAAAGGTTCGTTCTTGATGATCAATCTGCTGATCTCCAATGCTTTTTCTAATGAGTTTATGCTCAAGTAAATATCATACAGCTTTCTCAGAGATTCGAGGTAGATGTCAAAATAGCGCTGCCTTTCGGCGCTGAACCAGGTAGCATCAACATCTGCCAGGAAAGGACCTTTATAGAGTTCAACAGCAGCCTCATATAATTTGATTTTTCTATCAGCATCATTTTCTTTTTCAGCTTGTGCAATATTCTGCTCAAAAGAAAGCACATCGTATTCAAAATCCAGTGAATTGTTAAACCGGTAGTAATTATCATGGAATACAACCGCGTTTGATCCGATTGCTCGGCGCATTCGATAGATTGCGTTTTTGAACCTTCGCTTTAATTCTTCTGTCGAAGAATCAGGCCATAAGATTACCCCAACTTCTTCCTTGGTCATCCCTTCTGGGTTGGAAAGGAAAAGAAAAAAAAGATCGCGGGAGGTCTGGGTCATCCAATCGGAGGTGGTGATGAGACGATTGTTTTGATAAACCTCGGTCTTCCCGAAACCGCGAATGATCAACTTTGGAGCTGCAAAGGGCACGACGGAAGCATGTTTACGGATGCGGCGGCGTACGTTTTGAATTTTCTTTTGGTAAGCAAAGTTAAGTTCCATGAGAAAATCAATCTGTTTTGAAATATCAGCTAATCCGGAGAAAGATTTTAAGTCGTTGCGTACCTCAAAGCAGATAGCTAATAATTGAGTGTTGGTAGAGGTAGAGCTTAACTGTTTTACAAGGCGATTGAGCACTTCCTTTGCTTCATTGATGTGTTTGTGTTTCAACAATACGAGCACCAGGTACATTTCAATGGTGAACAAAATAACCGATTGTCCTGAGCTGGTAAAATACTCCTGTGATTCCCGCAATAAATCCAACGCGCCTGTTAGATCGCCATAATAATACTTGAGGATGGCTTTTTCGACTTTGCATTGTTCGGATTCAAGCTGCGATCCGGATTTTTTTGCCTGATTATATGCCATATCCAGGAGGGTTGTAGCTTGTTTCAATTGTCCTTGAAGTGTTTTGATGCGAGTTTCAGCCAATCGTAGATAAAGAACGAGATATTGATCTTCTATATTCTGCGCGATCTCCATTGCCTGTGAATAAGCGTCCATCGCTTCTTCATTTGCATCAAGGTCTTTGTATAAATCGCCAATGCTTGCCAAGTCATATCCCTCTTCCCTATGATTCCCTCGAATTGTGGCATAGTTCATCGCTCTTTCAATGTTAAGGAAACTGTTTTCAAAGTCACCTTTTGCATGTTGCAATACACCCAGATTGTTGTAGAGATTTGACTGCCAGATTGAATCTCCTTTTTTATTCCATAGTTGTAAGGATTGGGTATAAGTTTTTTCCGCATCATCAAAAAGACCAAGTGTTTCTTGTATTGCCCCTAGATCAATCATAATCCTTGCGCTATCTTCATCCAGTTCCATTTCCTGGTATGAATCCAACGATTTAGTTACCCACGTTAATGCATCAGAAAGCATCCCTTGTTGATAATAGGTGGTTCCTATTGCACGCATGGCTTCTGCTCTTGTTGGGATCTTTCCCTTTATGTTTTTACACAAATCTAGTGCATGCTGTGCATCGGATAAAGAATCCTGATATTTACCTAGCAATCTCAGGGTTGTAGAACGTCGAACAAAATTCTCTGCGATCTGCACATTATCAGTTTCTACTTGCTGCTGCAGCTCAATCGCCGCGTTTAATAGCTCCAATCCTTGCGGTAAATTTCCTTTATTTACCTCAATGGTTGCTTTAAGAGATAATAAACGCGGGTTGCCCTGGATTCTATCTTCAGGGATGTAGGAGAACCAAGCACTCAGTTGTTTGATTCTACCCTTGGCTACAAAGGAAGATGCCCTCTCTTCGAGCAGGGTTATAATGGAATCTATGTCGCCCAGTTTGGAATAGATAACAAATACTCGTTCCCAGTCTTGAGCGTCGACATTATATTCAGCCAGTTTTATAAGGATAGCTCTGGCGGCTTCTGGGTACAGGCTTTCCATGCGGTGCTGTAGAAAATCGCGAAAGAGGTGGTGGTACCGCAACCAAAAACCTTCTTCCCCTATCCGAACCACAAAAAGATTATTAAAGATGATGTTTTCCATCAACTCATGCCAGTTCTGCTTTATACCAACAGCAGGTTCGATGATGCGTTTACACATTTCAGGATTGAATTCTTCTAATAACGATGTCCATAGTAGAAAATTCTGAATTTCACTACTTTGCTGGTCCAATACCTGCTGTGCCAGGTACTCGTATAACCCAATTCCTGACGTACGAGATACTTTGGTGTGGTCACCGATCCCTTTGGTATTCATCTGAGTTGTAAGAAGCAAACCAGTGATCCATCCTTCGCTTTGTTGTGCATACATTTCTGCATCCGCGTAGCTGATTTCAGTATTATTATTCTTCTCAAAGAGTTTTCTGATCTCTTCGGGTTGAAAAACAAGTTCTTCTAAGCTCAATCCTCCAACTTGCGAGCGAGCAACTAATAAGGGCAGGTCTGGCAGTGTTAAAAGAGTTCGTGAAGTAACCACCAGGTGGAAATTCTCACTTACCTTCTGCAGAAAATTGCTGAGAAACTCATCTATCTCTTTGCCCTGGTTTACAAGATGGTAATCATCCAGAACGAGAATGAAATGTTCGGTGATATTTTCGTAAATGTCATTGGTTATGGTTGTGACAATATAATCGATATTAAGCTGTTCTTCCCGTTGCGATTTTAGAGCTGCGGTTGATTTTGCCCCAAATTCCGGGAAGCATTGTTGGATGGCAGAAATAAAATAGGTCAGAAAACGTGTTGGATTTTGATCAAGTGGATCCAATGCCAACCACGCCACCGGCCAATCATAGGAGGTAGCGTAATCAATCATCAGGGAGGTTTTTCCATACCCGGCAGGTGCAGCAATGATGATTAACTTAAAATCAAGCAAATCGTCTAGTAAGCCAAGTAAACGTGGACGCGAAAGCAGCTCTTTCCTTCGTTGAGGAACGAGAATTTTAATCTGTGAGATAGGTGAAAACAAAGCCATGGATATATTTATTGTATCAGTGAGTTTGTGGGTAGAAAATAGGATGAATGACAAATAAATTGCATGGTTTTCCCTTTCCCCGACGGCTTAACTTAATAAAGATTATTAAAGCATATTTAAACCCAATATGATCAATAGGTTGAAGCTAATTGTAATGTAGTTTGGAAAAAATTACGTGGGGTTCAACAGGTTATCTTTACCTGATATGGGAAGAGAATATGAGGGCTCACAACATCTATACTATTCTTATTCAAGAAAATCTTTTGGTATTGTAAGCGGATAGGGAATCCCTCTTAAATTTCCAGCTGGTCTAATATATCATGTAAAATATGGGCTGAGTGCTGCAACGAATTCTTCTCCTGTTCATCCAGTGGCAATTCTAAAATATGTTCAATACCATGTTGCCCTATTGCTGCTGGTAAACTGAGGTAAACATCCTGAATATCATAATAACCAGGGACAAGGTTAGATACAGATAGGACAGAATTTTGGTTGCGCAGGATACTTTCTACGATACGTACCAAACCAGCTGCAACGGCATAAAAAGTTGCCCCTTTTCGAGAAATGATTTCGTATGCCGCGTTGCGAACCTGCGCGCTGATATTCTTTCGGTGTTCGACAGGAATAGAACAACCGATTGATTTACAGTATTGGTCAAGCGGCATTCCTGCTATATTTGCCAGGGACCAAACTGCAACTTCCGAATCGCCATGTTCTCCTATAATATAAGCATGTACATTCCGTGCGTCTAGTGAAAAATATTGACCGAGCAGCCAGCGAAAACGGGAGGTATCTAAGATTGTTCCTGAACCAATAACACGGGAAGCAGGAAGCCCAGAAATTCTTTGTGCGGCATAACTGAGAATATCCACCGGGTTGGTTGCAATTAAAAAGATTGCCTCTGTATTGTATTGAATAATCTGTGGGATGATCTGCTTGAAAATGGCAGTATTCCTTCTGAATAGGTCCAGCCTTGTTTCTTGTGGGCGTTGTGCAGAACCGGCTGCAATGACAATCACCTCTGCGCCGGCACAATCTTGATAGGTGCCTTGATAGATGTGAACTGGATTTGTGAGAGGTACGGCGTGGTTCAGATCCATCACCTCACCTTCTGTTCGCTGAACATCCAGATCAATCAGGACGATCTCTCCTACTAACCCGTTGAGCTGTAAAGCAAATGCGAAGGTGGTACCTACTTTTCCACTGCCTACAATGGCAACTTTATGTGTGAATTGTTCTGTCACGAACTTATCCCCACAAATCCTCTTCCGCCAGGATCTTGTCATATAGATTGTTGCACGCTTCTGCCATTTGGAAGTCTTTTTCTTGAATTACATGGATGGCATGAGTCCACCAATATATTGTTACTTTTCCCCAGGAAGATTTTATTACAGGGTGGTGATTTTCTTGTTTTGCTAAATTCTCGATCAATTGTGTAAAAGCAAGCACTTGAGAAAAATTCTCAAATGTAAATGACCGCATCAATTTATTCATACTGTCTTCATGGATGATTTCCCATCCAGGAATATTATTCAAAAGGATATTTTTTTCTTTCTGCGTGAGCAGTTTTTGAATGGGCTCCTCTTGATTGACAACTATATTATTCATGAGCACTCCATCAAATGGAGGATTTATCCATTTCTTTTATGATACTCGCAAAATGGACAGAATAGTATATGGAATGTATTAATATGGGTGATTCTCTCTGCATATATTGACATTGGAGAACAGGGATCTTATGATTGGGAAAAGTTGTAAAAATAAGGAGATTCTTATGGAAAGCACACTGGGTCACTTGCAGATCAACATTGATCTAAACAACCTGGATTTTTATCGATCTCTATTCTCTTTTTTAGGGTGGAAACAATTGTGTTTTGACGCAAGGATGTTGGGTTTGGGTGATGGTAAAGGAAGCAGCTTGTGGTTCACTGAACCTCTTGTAAAAACAAACAACCACTACGATGGGATTGGAATGAACCATCTGGCAGTTTCTGTGAAATCCCAGGAAGATGTGGATAGGATGGCTACCTTTCTAAGGGATAAGAAGATTGAATTATTGTTCGATACACCCCGTCACCGCCCAGAATTCTGTGAAAACCAACAAGAGACCTATTACCAGGTCATGTTCTTGTCGCCTGATAATATTTTGCTTGAAGTTGTATATACAGGACCATTGCAACTTCATTAAAAATTATGATAAAAAATGTGACTGTTCTATTTGCTTAGAGAAAAGGGAATGATCGTTACAACCAGGGTTGTATATCAGGGAATCCCATTATTGTATTGTTATGAGCAAGAAAGGAATTGTGATTACAAAGGGATCATCCTTTTTTTTCATGGTTTCAAGGGAGCAAAAGAAAACAACCAGCGAGAAACTAATGATCTGGCTCAGGCAGGCTACTTTGCAGTTGGTGTAGATGCAATTGGTCATGGCGAAAGACGCTATCCTGATTTTGAGGAACGTTTTCAAAATGCAGGGAATGCTTTTGAAGTTGAATTTATCAGGATTGTAACAAATACAGCCCAGGAGATTCCTTCTATATTAGATCACCTTATCACGGTTATTCCTGTCAAGACGGAAAATTTTGGCATTGCAGGAATATCCATGGGCGGTTTTATCACCAATGCAGCAATTGTGGTCGAACCACGTTTGAAGGCTGCTGTTTCGATTCTCGGTTCTCCCAAGTG
>DMDF01000188.1:0-12883 GCA_003446605.1 Anaerolineaceae bacterium
TATGCCCTGGGGAAAACCCTCTGGCGGGACTGGCGGCCGGCAGCAATCGCGGGCTTGCTGGTCAGCTTTGTCACCCGCATGCCGGCTTACTACCTCAGCTGGGGGCGATATACCTTGCTAACCGGGATGATCTTGCTGCCCTTAGCCATGAGCCTCGCCATCACCATGCTCAAAAAGCCCCGCCCATGGCGCTACACACTGTCATTGGCAGTGCTGACTTCAGGATTGCTGCTTTCACATTACTTCGCAGCAAGTTTGCTGGCCATCTTCCTGATCCTGTTGACGATCGCGCATCTGCCGCCGCGAATGAAAAATTGGGCAAAAGCTGCTGCAGCCTTGCTGCCGATCTTTTTAGGTGCCGTGTTGGGGCTGCTGCTGGCATTGCCCTGGCTGTTGCGTGTCTTGCAATTCTATCCCGGGCAGCCAAAGGTGAGCGCAGCCCTCCCTGAATCCCTGGATGCCTTGATCAACGGTGACATCGGTTATATCTGGCAGCTGCTGGGACCGACCAGCAATCACTGGCTGCTGCTGGTTGCTGGCATTGGCGTCATCCTCGGGTTGATACACAAGAAGAACCTTGGTTTTGTCTTGTGGAGCTTGCTGATTGCCATGATGAGCGTCCCCTGGGGAATCAGGTTCAATCCTTTCCGCCCGGACCACTTTGTTATCATCAGCTTCTTGCCGCTGGTGCTGTGGGCAGGATACCTGGTCTGGCAAGTCAGCCTGTTGCTGCGCAAGTGGTCAGGTAAGCGCTGGCTCGAGCTTGCCATGATCAGCCTGTTCCTTATGGGATGGATCGCCTGGAGCTTCCCGCTCAGCACAAACATCGTCAATCCGGTCACGGTGATGGTGACAGAAGATGACATCGCAGCTTTGAACTGGATCAGGGAGAACACGCCTGAAGATGCTCGCTTCTACATCAATACCACCCACTGGCAAAATGGGGTTTATCGGGGTGTGGACGGCGGCGGTTGGATTTTGCCTTATACTGGAAGGTGGGCGTTGGTACCGACGGTGTTTTATGGTTTCTCACCGGATAAGGAAGGAAACTTACTGCTCAGGGATTGGGGTGAGACTGCCAGTGAAATTGAAACCTGTTCGGATGAGTTTTGGCGGATCGTGGAAGAGGCAGATTTAGATTATGTTTACATTTGGGAGGGGAAGGGAAGTTTACAAACAAAGGGGTTGAGAATTTGTGAGAGTTTTGATATTGCTTATTTAAATGATAAAGTTCTAATATACAAAATCACCCATTGATACTGATAATGTTCTCGTGCATTGTCTTCAATATCATAAACAGCTATAATAATTTGACTTTACTAATTATTCATTGCTCCTAGAAATATTTATGAAATTTCTCTACAGGAAAAGCGAAGCTTACGAACTCTCATGAAAATTACCTTGATTGGACCTGTTTACCCATATCGAGGTGGGATTGCACATTTCACCACCTTGCTTGCCAAGAAATTGATTGAAGTGGGTAATGATGTGCAGGTGATTTCTTTTAAAAAGCAGTACCCTAACATACTTTTCCCGGGCAAGTCTGATAAAGATAATAGCCCTGGGCGTGAAAAGGTGGCGGCTTCTTATCTGCTTAAACCATTAAACCCAATTTCCTGGGTCAGAACAGTAAACGTAGTCACTGCATTTCATCCAAACCAGATAATTGTGCCATGGTGGGTGACATTTTGGGGACCGGCCTTCCAACAAATAATCACTCGACTCAAACGCAAAGGTTTTAAGACCACCATCCTTATCCACAACACTATTCCACATGAAGCACACTTCTTTGACCGCTTCCTCGCAAAACAAACCTTGAAGACTGCTGATAGTTACATTGTGATGACAAAAAATGAAGAATTTCGATTAAAATCAATAATTTCGGATAAGGATAAAAATATAAATGTAATTCCTCATCCAATTTATAACCAATTTTCCCCCTCTCAAAAATCAAAAACCGAATTACGATCAGTATTGGACCTGCCTGAAAACAAACCCATTATCCTATTTTTTGGTTTTGTACGGCCTTACAAAGGATTAAATGATTTAATTGAAGCGGTAAATATCTTATATTCCAGGGGTAAAGAAATTCATTTGGTGATCGCAGGAGAATTTTGGGGAAATCGTGAAGTATACGATAATCAAATTAAGACACAAAAATTGGAAAAAATTATTCATATACATGATCACTACATCCCTGATAAAGAGGTGGCAAAATTTTTCCAGGCAGCCGATCTCTTTGTTGCTCCTTATCGAGAAGGGACTCAAAGTGGGGCATTAAAAATAGCTCTTGGTTTTGGCTTGCCTATTGTAGCAACAAATATTATTATTGACCCATTGATAAAAGATCTTGGCAAACAATGTAAGATTGTCCCACCAAACGATCCTGAAGCACTTTCTGAAGCTATTCTACAACAATTACAGAGATCTAAACTTGACAATAAGACAATTAAAATGCAGGCTGACCAATCCTGGAATCAGATGGTAAATATCATAAGCAACTGCTGATAATTGATCAACCAATAATTAGAAAGTCTACATAGCCTTGGATATTAAAATTTCAATCATAATACCAAATTTGAACTCATCAATCATTGATAAAACAATCCAATCGATTCTTGATCAGGATTCTGGTTTTAATTTTGAGATCCTTGTAATTGGAAAGGATAAATTGGGGTTGGTTAAGAAATTCCCATCAGTACATTTTATTGAAACCCTTAAACCCGTCAGCGCTCCAGAAGCTCGCAACATCGGTATAAATGCCGCCAAGGGCACATGGTTGATTTTTATTGATTCGGATTGCATCGCACAACCAGGTTGGCTTTCATATCTTACGACAGCTCTTGAGGATGAATGGCCGGTTGTTGGAGGGGGTGTCAAAACGCCCTCAACGCCATATTGGCTGTTGGTTTACAACCTTGCTATGTTCCATAAACAATTATCGTCACAAAAAAAAGAGCAAACGGCATTCCTCCCAACATTAAACTTAGCAGTTAGGCGGGAGGTTATTGACGAAGTTGGCCTAATGGATGAGGCTTTACCTAGAGGACAAGATGTGGATTGGACTGCACGCATGACACTTGCCGGATATCGATTGCTTTTTGAACCTAAGGCGGTGGTGGAACATTTCCCCGCCCGATACGACTTACAAACCTTAAGAAATTACTTTTATAAATCTGGCTATTACATGATCCGCGTCAGGCACAGGTATCCAGAAATATTCAAAATGCCTAAGATTCTAAAATCCCCCTTTATTTGGAAGCATTTTGCTCCCCTTATTTCAGCCGCGACAACAGCCAAAATTTTTTTGAGAACCTCTGAAGTACGGAATCACCCTAAAACTGTAACGCATATTTATTTATTAAAAATGTCCTGGTGCTTTGGCGCTTCAGACCGTTTACGGGAATTTGATTATGAAAAATAATTCCGAGCCCAAACTGCGTGTTGTTATCCCCACATTCAATCGCGCAGATGATTTGTATGACTGTCTTAAATCATTGGAAAATGCTGGCATTCAAAGAGAACAAATCATCGTCGTGGATAACAACTCACAGGATAAGACAAAAAAAAGAATTGAGCAATTCTTTCCAGAGATAACCCTCATTGCTCTAAATAAAAATATGGGTGCAACTGGCGCTTCTAATATTGGTTTCAAGCAAGCACTTGATCAGGGTGTTGACTTTGTTTTACGTCTTGATTCAGACACGGTCGTGGCTGCTGAATTAATGGACATCTTGCTCACATACACTAATGCTGATCCCCGCATCGGCATTCTAACACCCAAGATTTATTACTACGAACCCCCGGATGAGATCTGGTATGCCGGCGCTGATGCGCACCCTTGGCACTTCGGGAGCATTCATGGGCACCGCCATGAAAAAGATGCACCTCAGAACAGTCAACCTAAAGAAGTTGATTACGCCTGGGGGGCAGCCATGCTGATCAAAGCAGAGGCACTTCAAAAAACTGGCGGTTTTGATAACGATTTTTTTGTCTATTATGAAGAGGTTGATTTTTGTAAGCGCGTTCAAAATTTTGGATACAAAATATGGTATGTGCCTGATGCAAAAGTTTGGCATAAAGTGGGTTCCTCTGCAAACAATGCTTGGACGGCATACCACTGGAATCGCAGTAAAATGTTACTCTATCGAAAGCATGCAAAGAATGATTTACATCGCTTGCTATTGATCCTTTATGCTTTTGCTTACGCATTGTTTTCACCCATAATCAAAGGAAAATCCGGTAACAGAGGACCACTCAAAGAAACTTTTGAGGGTTTAGTTGATGGTCTCAAAAATATGGAAAATGAAGACCATTAAACAATCCCGCTAGCATTTTCTCCTTCGCTAAAAATTGTTGGTAAAATATCTCAAAAATCTTTTATGTGTACAAAATCCAGTAGAGTTACCATATTAACCATAAAGGATTATTGATTGATTCTAAAATAGATGTGATAATAGCATCATGATAACTAAATATGACCATCAGGTCAGGAGGAATATAAAATGGTAAAATTGAAATATTCAATAATTATTGCATTAATGGTAATTTTCACGATGACCGGTGTTGTTCGTGCAGCCCTCCCCGGCACAGGTTGGTGGTCTGCTGTTTGGATGCAAAACATTAATAACGACAAAGACGATGATCCCACCAATGATTCTGGAACTGTAATGATGACCGCTTACGACTCTGATCCAGCGGGGACTGATGATACAACCAGTCAAACCTTTTCCTTCGATCTCGCGAAATCTTTGGTTTATGACCCGGGTAAAGACCCTAACTATTCAAGTGGTGGAAATATCATCGGATTCGATCCACCCTTAAAATCAGGGTTTGAGGGGTCGGTTATTCTATCATCCACTGTTCCAGCAGCAAGTGTTTCTCAAATTGCGAACTATCCTAATGGGGAAGTGGGTGGCACGGGTACAGCAACCGCAATGTACCAAGGCATAAATAAGGACATTTTAGATACGACGTTATTAGCCCCAACAATCAAGCATAATTATTCTAAAGCAACAACAACGCTTTATATTCAAGCAGCAGGCGGGGATGCTGAGGTTACAGTTGACTATACAATGGCTGATGGTGGAACCTATAGTCAAACAGCTTCCATTCCTGCTAATCGGTCATTTCTTTTTGATCCGATGAATGCCGGTGTACCGTATGAAAATTGTGGATATGATACAATGGTTTCGCCTTGCTTCGGGTCTGCGGTTATTACATCTACAGCAAATATCGCTGGAGTACTCCTGGAACATCCCCACTCTGGAACTCCAGTAACATATGTACAGGCTATTCGACTTTCAACACCATCTGATATTAGCACAAAATTATATGTTCCCGCTGTAAAGAACAATTTCTGCGGAAGCAGTGGATGTGGTACTGCAGGTGCAGAGGTTATGAATGTCGGAACAGAGGATGCAGAAGTAACAATCAGACTTACTGTTTCAAAACTTGGGACAAATGCGGCTGCAGGGGTGTCTAAAGGAGATGTTTTCACAGATAGTGCTATAATTCCGCCTGGTGAAAATTATAACTTTAGCAAATGGAATGACAACCTTGGCGGTTTACCAGTAGGCACAATGGCGGCGGCAGTAATTGAAAGCACAAATGGTCAAAATTTAGTAGGTGCCAGCAATGATACTAAAACACAACCTAATTATCCAGAAACTGTAAAAATTAAATACTCTCTCTTCTCGGATGATTTAGCCACGCCTGAAGCTTATGTTCCAATGATTAAAGAATTCTATGGTATCTTCACCGGTGGAGTCGATGTACAAAATGTTGGTGATAACCCTGATTATATCAACATTGAGTATCACTCCTATGGCTCGGATGATGTTTGTACTTTGAGGACAAAAGATATGGTTCCTGTAGGTGGAGCCGCAGAAACACACTGGGTTTCTGTGATTGGCCAAAACCAGTTTACACTTTCAGGAGATTGCGATAATTTTGGATGGCTTGCAGGTAAACAATTCAGCATAAAAGCATACACCGATAGTGGTGAAGACATTGTCATGATGGCCACTGAAAACACACCACAAAGTCAATTGGATATTAGCCGTTATGAAGGTGTGAACTTAGGAGCTGATTGATAAAAAAGTATAATCCTTATTGAATTATAAAAGAAACTACGGGTCGATCCGTAGTTTCTTTTTGCCATAAATCACACTTTCTATATAAACAAAAAAACCTTGGATTCAGCTTTTCCCAAAATTAGTTTAACAATACTGAAAAAAGTAATCAATTTTCAATTTTATAAAAACAATTCTCAATGACTATAACGTCTTCTTACTACATGATTTTCTTAAGTAATACTATAATGAATTGGATTACTATTCTTAAGCCAATTAGGGAATAAGGTTTATGTTAAGCTTTTTTCAAATATTTAATAACCCAAAAAAACAAATTCAAAAACTTTTCACCGCTGAATCCAGAAAGGGTCAATTCTTCAGAGGTGGTTTTGGGAGCATTTTAATAACCATCGGAAACAAAATTATCGTTTTAATCACCGGTGTTCTTTTAGTTAGAATACTTGGGAAAGTGGAATATGGTGTTTACAGCTATGTCTTGTCGCTCATTTATGTTTTAATCATACCTATTGAGTCTGGTCTGACAAATTTAATTATCAGAGAAACAGCTAAAGGAACAATCAACGATAGACCTGACCTAATATCCGGAATATGGCGATGGTCTTTTTGTATAACCATAATTATTTGTTCAATATTAATCATTATTGCTGCTTTTGGAATGTTTTGGAGTATTGAACGTTTTGATAATTTAGATAAGTCGTCCTTTTTCTGGACGATAATCATAATTCTCTCTCAATCCATACTTTTATTGGCAAGCTCAGCCTTGCGCGGATTGAACAAAATTACACTGGGTCAATTTCCGGATTTAATCATACTACCCGGGATTTTTATAATCTTCTTTAGTTTATTTTTTCTTTTTGTTCCTTCAATGTTGAATGCTAACATTTCATTGGCATTAAGAGCAGCATCAACAATTGTTGCCAGTGTATTTAGTATAGTTTTCATTTCGAAAAAAACACCTAAAGCAGTCCGAGAAACAAAACCGACCTATCAGAAGAAAATTTGGACTTCTAGTGCAATACCCTTGGGATTATCTAATGGCTTAGGAATGGTAAAGACTCGGATAAGTATTCTATTAATGGCTTTTTTTGTGACGGCTGATCAAATTGGAACATTTCAAGTTGCTGTCAGTACCGCAGCATTAGCTAGTTTAATTTTAAATGCAGTTGATGCTGCAGTGGCGCCTCAGTTTGCTTCACTTTATATCCAAGGCAGGCAAAGAACCTTACAAAAATTAGTCTTAAATAGTACGAGAATTGTTTTTATATTTAATGTTTTTGTGACTGTTATATTTATCATTTTTGGAAAAATTCTTTTAGAATTTGTGTTTGGAGTTGAACTTGTTGAAGCTTACTCAACCATTTTGATAATAATGGCTGGACAAATGGTTAATAGTTTTTTTGGTTCAGTTCCAACCCTACTGAATATGACAGGCCATGAAAAAGATGTTATGAAAGTCATAGGATTTTCTTCTTTAATCAATATTATTATTACTCTTTTGTTGACACCTAGATTTGGCATTATGGGAGGAGCCATTTCCACAGCCTCATCCTTAGCTTTTGCTCAGTTGATAATGACCGTAATCGTTAACAAACGTTTAGGAATTGTTAGCCATGCAATCGGTAGAATTCACACAAGAAACAATTAAATTGCTTAAAAACTCATAATGACATGATTATAATTATTTAAAAAGTTTATATCTAATTAAAAAACGAAAGCAGAGAAAGAAACCGACAAATCAATCTCAAGACAAATCCATTTATGACACTTCCAAATTTTCTAATAATTGGTGCAGCAAAATCCGGCACAACCGCTTTACATATGTTCTTAAAACAGCACCCGGATGTCTTTATGTCCACACCCAAGGAATTGCGCTTTTTTAGCTACACTGGCGCCTATCCTGAGGATCTGGATGAGATTTATATCCATCGCGGAGTGACAACTTTGAAAGAATATAAATCCCATTTTGATAGTGTTAAGGACGAAAAAGCTATCGGTGAGGTAAGCCCTATGTACTTATATGTCCCTGGCACTGCTGAGAGGATAAAATCAGTTATCCCTGACGTAAAACTGATGGCTATCCTCAGAAATCCAATTGATCGTGCCTATTCCGCCTATACACATGCCTTGAGAGATTGGATTGAGCCGTCAAACTCATTCATAGAAGCACTAGCTAAAGAAAAGGAACGCATTGAAGCGGGATGGGGAATGTTGTGGCATTACACTAATGCTGGTTTTTATTATAAACAACTCAGCCGATATTACAGGGTATTTGAACCTAATAAAATTAAAGTTATGCTATATGACGATCTGATTTCAGACCCAGATAAACTTCTGATGGAGATTTTTGATTTTCTCGATGTAGACTTAGACTTTACACCAGACACAAATACCAGACCAAATGTTTCTGGGTTTCCAAAAAAGCCAAAACTGCACAACTTCCTAAGGCGACTGTTCATGGATGACAATCTTATCAAAAGAACAAGTAGGAAGCTATTTCCAAAAGCATTTCGGCGCAAGGTGATGATTAAACTTGTTGGTGCAAACCTGGAGAAGCGAGCCATGCCTCAAGAAATTCGTTCCCAGCTTCAGGAATTATTTCGTGAAGATATCCATAACCTGGAAGAACTTCTCCAACGAGATTTGTCACATTGGTTAAAATAATTATACATAAGTCATCATTCTCGGAAAGGTTTTTTTACTTTATAGAAAGGAAATCATGAAAAAAAATATTGCATTTCTAACACTAATTATAATTTTCTTGACAATTGGCTGCAGTTCTCAACAACCAACCCGGGATATTCAGGGGGTTGAGGATCAAGACTATCCTATAGATGAAGAAACAGGTTACCCAGTCTGTGTGCCAAGAATAGAAGGTGAAACAGGTTATCCTATTTCTGATGCCACACCAAATTATCCCCAAGGTCCCGAATTCAATATTGAAAAACCACTGCATGATGGGGACCAAGTTGTGACTGGCACAGGACCAGCTGGTGTGCCAATCCGATTGGTTAATGTTTCAGAAGTTGGACTTCAACTTGGAGAAACTGTAATTACTGATAACGGAACCTTCACATTTGAATTGGATGAACCCCTGAAATATGGTCATACGATCGGTATCCAATTAGGTGATATTGAGGGGACGGACTTAAACCAAAATGATTTTCTTTACAGTGAAACATATTATGAAAGGCCATTGGTAGGAATTTTGTTTGATATAGCTTCTGTTGAATAAATGTAATTCCCAATGTAACTTTCCTCAATTTTTAAAAGAATAATTCTCAATATAGAAGCTCATATATTTTATGACTAAGAATTGGAAAATATATTACGGCATAAGAGGAATATAAATACTGTAGTAAAAAGCCTGGTACATCCATGCTCGAGTTTCTTCATCATTTTCAGATGTATCAAATATCATTAACTGCGATCCTAATGGAACCATGGCAATAGGCCTTTGATTAAAATCTTGAATAGTCTCAAAGGGTATCCATTCCTCTCCATTCATCAACAAACTATCCATCCCTACCCGCTTACCTTCGAGTATGCCTCCAACTACATAAATAGTATTATATATGCTTGCGACACCAAAATCATAGCGTGCCTCTGGCATGTCCAAAAATTCACCCCAAGGATCTTCACCATTGAGGTCTCGAGAGGGGTAATATGCCCAAGCATCAACCAACGCACCTGTTTCATTCCTGCCCCCCAAGAGTACGATTTTATCTACCAACACTACAGCACCAATATCATAACTGACAAATGGTATAGGCGTCCCTTCTTGCCAGGAGTCTGCTATAGGGTCATAAATATAAACGGTATCCAGAGCATTTTTTCCATTCAACCCTCCAAACATATAAAGCAGCCCTTCATAATCGACTAGAGTAAATGCGCTGATCGGCTTGGGTAACGGTGCCCCCATCTCCCAAACATCCTGCCGCGGGTCATAGATTTCCAAAATATCCGTTGGGCTGCCATCTGCTAACCTACCTCCTGGCACGTAAATTTTCTCTCCTATCAGTGCCCCCTCCACATCTGCTACCGGTGTAGGTTTATCACTCAGTTGTTCCCAACGATCCTCATCAGTGAGATAGCGAAACACACTCCCGCTGACACCCTCAGGACCCTCACCGGCAATGGCGTAAATGTTGCCATCATAAGCTACCGCAGCCATCTCTTTCCGTGCTTCCGGCATAGGCGCCAGCTCTTGCCAGCGGTCAGGAACATTGGCTAAAGCCACAGGCGTCGGCGTGGGTGATGGAAAAAACAAGTCACGCCCAAGAGTCACCAAAAATGCGAGCGCCAAAATGACGATTGGAATAATTATCCAAATATATTTCTTAATAACTTCCTGCAATGAAGGCTGTGATTCCCCGTTTTCCACTCCTGGGACATCCACAATACCATGCTCAATACCATACAAGGTTGCTTCGGTCCGGGATGAGACATTGATCTTCTCAAAGATGTTGCTTAAGTGAACCTTTACCGTATTTGGACTGATCGTTAATTTTTGTGCGATCTCGCGATTGGTCAATCCTGTCGCAACAAGCTGCAGAATTTCTCTTTCTCGATCGCTAAGTGAATTTCCTTCAGCCATTAATCTTTCTTTTCTTGTCGAATTTGAATGAATTATACTGGCAATCAATCAGATTCAGGATGGTTGACCAAAACGCTTATTAATCACAAGAAAGCCGATATAAAACCCAGGTCAGTCACAGATATGATTCCGTGACTGACCCTGATACCTTATCAAAAATAAAATTATATCGTCAAGACCATTAATCGTTATTGAAAAAGATTGGGAAGATAAATTCGTAAGGGAATACATAACCTTCCGAATAAATGCCCATCTTCTGTGTATATTCATTTCCAGATTTGTCGTAAGCCGTGACTGCCACAATTATTATTTCTGCAGGTTCAATAGAAAAATCATACGAAGTCGTCCGATCTGACAGGTTATCTTCCAACACCTGGTAATCCCCATCACCCACTTTCACAGCTAAAGCATAATGATCCAATCCTGATAAATCATCACCACCTGACCAACTCACCGTCACCGAATCAGACAAAATTGGAGACCGAACCTGGTTTACTATCACCCAGGGATTCGTATTGTCAACAATCGCATTTAACATGACACCCCCGCCTTTATTACCAGCATCATCAGTTGCCAATGCAAACAAAACGTAATCACTTGCACTCAGCTTGCCATCCGTAGATATTGGTGCCGACCAGCCATTGCCCCCATAGGTGTCCTTTCCTAAAAATACACGTTCACCGGTAAACAAACCCCGACCTAAGAACCAGAATTCAACAGAGGAGATCGCGCTGCCCGTACTGCCTTTTGTAACATCAGCGCTAACTGATCCAGTCTTAGGTAAAAGACGGTTTGTGAATGTAACATCAGGATCAACACTGCAGTCCACATTTTTAAACACTTCCCGCTTCCCTAAAATACCAGAGGGGTTTCCTTCATAATCCCAAACTCGCAAAGCAAGTTTAAAATATCCGTCAGGAACATCCGTGCTGCACAGGTCAATATTCATTGTAAATGATGTTCCGCCTGCAGTCTCACCAATGGTGACCCAGCTGCCATCATAATTCGCCAGTACCTCCACTTTGGTGACTGCCACATCATCTCTGCCCCATCCTGTCACCGTCATGATTTGGTTTGTAAGATAGGTATTTGCTGCGGGCGTTGTCAAACCGCCTGTAGGTGGATTAGCAGGCGCATTTCCTGAAATATAATAGGTCCTTCCCTCACCGCCATAAGTAGCTGCCTCATACGCCAATCGTGGTCGTCCGCCCCTGGTAACAGGGTCCCAATTAATATCCACATCTTTGAAGGTGATATCCTCTGCAACACCCCAATAGGATTGCATGCTGTAAGAAAAAACACGCGTGTCTTCAGTCACCACCATAAAGTGAACATGGTGCCCCGAGCTGTAGCCTGTATCGTCAACGTTGGCGATATACTGCCCCTGTGTTACGGGTGTACCTACCTGCTTTAGATTGTCAGGCACGCTGCCCTGAGCAATATGGAGATAAATCTGATATGTCCAGGGTGTTGTGGATTTATCCTGGATGGTGATACTGTTTGTACAGGTTGAATCACCATTTGCGCAGGTATCCCGCCAATGAAACACGGACCCACCCTTTGCAGCAACCAGCGGGAACATTGTCCCATCCGCAAAATCAAAAGCATGGGTGCAGTAATAAATGGGGGAACAAGAGGTATGACCCACAGACCAGGTTAAACGCTTTTCCAAACCTGCAGCCCAGGGCAAATAATAGCCGCCGTAAACGGTGCCGGACTTGGGCAAAGCTTCTTGTTCGCCTAACAGGATATCACCTTTTAAAAGACTTTTTTCTGCATATTGAAATGTTTTAAAAGTTGCTTCAAAGCTGGGTTCATCTTCTAACAAAATCTGCCATTCACCCGTCTCATTCTGCTCAGCCAAAGCCAACTCTGGTTCTCTACCCAAAAATTCTCCCGTTTCCGGGTCAACAGGCGCCAGCCATACAATCGCCATCTTTCCATCATCCTGCAGTTGAATGTAGTCAATCTTATAGGTTGACTCCTTCCATCGTCCGCTGCTGTTGGCTAAAGCCGTTTCGATCGCTTCTTCCAGGTCTTTTTCGCCTTGAATTTCAGGCGGGGGTGCTTCTTGATCACCGGATGGCGGCGTCTCTGTGTTTATTGCCTGGCTCAATGCAGGATCATTTTTTGGAATATCAATTAATAAAACGGCGCCCAGAACAACACAAAGGATAACCAGAAGGACAATACC
>DMDF01000188.1:12930-13667 GCA_003446605.1 Anaerolineaceae bacterium
CAAATTTTAGTGTTTTACTCATAAGAAGTTTCTCCATAGCTTTCGCGATCTCAAAACATAATCGCTTTGGTGTCGCGCATTTGCTTTTTTGTCTGTTCTATGACTTGCAAGGTTTATACCAATATCATGATAAGGGATTAAAAAATCATTCTCTGAATACCAATCTCCAAACCAAAAGGGATGTTTCTTCATACGCTAAACTTTCACGATAAAGAAAATTAATTAGAGATACAAAGGCACTAACACCCGGGCCAATAAAGCACTTGCACACCGCCTAAAAATGTGATAAGATATCTGCCTACAAGAGACAATCACTATTTTCAAGAAAACACCTTTTCTCGAAGATAGCGAGTTTTTTTATTTTACAAAGGGGAATAAATTTACCCCCAATGACCACAGTCTCACTGGAAGGAAGTCTTATGCCCAGTTCATATTTAACACGCGAGGGTTTTGAAAGGCTACAAAAAGAGCTTGATTACCTCAGAACCGAAAAACGCATAGAAGTCGCAGAACGTCTGCGCGAAGCCTTAGAAGACGGCGAACTCATTGAAAACGCTGAATTAGAAGCAGCCAAAAATGAGCAATCCTTCGTTGAAGGACGGATTAAGGAACTTGAAATCCTGCTTTCCAATGCACACCTGATTGAAGAGACCAATCATACCGATTCAATCCAGGTTGGCTCCAAGGTCAAGGTGCATGAAGAAGGGTATGATCCTGAGGAATATGTGATTGTCGGC
>DMDF01000183.1:0-8767 GCA_003446605.1 Anaerolineaceae bacterium
GGTGGAGCAGATGTGCACCTGGCAAAAAGTGGCATCGCTAGCCTGACAGCAAAAACCGAAAGTGATGCCCTGCGACTTTGCCGTGCCGTCTTGCATTATTTACCTGCCAATAATGCAGAAAATCCCCCATTCACAGCTACGACCGATAGCCCTGTTCGTATGGATTCCGAACTGGATTCCATCATCCCCGCCGATGCAGCCGTACCGTACAACATGCATGAAGTCATTCAACGCATCGTGGATCAGAAATCCTTCCTGGAATTACAATCTACCTTCGCTCCCAATGCTGTTATCGGGTTTGCCAGAATGGATGGTAATACCATTGGTATTGTCGCGCAGGAACCCAACTTTATGGCTGGAGTGCTTGATATTGATGCATCTGACAAGATCTGTCGATTTGTACGCTTCTGCGATTGTTTCAATATTCCGATCATCACCTTTGTAGATTCCCCGGGTTTTCTACCCGGTGTAAACCAAGAACATCACGGCATCATCCGGCATGGTGCAAAAGTATTGTTCGCATACTCCGAATCAACCGTTCCAAAAGTAAGTGTGGTCACACGCAAAGCTTATGGCGGTGCTTATATTGTTATGAGCAGTAAATATCTCGGAACGGATTTCACATTCGCCTGGCCGAGCGCTGAAATTGCGGTAATGGGTCCTGAAGGTGCTGCTAACATTTTATACGGAAAACAGATCGAACAGTCAAACGATCCCGATAAGGAACGTGCTGCTTTGACAGAGCAATACAAGGATAAGTTTCTAAATCCCTATGCTGCTGCACAAGCCGGGCATATTGACGAAGTGCTTGAACCTCGCAAAACTCGCCCAGCCATCATCTCTGCGCTGCAAACACTTTATCAAAAACAGGTCCAGCATCCACAGCGTAAACACGGTAATTCACCGGTATAGAGGAGATGCCATAATGACAGATATGCAAAAGGCTTTGATGATCTCCGGGATCGGCATTGTGCTGGTCTTTGCAGGAATCTTGATTTTGTGGGGAATCATGGAGCTGCTGGTTCGTGTGACCACAAAAAAAGAAACTCCTACTGAGAATAAAAGTAAGGAATCGCAACCCACGAAGCAAACTCTTCCTATCAAACAAGCAGCAGCTGCCGCGGCTGTAGCCGCTGCCATCTGCATGCAAAATACCACCATAGTTTCCGCACCACGTTCCCAACATGAGGCACTCAGCCCCTGGCAGAGCCTCCACCGCGGACGCAGTTACCAACAACAAACCAAACAGGTTAAGTGAGGATGGGCATGAAAATTAACGTTAAAATTCAAGACACAACCTACGAAGTTACCATCGGAGACATCAACGAAAGACCGGTGAAGGCAATCATCGATGGAGAAACATTCGAAGTATGGCCTGAAGAATCCAAACACTCCCAAACCAGTGCTGTTGCATCGCCAACTACAAACCAGACTGCTGAAGATATACAGCCTTCTGCACCAACTGAATCTTCTATAATAACCAGCAATGAATTGCGAGCTCCTATTCCGGGTGTGATCATCGATATTGTGGTCAAAGCAGGCGACAATGTACAAATCGGGCAGGAGCTATGCATCCTTGAAGCGATGAAAATGAAGAATTCCATTCGCGCCAATCATGCAGGCACCATTGAGGAGATCCTTACCAAAGTTGGGGACCAGGTAAAACACGGTCAAATCCTGCTCCGCTTCAAAGATTAACAAGGATGCTACCATGGAAAATCTATTAACCTTGTTTCGCTTTGATGGTGTTGACATCACATGGAAAAGTATCATCATGATCCTGGTAGGGTTGGTCTTGATCTACCTGGCAATAAAAAAAGAATATGAACCTGTTCTTTTACTGCCGATCGGCTTTGGCTGCATTCTGGCAAACCTTGGAATGGCTGCCACACCCGATGGCGAAGGTTTCCTATCCGTTTTGTACCGCGCTGGCATTCAAACAGAATTATTTCCATTATTAATCTTCGTGGGTGTTGGCGGGATGATCGATTTCAGCCCGCTGCTAGCACAACCGAAAATGGCATTATTGGGCGCTGCCGGGCAATTTGGTATTTTTGGTACGCTTATCCTGGCAACCTGGTTGGGGTTTGACCTGAAGCAGGCAGCTTCCATCGGTTCGATTGGAGCCATTGATGGTCCTACTGCGATCTTTGTATCGGGAAAACTAGCACCCGAATTACTGGCTCCCATTGCGGTTGCAGCATACTCCTATATGAGCCTGGTACCTATCATTCAACGCCCCATCATGAAATTATTAACAACCCGTAAAGAACGCTTGATCCGCATGGAATATGCACCCCGAGCGGTATCCAAAACAGCGCTAATCGTCTTTCCGATCATGGTCACGATAATCGTGAGCTTAATCGCTCCCGATGCTGCCCCATTGATCGCCGCATTGATGCTGGGGAATCTGCTTAGAGAATCAGGTGTGGTAGATCGATTGAATAATTCCGCCCAGAATGAGATCATCAACGTCTCCACCCTTTTCTTGGGATTAACCATCGGCGGCACGATGGTGGCAGACAGTTTCTTGAAGGTTGAGACGCTTAAAGTTCTTGGGCTGGGGTTGATTGCATTTGCCATGGATACTGTTATGGGTGTACTGTTCGGCAAATTAATGTGTGTGTTTTCTGGAGGAAAGATCAATCCACTGATTGGAGCCTGTGGAATCAGCGCTTTCCCAATGGCTGGCAGGCTTTCTGCAAAAATGGCACAGGAAGAGGATTTCGATAATTTTATCCTGATGCACGCGATGGGCGCCAATACCGGGGGACAACTAGCGAGCGTAATTGCTGGGGGGCTTTTATTGACTCTGGTAAACGTGATCGGATAAATGAAAAGGAACTGACCTTAAAAAGTCAGCTCCTTTTTTTATTTCCTATATAGACGTAATTTCGATGGTTTATGTCAATTTTTCTTACAGGGGATTATCTTTTTGACGTTATCCCTCTCTCCGTATGCCAACGTAAAACAAAAGCTGAGACTTTTTAGGGCAACTGCTTTTTATTTGTCTTTTCTGGCACGTCGAGGAAGTACCCCACCCCTCTTTTGGTTTTGATATATACAGGGTTGCGTGGATCAACCTCGATCGCTTTGCGCAACCAGCTGATATGCACATCCAGTGAACGCATATCTCCCGTGTAATCGGTTTCCCACAATTGTTTAAATAAATCTTCTCGCTCAATCAACTTACCAGGTTTCAACATTAACGTTTTCATCAGGGTAAACAGACGAGGAGTTAAGCGTTCCTGTTTTCCATTGCAATAAATCCAACGCTGTGCCAAATCCAATTTGACCGGACCCACTTCCAGCATCTTATTACCATCCCGCTGAATAAATGGTTTGATCCGATTCAATAATTTTTGCAGTGTGAATGGGAAGACCAGAACTTCGTCTGCGTCTTTGATTTTTTCCTGGTTGACTCCTTCGTCCACGATGATGATAATGGGGGTTTCAGGAGCTTCTTTACGAACGGCAGAGCATATTCGCGTCCCCGTCGTACGCATGGAGGATGCATCCACAATTACAACACTGGGATCGGATTTTCTTAAATGTTCCACCGCGGCATTTCCGGTAGGAAACGAGAGTACATCGAAATCTTTCTTGATCAGCCCACCGGCAAAAGAAGATCGATCCGAACGTTTTCCTTCGATAAGTAACACAGATGGTTTTAATGATTCCATAACGTGATTAATAAACCCTACTTCTTAACTATTGGTTTCAAAAAGAATTGGCAATCCAATTCCCAAAATGCGGCGGTAATGTTAACTAATTGTTAAAAAATTATACATCAACCTTAAAAGAAAATACATTATATCAATCATTTCGTTGCCTGAACCGCTTAATGCTAAAATTACCTTAAGTTAATTTCCAGGAGAGAGAGAATGGCAAAATTGATTGAAGCAACCATTGATAGTATCCGCATGAGCCTGACCAGCCAACAACGTATCATCATCCTAAAAGACGTTAATCAAGAACGCTACCTTCCTATTTGGATCGGTCCCTATGAATCGGAATCTATCAGTATTGCTTTACAAGAAATTGAAATCTCCCGCCCACAAACGCATGATCTGGTTAAAAATGCAATCTATGAACTGGGTGGAAATATCAACCGCATCATCATCAACGAGTTGAAGGATGACATTTTTTACGGGGTCATCGATATCACCCAGGGTAAAAAGCAAATATCGCTTGATACGCGCCCATCCGATGCCCTTGCTCTGGCTGTCAGAACACATGTGCCGATCTTTATCTCTGAAGAAATCATGGAATCAGCAAGCATTGTTCCTGTCGAGGAGGAATACATTTCTTCGAGAAGTGAGCAAGGTACAACGGAAATGCCTTCTGTCGAATCTATCCCTCCAATGGATATGGATGAAACGATCACCGATCGCCTTTCCGTTTTTGAGGAATTCCTGCAGAATCTGGATGAAGAGCAGCATACAAACGAAGATGATGAATATGATGATGATGAGACGGATGATGATGAGACGGATGATGATGACTATCCCGATGATAGTATAAGTGCAGTTTAATATGAATGATTTTACTGATTACGACACAACCCAAGAACAGAGCATTCAATCCCAACCTCATAACAAACAGGCAGAAGAAGCGATCCTGGGTTCCATACTGATCAATCCCGAATCATATTTTGATGTAGCACAAATCATCGAAGCCGATAATTTCTACGTGATCCGCAACCGCTGGATCTGGGAAGTTTATACACACTTGCATGAAGATCGCATTCCCATTGATATACTGACCGTCAGCGAAGAATTGAAAAAAAGGAACCAGCTGCAAGAGATAGGAGGGCAAACCTATCTGCTCTCCCTCATGAATCAAACGCCCAGCTCTCTTAATGCGGAAGCCTATGCTCGCATTGTGGAAGAAACTTCCATCAGGCGGCGCATGCTGGGCGCTGCCAATGAGATGGCAAAGCTGGCATACAATCAAGAAAAGAGCGTCAACTCTGTGCTGGATGAAGCCGAACGTGAGGTTTTCAACCTGAGCGAAAAGCGCATCCGTCGTGACCTGCAACCCATCCAGTCCGTTCTCAGCGAGTATTATGACCGTGTTACAGAATTATCCGAAAGAACGGATGAGATCCTTGGCGTGCCAACCGGGTTGGCAGACCTCGATAAACTGCTGGGCGGTCTTCAGAAATCTGACCTGCTGATCATTGCGGGTCGTCCCGCCACAGGGAAAACCGGGTTCCTGTTAACGGTTGCGAAAAATGCCGCTCAAAAGCATCATAAACATGTTGCTTTCTTCTCTCTTGAAATGTCCAACGAGCAGTTGGTGCAGCGTCTGGTATCACAGGAAACGCGCATCAATGCCCAAAAACTGCGTGTGGGAGACCTGGAGGAAGATGAATGGCCAGTTTTCACGCACGCCATTGAGGTTTTGGGTGATACAAAGATCTTTCTGGATGACACCCCTGCCCTCACCCCCATGCAGATGCGTACCAAATGCCGCAGACTTCATCTTGAATATCATCTGGATCTGGTCATCGTGGATTATCTCCAGTTGATGTCTGGTGATACGCGCAATGATAACCGTGTGCAGGAAGTATCTTATATATCTCGCAACCTGAAAACGCTCGCCCGAGAATTGAACGTACCCGTTCTGGCAGCTGCCCAGCTATCCCGTGCGGTAGAGCAGCGCACCGATAAAAAACCGATGCTTTCTGACCTGCGCGAATCCGGTAGCCTGGAACAGGATGCAGATATTGTGATGTTCATCCACCGCCCTGATGTTTCCGACAAGGATATCAGCAAACAGAACTCCGCAGAGATCATCGTAGCCAAACACCTCAATGGTCCCACCAACACAGTACAAATGGTATTCCTGAGCGAAATAGCGCGTTTTGAGAATGCTGCCAGAATTGAAAAAGAACCAAAAAGAAAAACGGTTCAATCGCAATGAGCAACTCCATCCTTGATCTGGAAAAAATCCATCTTTCTGTGAATTTCCTCACAGAAGTTATCAGCAAGATCGATGATGCGCTTCAAATTAAAGTGCTGCTTTTTTCAATCTGGTTGGCTGAGCAAAGTGGAGATCTGGCAAACCCACTATGCCTGGCAGATTTTTACACCTATCCTGAATTCACCGATCAGTTAGGGAACACAGCTCTTGAAATTCGGGAAAATCTGCTGGCAGCTCTGCGCGCAAATATTCATGCTGGTTTTTTGATCGTTGAAGATGTAGATCTGATAGAGGATGGATTTGCATTTTTTCTTAACAGCGACCGAGGAGAACAAGCTCTCCATCTGCAGGGCAACCAGCAGTACGTGCCGTTAGACAATGCTCAAAACCAGCCTCAAAAAGGACTGATCAGGCTGTATGAAGAGAATATAGGACCCCTAACACCCCTGATAGCAGATATGCTCAAGGATGCCGAAAAAGAATTTCCGGAACAATGGCTGCAGGAAGCTATTCAGATTGCAGTAGCGAACAACGTCCGCAAGTGGAGATATATCGAGGCGATTTTGAAAAGCTGGAAAGAAGAAGGTCGTGATGGAAGAGATCAAAGACACACTGAAGAGGATTACAAACAGTACACACAGGGCAAATATGGCAAATTCATCAAAAACCGATAAAACTCCCGTTCTACCCGGGGATCCCAACTGCCCCATCTGTCATGGCATTGGTTTTGTAAGCGAGGACCTACCCATCAACCATCCCAATTTTGGGAAAATGGAAGTGTGTACCTGCCGCTTGGAAAAGGTCGAAAATGCAGTAAGAGAAAACTTGTATAACTTCAGCAATATTGATTCTTTCCGCGCCATGACTTTTGACACCTTTAATATTCACGGTAGAGGGAATGCCAAAGATGCCAATAAAAGCCTGGAACTCGCTTTCCAGGTTGCCAAATCCTACGCAGCCGAACCTTCAGGGTGGCTGTTCCTGACCGGCAAATTTGGCTGTGGAAAAACACACTTGGCAGCTGCAATTGCTAATGAAATCATTCAAAAAGGCACGCGCACTCTATTTCTTACCGTACCTGATCTGTTGGATTGGCTGCGCTTTGCTTTCGGCGCACAAGAAGGTACATTTGAGGAACGATTTTCAGAGATCAGGAATGTCCCTTTCCTGGTACTGGATGATCTGGGAACACAGAATGCCACTCCATGGGCGGAAGAGAAATTATTCCAGATCATCAACCACCGTTATGTCAATCATCTTCCGACCGTCATCACTTCCAATTTGGATGTGGCAGAGATCGACGAGCGCATCAGTTCGCGCCTGAATGATCGCGACCTGGTGAATAAGATCACCATCACCTCCGCCGATTACCGCGATCCGCTCAGCGACCACAAAGATTCTCCCATCTCCACACTAGCGTACCTGAGTGAACACAGGACTTTCACCAATTTTTCCGCGCGCAAAAACGAAAAGTTACCGGCTGATGAACAAAAAAGCCTTGACCGGGCATTTCTGGCAGCACAGAAGTTCGCCGAAAATCCCAAGGGGTGGTTGATTTTCTTAGGAACTTACGGAACGGGGAAAACGCACTTGGCAGCCGCCATCGCGAATTATCGCAGAGCAGCTGGAGATGACCCCATCTTCACCGTTGTTCCCGACTTACTTGATCACTTGCGGGCAACCTTCAACCCCAACTCCCCTGTTTCCTATGACCACATTTTCAACCAGGTGCGCAATGCCCGCCTGCTGATATTAGATGATCTGGGCACGCAGAACACGACCCCCTGGGCACGCGAGAAACTGTTCCAGATCCTGAATTTCCGTTATGAGACCAAAACCCCCACCGTGATCACTTCTTCCTTGAAGTTGGAGGATATGGACCCGCGCATCCGCACGCGGATGCTGGATTCACGGGTATGTGCAATCTACCCCATTGAGGTCAGACCGTACGAAAACCTCTTGTGAGAATTTACCAGATAAGGATAATTTATACATAAAACATGGAAGAAACCAAGAAAGAGCTTTTTACACGCCTGCTGCTCATCCGGCACGGGCAAACTCAACATAACGTTAAGGGAATCATCTCTGGGCACAGTGACACACCCATCAATGATACAGGTCACAAGCAAGCTCACCTCATGGCAAAACGTGTAAAAGAACAATTCCCAATTGATGTGATCTATGCCAGCCCCCTGCAGCGCGCCATGCAAACCGCGCAATATCTGGCACAGGAAGTGGATCTACCAATCCAACCTCACCCTGATTTGATCGAATTTAGTTTTGGTGAGCTTTCCGACCAACCATTATCTGAGCTGCAAAAAAGGAACCCTACTCTCTACCAGCAGATCATCGATTGGAATGAAGTCGACAGCCATGTCAGAACCACACGCCCTCAAATCCCGGGTTTTGAGCCGCTGGATGCATTCAAAGCACGCCTGCAGTCTTTTACGGATATGTTGCTCGAGCAACACGGGGGGCAACATGTAGCAGCGGTGACGCATGGGGGCTTTATTAAGAGTTATGTTTATTATCTGATCGGCGGTAATTTCGATACGTACATTCCATTTTGGGTGGATAACACATCCATCACCATCATTGATTTCTATAAGGGAAACCCTATGGTGCGTTTATTCAACGATAACAGTCACATCGGTGAAAGATTCGATTACGGGCGCCCACGACTGCTATAAAAAAGCTATTTCAACTCCGCCCAATTGCTGCCATATCTGGCATCTGTGCTGAGCGGGATGTCGAGCTGGTAGGCGTGTTCCATCACATCCTTAACGAGGTGGATGGTGGCTTCCATTTCATCCTGGGGACATTCCAGCACCAGTTCATC
>DMDF01000183.1:8864-9164 GCA_003446605.1 Anaerolineaceae bacterium
CATTCCAGCACCAGTTCATCGTGAACCTGGATCAACATACGAGCATGCAGATTAGCTTTGACGATAGCCGGCTCCAGCTGGATCATAGCGATCTTCAAGATATCTGCAGCGGTACCCTGAATGGGTGCATTGATGGCTTCCCTTTCCTCGCGCGCTTTGATCTGCGCATTGACCGGATTTTTCAAGTTCGGAAAGTAGCGGCGACGACCCAACATGGTTTCTACATACCCATCACTGGCAGCTTGTTTCCGAATAGCATCCAGATAGGCTTTCACCCCGGGGAAACGTTCGAAATAGGTT
>DMDF01000023.1 GCA_003446605.1 Anaerolineaceae bacterium
CCTCGATGTCGGCTCATCGCATCCTGGGGCTGGATAAGGTCCCAAGGGTCGGGCTGTTCGCCCGTTAAAGCGGTACGCGAGCTGGGTTCAGACCGTCGTGAGACAGGTCGGTCTCTATCCGCTGTGGGCGTAAGGGATTTGAGAGGAGCTGCCCCTAGTACGAGAGGACCGGGGTGGACAGACCTCTGGTGTGCCAGTTGTCGTGCCAACGGCATTGCTGGGTAGCCATCGTCTGGCAGAGATAACCGCTGAAAGCATCTAAGTGGGAAACTCGCCTCAAGATAAGATCCCTCATCCCATTAAGGGAGTAAGATCACAGGTAGACTACCTGTTTGATAGGCGGCGTGTGTAAGCACAGTAATGTGTTAAGCTAAGCCGTACTAATGATCGAGGGCTTCATTGCGTGGTGCGGAGTACTCGGTACTCTTTGCAATCTTAACTACATACTATTCAAGGTTTACTTTAAGTCTCTTGGTGATTGGAGCGACGGTGGTACACCCGGTAACATACCGAACCCGGCAGTTAAGGCCGTCAGCGCCGATGGTACTTGGGGGGCAGCCCCCTGGGAGAGTAGGTCGTTGCCAAGAGACTTTTTTTATTTAATGACCTTCTTTTAATCAACTGCTGTAATCCCGTTGAATTCCCCAGAAATTCAGAAATATTAAAACTATTCATTTTCCCCCCAAAAAAAGGCATTCTAAAAAAGCAACATTGCACCCATTTGGTAATTAAAAATTTATGTACTGTTTACAACTTGAGTGGGATAACCGTAATTCATCGGGAATATATCCTGTTTTTTTGATAAACTAGGGGTTATTACATCTGAGAGGAATGCAATGCCCCAAAACGAAGAAACCGCTTCGAGACCAAAGTTATCACTGCTTAAACTAACAACACTGAATGTTTACTGGTATGGGCTTTCATTTTTATGGAATACCATCCACCCGCTGGTATTACCCACGATCTTATTGAATTTTGTTCCTGAAACAAGCAAGAACACCTATTTGGGTTTATTAACATTCTTGGGGCTTATCCTCGCGATGCTGGTACAGCCTATTGCGGGAGCGCGTAGTGATCAATTTCGCTCTCGCTGGGGAAGAAGGAGACCGTTCATCGCATTTGGTACCCTGCTGGATGGTATTGTACTGATTGGTATCGCTTATTCCAGGAGTGTGACCGGGATTTTCGTGGGATATATTGCACTGCAAATTTCTTCCAATATTGCTCATGGTCCTATGCAGGGGTTGATCCCTGATCAGGTACCGGACCGGCAGAAGGGTTTGGCAAGCGGCATCAAAAACTTTATGGATGTGTTTGGATTGATCACTGCTTCTGTGCTGGCTGGCAAACTACTGACGCCTGATAATTCGGATCCGCTGCCGATTTTTCGGGTGGTCATCGGGGTTCTATTAATTACTGCATTAATTACCATCCTTACCACACATGAAGAATCAACTGTAAGCGAAAAAAACAAAACAAAAGAACCTTTTTCCCTTAAACAGGTTTTTGCAGTCGATTTCAAAACAAATCGTGCATTTGGGAATTTAATTCTTTCACGCTTTATATTCCTGTTGGGTGTGTACGGTATTCAAACTTTTGCACAGTACTATATCATTGACGTGCTAGCCGTAGAGAATGCTCTCAAGGCGACCGGAGAGATGATGACTGCCATAGCACTGGCACTTGTGTTCTGTGCTTTGATCTCGGGCTGGCTCACCGACAAGATTGGTCCGGTAAAGTTGATGAATCTGGCAATGGTGACCACTGCGCTGGGTGGTTTGAGCTTAATTTTTGTGCACGACATGCAGACGCTTACCATCCTGGCAGGAGTTATCGGTGGTGGCATGGGGTTTTATCTGACAACCAATTGGACCCTGGCGGTACGAATGGCGCCACCTGATCAAGCAGGAAAGTTCATGGGGTTGACCAATATCGCCACTGCCGGTGCCAGTGCTGTTGGACGTTTGGAAGGTCCCATGATAGACCTTGCTAATGGAATAACCCCGGGCATGTTCTATGGTTATAAATTTATGTTTCTATTTTGCTTTATCTGTTCTTTGGTCAGTCTGATTGTGTTCAATGTGTTTTTAGCAAAAGAAAAGAAATCGCCGAAGGATTGTGACGTCGTAGTGCCTCAATAGAAAAAGTTACTTTATCGCTTTCCAGACGGGCATAGCCCACCGTATGGCGCACGACCGACCAGTTCTTTTGTTCAAGGTAGGGACGAGAGCGGGTAAAGGTGATGTGCTCTTCCACCCAATAGTGATAAAGCAGCTCATTGATGAATTCACTCATAGTTACTTTTTATTTGAGGCAATTCGCCGTAATTGACAAGCCTATTACTTCTAAGTATAATCAATCCGGCTGCAGGATAGAACGAGCCGCAGTACTTATTTTTTGCCGATAGGAGGCACATGTAGATAGCTTCCAGTAGTAAATAACTCTACGATGGATAACTCGGCTGTTGCTCTGTCCACAGGCGAGTTTTTATTTTCTACCCTTCTTATGAAGGGAGGTGAGAGTGTTGACAAAAGTAGTTTTACGACCAAATGAATCACAGGATCAGTTATTACGTCGCTTTCGAAAAAAAGTTATTAAAAGTGGAGTATTGAGCACGATTCGAAAGAAGCGCTGGTATTCATCAAAAAGCGAAACGCGCCGTGCAGAGAAGAAAAAAGCAGTACGCCGTATGAAGCGTCATCAAATGACCCACTAAAGGGATTGATGCCCTTAAAGGACTGCAGGAAGGAGAATTAAATGGGGAAGGAAGAGAAGATTCAGGTTGATGGTACCGTCATTGAAGCCCTGCCTGCAACGCAATTCCGCGTGCGCCTTGATAACGGTCATGAAGTGCTCGCTTATCTTTCAGGAAAAATGCGTCGTTACTACATTAGAATTCTTTTAGGTGACCGCGTAAAGGTTGAAATGTCTCCTTACGATCTAACAAGGGGTCGCATCGTTTACAGGCAAAAAAAGGGTTATCAGCCGTCTGAAACCCAAGAATAGAATAATCCCCCCATCCGGGGGGATTATTTTTAGTATCGGAAATCATTATCAAACAGGTTCAGTGCTTTCATATAATTTGCCCGTTCAAACGCGGCAGGATCTTCCACCGATTTCTGGCTCATGCTTCCTTGCATTTGTGCGATGGAGTCATACTCATGGATCTGCATCCAGCTGGTCACTTCATCCAGCATGCTATTAGCGCGCTGGATGCCGTTCCCGATCAATTCAGATGCGGTCATGGCAACTTTGGCTCCTGCCATCATGGCTTTGATGATATCAATCCCATTATGGATACCACCGCTCAAAGCGAGGTCGGTTTTAATACGATCGTACAGGATCGCTACCCAACGTAATGGAAGGCGAAGGTCTTTGGACGTGCTCAGATCCAAAGATGGAACAACTTTCATGCTCTCAATATCTAGGTCGGGTTGGTAGAAACGGTTGAACAATACCAATCCTTTTACACCAGTTGAAACCAATGCATTCCCAAAATGTGGCAGACTGGTAATGAAGGGATTCAATTTTACTGCGAGAGGAATATCGATAGAATCCACAGCTTTCTTAACCAAACCCACATACATTGCTTCCAAAGTAGGGCTATCTATGTATGTGCTGGTTGAAAGGTAATAAATATTCAGTTCGAGCGCGTCTGCGCCTGCTTCCTCAATCAGTTTTGCATATTTTATCCAACCGCTTTCTGAAACCCCATTCAAGCTGGCGATGATAGGGATATCAACCATTTCTTTCGCCTTTTGGATATGTTCCAGATATTTATCCGGTTCCAGATTGTAGGATTGCATCTCTGGAAAATACGTAATGGCTTCAGCATGGGCTTCGGTACCGCGCTCGAGGAAATAGTTCAGGGCAAGGCTTTCTTGTGTTATCTGCTCCTCAAAAAGAGAATACATTACCACTGCGCTTACCCCTGCATCTTCCAGCTTCTTGATATTCTCCACTTTTTTTGAGATAACAGATGCTGAAGCAACCAGAGGATTTTTCAATTTTATTCCCAGGTAATTTGTATTGAGATCAATCATTTATCACCTCCAAAATAAAAAGGGCGTATGCACATGCATACGCCCTTGGATTTCTTATGCGGTTTCAGGTTCATTATATTCCATTGCTGCCAGTTGGCTGAAATACTGCCATCTGGAGAGCGCATCGGATTGCGCGTGTTTCATTAACATCTCTGCACGCTCTTCATTGCTCTGTAAAAGCATCTTATAGCGCGTTTCGTTATATGCAAAATCCTTTACTGGGATGGTGGGTTCTTTATAATCCAGTTTCAAAGGATTCTTCCCCTCCATCTTTAAGTCAGGATTATAACGATAAATCGGCCAGACGCCTGAGTTGACTGCCAGCTTTTGCTGGTTCATACCATAGCGCATGTTGTAGCCGTGATTGATGCAGTGCGAGTAAGCAATGATCAAGGAAGGACCATTGTACGCATCAGCTTCAAGGAAGGCTCGCAGGGTCTGCAGGTCACTATATCCCATGGCAACCTGTGCTACATAGATGTAACCATAGGTCATTGCGATCATGCCCAGGTCTTTGCGTGGCAGGTCTTTCCCATTGGCAGCAAATTTGGCAACAGCTGCACGTGGTGTAGCTTTAGAAGATTGACCGCCGGTGTTTGAATAAACACCGGTATCCAGTACCAAGACGTTGACATTGCGCCCGGAAGCCAGAACGTGATCCAACCCCCCGTAGCCAATGTCATAAGCCCAACCATCACCACCAACGATCCAGACACTCTTCTTCACCAGCATATCAGCTAGGCTGAGAAGTTGTTTGGCGGCAGGGTCTTTATCTCCCTGTAATTTTGTTTTAATGGCAGCCACGCGCTCGCGTTGATCGTTGATGCCTTTTTCTGTACTCTGGTCAGCGGTCAAGATCTCATCTACAAGTGTTCCACCTATTTTAGCAGAAAGGGTTTTTACCAGTTCTTTGGCGAATTCATTTTGCTTATCTACGGTCAGGCGCATACCCAAGCCGAATTCTGCATTATCTTCGAACAATGAGTTTGACCAGGCAGGACCACGTCCATCTTTATTGGAAGCCCATGGTGTGGTGGGCAGGTTTCCACCATAGATGGAAGAACAGCCGGTGGCATTTGCAATGATGGCTCGATCACCATACAGCTGAGACATCAATTTTAAATAGGGCGTTTCACCACAACCTGCACAAGCACCCGAGAACTCAAATAGGGGCTGCAGCAATTGGGAGTTTTTCACAGAATTGGATTCGAATGCGGTGCGGTCTGGGTTTGGTAGACTGAAGAAGAATGCAAAGTTCTCGCTTTCCTGTTCGCGCAAAGGTTGTTGAGGAGCCAGATTGATCGCTTTACGGCTGGCATCTTCTTTGTCCTTGGCGGGGCAGTATTCCACGCATACACCGCAACCAGTGCAATCCTCAGGAGCTACCTGTACGGTAAACTTGGTATTTGGTAATTCACGGAATTTCGCATCGATCGATTTGAATGTTGCAGGTGCATCTTTTAGGTTTTCAGCGTCGTATACCTTGACGCGGATGGCGGCGTGCGGGCAGTTGAAAGCACATTTTCCACATTGGATACAAAGATCAGGTTCCCAAACTGGAATTTCCAGCGCGATATTGCGTTTTTCCCACTGGGTAGTTCCGGTCGGAAAGGTGCCGTCATTCGGCATGGCGCTGACGGGTAATGCATCACCGTCTTTGGCGATGATCTTGCCCAAAACATCTTTCACAAACTCGGGCGCAGCATCTGGAACGGGTTTTGCCATATTGATATTGCTGGTAGCTTTTTCAGGTACTTTGACCTCAAACAAATTCTCGAGGCTGGAATCAACAGCTGCAAAGTTCTGATTGATGACTGCTTCACCGCGCTTGCCGTAGGTTTTCTTGATGTACTTCTTGATCTCAGCGATTGCCTCATCTTTAGGTAGAATACCGCTGATGGCAAAGAAACAGGTCTGCATGATGGTATTAATGCGGACGCCCATACCGGTGGCTTTTGCGACTTCGTAGGCATCAATGATATAGAATTTTAATTGTTTATCAATGATCGTCTGCTGAACTTCCTTGGGAATGTTGTTCCAAGTTTCATCTTTACCATAGATGCTGTTCAGTAAGAACACTGCGCCGGGTTTGGCATACTTGAGCATGTCATATTTCTCAAGGAAACTGAATTGATGGCAGGCGATAAAATTGGCATCGCCTTTTCCGATCAGATAGGGAGCTTTGATCGGTTTTGGACCAAAACGCAGGTGAGATTCTGTCATCTGCCCGGATTTCTTTGAGTCGTATACAAAGTACCCTTGCGCAAAGTTGTTGGTTTCTTCTCCAATGATCTTGGTGGAGTTTTTGTTAGCACCTACTGTGCCATCTGAACCCAAGCCGAAGAAAACACAGCGAACGGTGTCATCGGATTCAATGGAGTACGCTTCATCGAAATCGAGGGAGGTGTTGGTAACATCGTCATAAATACCGACTGTGAATTGATTCTTGGGTGATGATTTTTTCAGTTCATCAAACACGCCCTTGACCATACCGGGGGTAAATTCTTTGGAAGAAAGACCGAAGCGCCCACCCACTACTATTGGGGTTTTTTTGAAAGGCGCGATTCCCAAACTTATGCCTTCCTGAATAGCAGCAACCACGTCTTTAAAGAGTGGTTCGCCTTCGGCGCCGGGTTCTTTTGTGCGGTCCAAAACTGCAATGGATTCAACGGATGCAGGCAGGGCTTGCATGAGATGTTTGGTTGAGAAAGGACGATACAACCGGACGGTTACAACCCCAACTTTTTCACCTTTATCTGCCAGAAAAGTAGCTGTTTGTTCAGCTGTTTCAGCTCCGGATGCCATCACGATGATGATTTGCTTTGCATCCGGTGCGCCGCTGTAATCAAACAGGTGATAGCTACGCCCAGTAATGGAAGCAAACTTATCCATGGCTGCCTGGGTGATCTCAGGGCATTTCATATAGAAAGGATTAACCGTCTCTCGTGCCTGGAAGTACACATCGGGGTTCTGTGATGTGCCGCGGATGGAGGGACGATCGGGAGAAAGACCACGGTTTCGATGTGCAATGACCAGCTCGTCATCAATCATCGCTTTCAGGTCTTCTTCATTCAAAATCTCAACTTTATTTACTTCGTGCGAAGTACGGAACCCATCAAAGAAATGCAGAAAGGGAATCCGCGAGCCGAGCGTGGCTGCTTGGGAAATTAAAGCCATATCATGGGCTTCCTGTATAGAGCGGGATGCCAGCATGGCAAAGCCGGTACTGCGGGCAGCGGTCACATCACTGTGATCTCCAAAAATCGACAGCGCCTGGGCTGCCAGTGACCTTGCTGATACATGGAAAACCGCCGAAGTGAGTTCCCCTGCGATTTTGTACATATTCGGGATCATCAACAACAGACCTTGAGATGCTGTAAAAGTTGTTGTTAGTGACCCGGATGTGAGCGCACCGTGCACTGCACCAGCCGCACCACCTTCTGCTTGCATTTCTACAACGGTGGGTACGGTTCCCCAAATATTGGGAATTTGAGTAGCTGACCAGGCATCGGCGTGTTCACCCATGGGCGAGGACGGGGTAATAGGATAGATGGCGATCACCTCGTTCAAGCGATAGGCAACGTAAGCGACTGCTTCATTACCATCCATCATTCGGTATTGACGCTTCATGAATGACACTCCTTAAGATATAAATTATTAGGGATTTTGGGTTGGAATGAACCAAAATTGGGCTTCGGTTTGCTAAACCCAAATCCGATTAATAATACCACTGTTCTCCGATTAACGTTTAGCGCTCCATCTGCATAACGGAATTCTGGAAGAATAGCGCTAGAGCAGCCAGGGTCTTCCCATCGTGAATGCTATCTTCGTGCAACATACGCAGGACAGTCTGAATAGGAAATTGTTCGACATGTAAAAATTCATCCTCATCCATGTCTAAAGGGGATGAAAACAAATCCTGTGCAAGGAAAGCATGGTTGAGTTCGGTCGCATAACCAGGAGCTAAGTAATAAGACCCTAACTTCTTCCACTGGCTGGCTGCCATACCGATCTCTTCTCGTATTTCCCTTTTCGCACAACCGATTGGTTCTTCCCCCTCTTCCATGACACCAGCAGGCAGTTCTAATAATTCGCTGGTGCTCCCAAGCCGGAATTGCTTCACAAACCAGATATTACCATCCGCATCCAGAGGCAAGATGGTTACCGAATCGCGATGGTTGATTCGATCATATACCTTTTGCTTTCCATTAGGTAAGATGACTCCGACCTCTTCTACTGTGTAGGTTCTACCTGTATAAATGGTTGTGATTTTATCAATTTTCATCTTAGAAACCTATTCCTCATTAAAATAAAAAACCGCGGAACTAAAATTCCGCGGTTTTATTGTCATCATTTATTCTGCCGATGTATTGAAAAAATATTCCTGACCGTAGCAATCCGTCCCATAATATGTGCTGCAGTCATCTGATTCGAGCCTTACGATGATGGTCTCGAAACCTCGCAGTGTATCAGGAATGGTCAGGGTTACCTGGAATCCGGGGCTGCCGTCTGCGTCATACACAGCAGTGCCAACCACGATTCCCTGGGAAGCTTCAGTACCGTTGGGGCGCATGGTGAATTTAATGTTCCATCCCTTTAATAACCAGCTGTTAGTACCCTGAATGGTAACGCTCTTATCTTGAATTACGCTGACCGTGCAGATATATAAACCAGGACCACAGGAAGTATTATTGTAGTTTAGTGTCACTACAGGAGGTAGTCCAGCGGTTGAAGTGGGCAGGGCGGGTACTGCGGTGGCGGCAGGTGTATTGGTAGCTGCATTGGGTGTTGTGTTCTCTGCTTCGGCTGTAGCTTCTGCGGTCGTTCCTGGGGCGAGGGTTCCTTCTCCTGATGCCAGTGCCATTGCGGTTTGTGTTCCGGCAATGATTTCCTTCATCAATTGGGATTGGGTTGATACAGGATTTGGAGGTGTTGCATTGGTGGTTGGTACACTATCTGGGGTACCACTGGCAGGGCGTACACAGGCAGAAAAAACAAGCGATAATAGAATGAACAGAGCTAATGAGAAATAGGCACGCTTTTTCATGAAAATCTCCTTTATTAATCTTCCCTCCGAAAAATAGAAAATAATTCTTATTAATGTATGTTAGCACGTGCCAGTTAGCACGTCAAGGAAAAAGAAAGGGTATGAAATATGTTTCTCGTACCCTTTCTTTGAGTAGATCAGGGTGTTTCGGGGAGCTGAAATATGAAGGGATTTTCATTTGGAAGGAGCATGGTTGTGATGGTGGGCGCAAGCTTGTTGATATATTGGTAGGTCAGTAGATCAGGATTGTTCTGTAGTATATCAGACAGAAGTTTCAGGGCATCCGCTTCTGCTTGTGCTTCAATCAAACGCGCTTCTGCCGCACCTTCGGCTTCGATGATCCTTGCTTCAGCCTCACCTCGTGCGAGTTCCACGGCTTGCAGTGCTTCCTGTTTCTTTTGCTCCACGACAAATTTCTGTTGTTCAACTTGCTGTTCCGCTATTTGTTTCTGTTCTACCGAGGCAGCATACTCTGGTGAGAAGGTGATATTGCGCAGCACGAAATCAACCATGTGCAATCCATTTTCTGCTAACTTCTCTGAAAGTTGTGTTTCAATGTAATCTACCAGTTCAAACCGTTTTTCGCTGATGATTTCCTCCACGCCAAATTTTGATACACCATCCCTGATGACACCGCGCGATTGTGCGCGTACCAGATCTGTCGCGTAGCGATCTTGCCACAAGATATGGACTTGAACTACTTTTTGCGGGTCAATCTCAAAAATAACACTGGCATCCACAAATATTTCCTGCCCATCAGAGGTTCGAGCGGAAATAGAATCATCACCAATGACATCACCTTCATTTTGTACAATCGACATGGTATAGGTTTGCCGAGAGATTGGATAGATCTCAACTCTTTCGAAGAAAGGAATGATCCATCGTAGCCCTGGTTGAAGAACCTGGCTGCGGTAACCATCTGGATTCAACGCAGAAATAACCATCCCTCTTTCCTGTGGTTCAATAAAGACCAGCCCTGCGCTGAGGACGGAAAACACCAGACTGATAATTACTATTGTAGTGATGGTACGGCGGCTGTTTTTGACCGGCTTCCCGCGGGCGGATTGCAGAAGGATGTACACAACCACTCCAATCACTGCCAACCATAAGACCACCGAGATTCCTGCAAGTAGATCAGTAATTCTCATTTCTTCTCCTTTAAATTAATCCTTTATATGATTATGATAAACTTTGATAAATTTTGTATTAACTCTGTATTAAAACGGGCAACATGGTCGTTGCTAATTCTCTAACCAGATGGTGACCGGTCCATCATTGACCAGGGAGACCAGCATATGCGCGCCGAAAACACCTTCCTTCACGGTGAGTCCACATTCACGTAATTTCCCGCAAAATTCAGCAATCAATGGTTGTGCGATTTCAGGGGGAGCTGCTTTAACGAATGAAGGACGGTTCCCTTTGTGCGTGTTAGCCATCAAGGTGAATTGCGAGATGACCAGGATTTCACCCTGAATATCCATAACTGAAAGATTCATTTTCCCCTGTTTATCCTCAAATATGCGCAGGTTGGCGATCTTTTTGCTCAGCGCCAGCACATTTTCAGAGCTGTCATCCTGTTCGACTCCCAATAGCACCAGCAAACCTTGCTTGACAGCGGAAATAAGCTGTCCGTCAACGGCTACAGAACTCTGGGAAACACGCTGCAATAATGCTTTCATCTCATTTTATAAGGATTAGGGCAAACCGACGGCATCTCGTACTTCACGCATGGTTTCCTTGGCAATGACGCTGGCTCTTTTTGCGCCGTTATCCAGAACTTCCCAAACATGCTTGGGATTTGTTGCGATCTCAGCGCGTTTGGCACGGAAAGGAACCAAATGTGCATTGAGGTTTTTGGCATACAGTTTTTTACAATCCACGCAACCGATGCCAGCGCGCCGGCACTCTGTATTGACCATTTCTATCTCATCTGGTGAGGAAAAGATTTTATGCATGGTAAAGACGTTGCATACATCCGGATTACCCGGGTCATTACGACGCAAGCGTTGTGGATCGGTGAGCATCTGCATCACCCGTTGTTGGGTTTCTTCGGGACTGGCAGCGATCTCAATATGGTTATTGAGACTCTTGCCCATCTTTTGTTGCCCATCAATACCCAATACCTTTGGTACTTCTGTGACCTTCATCTTCGGTTCGATCAGCACTTTTTTTCCATAGCGGTGGTTGAACGAACGTGCAATTTCCCGTGTGAATTCAATGTGCGGTGCTTGATCTACCCCAACCGGAACGAAATTAGCTTTATACAGCATGATATCTGCTGCCATCAAAACCGGGTAACCGACCAGCCCGTAATTTACATTATTGGGTTGATCGCGGACTTTTTCTTTGAACGTGGGTAGATCGGTAAGTTTTCCGAGCGGCGTGACCATGGAAAGCAGCGTGTGCAGTTCCATTACTTCAGGTACATGGCTTTGGATAAACACGATCGTTTCTTCCGGTCGCACTCCTGCTGCCAACCAATCGAGTGCCATTTCCAGTGTGTTTTGCTTCAAATCCCGGGTGGTTTCTACAGTAGTGAGGGCATGAATATCTACAATACAATAAATGCACTCGAATTCATCTTGAAGATTCACATAGTTCTTGATTGCACCCAGGTAGTTACCCAGATGCTGCCTTCCGGTCGGTCTGGCGCCAGAAAAGACACGTCCTTTTTTACCCATTCCCTCTATCCTTTTTTTGCAATAAAATGAGATTGATAATTTCGTCTGGCTGAGGTAATCTACCGCTTTTTTGTTTTGAGTAGATCAATTCATCATTCACCATGACTTCGAATGTTCCTATTTTTTTTGAGGGAATCAACGTAATAGCATCTTTCGGCAATCCAAATTGATCTTGCAGGATGGCAGCCAGATCCGTTGCGCTTTTCTCAAATTGGCAGGGCACACAATATTCAATAGATAGTTTGTTGATCATGATAGCTCCCAAATGAATGTCACCATTATAACGTAAACAGGCTGACCCTTTGGTAAAATCAAGCTATGATAGGATTTCCGCGGGGTATTCCGATACATAAAAGGATATTTGATATTTTTTTTTCTTTATTATTGCTGATCCTTCTCTCACCGCTGTTCGTCGTTCTCTTTTTCATTGTACTGATCAGCCAGGGATACCCGGTATTCTTTTGCCAGGATCGACCCGGCTTGCGTGGAGAGCTCTTCCGCTTGTGGAAATTCCGCACCATGCGAGATAAGCGGGATGAAAAGGGGGATTTACTCCCTGATGCCGATCGACTTACTTCTGTAGGAAGATTTCTCCGTAGATACAGTCTGGATGAATTGCCGGAGTTGGTGAATGTTTTCAAGGGCGAGATGAGTTTGGTGGGACCACGACCGCTTCTTGTTGCTTATTTAGAAAGATATTCACCAGAGCAGGCGCGCCGGCATGAAGTACTGCCCGGGATGACCGGGTGGGCGCAGGTCAATGGGCGCAATGCTATCTCCTGGCAGAAAAAATTCGAATTGGATGTATGGTATGTGGACCATTGGTCATTCAGGTTGGATTTAAAGATTTTATGGATGACTGCTGGCAAGGTCATTCACGGCAGCGGTATCTCTCAACCTGGTAGAGCTACCATGGATGAATTCATGGGGAATGATGAAAAATAGAACGATCATTCTGCCATGGGGTTCAGAGTATAGATTCGACCTGCTTGTAATTCCGCGATTACATCTTGGATGATCTGCTGTTTACCGGTACTGATGAACCCGGATTGGGTATCCGCCAGAGACAGGCTGGCATTGATGGTTTGACCGCCATTGCCTTGCAATACAGCATCCCAGATTTCTTTTATAGGTGTGAATCCATCGATGAGGAATGTGCCAGCCCAGATCGGGAATGCTTCAGCAGGCGGGGTTGCAATACCGAGAATTTTCACATTTGTCTGGGCAATGTGATTGAAAAGTTCCGTCGAATAAGCTTGCGGGGGAATGTACATATACAGGATTGTATTGAAATTCACTTCGTCGAAAGCGGTTATCCAATCGGCAGCTGGGCTGGATTGAGGGATTTCTTTTGTGAACGGATAGCTGTTCAAGGGAGATATCAAAGCGCTACATGACCCACAGAAGAATTTTGCACCATTCTTATAGGCGACGTTTTTGGCACTATCTTCGCTGGTTAACAATCCACCACCGCGAAAGTTTTCTGCTAGCATCACGGAGGCATAGCCAGCCATGAAGGTTTGATAGGTGCTGTCAGCACGGATGATGGAAACGTTATGTGATGGGGTCCATTCTTGGTCGCTGATCACGATAAATTGGGTGTTTGGGGCAGAGTTTGCCAAACTCCCCAGGTTGTTGGGGTGGTACAGGTAAACCAGCACTTTAATATCCGGTGTGATCTCGCGTGAATTGATGGATATTTGGGATTCAAATTCCAGACCTGAAGCGGTGGCAAGTTCCTGCACGGTTGAATTTGCTTTTTCCAGTGTCCAGGAATCCTGAACATCTCCTGTGATGACAACCACTCTGTCTGGTGCTGTTGTTGGGCTGGGTAAGATTTCCATAGCAGGGGTATCCTGAACAACGGCAGGTTCATTTTTAGGGGAGCATGCGAACAGCGTGCTACCGATCAAAACATACAGGAGGATTCTGGACAAAAATTTTCTCATAGGCGGTATTTTACACCATGTAAGGGATTAGGTTATAATATTTAAGTGATATCTGAAAGAGATGTTTGATCTTCGATGGAACGCTTAGCCCGCTGTGAGTTTCTCTCAGGCGGACTTTTTATTAGGACGAATTCAATCTGCGGGAGAAAAAGAAATGCCAATTAATTTTGGAACCGATGGGTGGCGTGCCGTAATCTCAGATACATTTACATTTCACAATCTTCGATTGGTCAGTCAAGCGATCGCGGATGCAGTCGCTTCTGAAGGATGGATCAACGGCACCCAGCTCGAAAACAAACCTGATCTGCGAAAGGTTGTGGTTGGGTTTGATACACGTTTTTTATCTGACCGTTATGCAAAGGAAGCAGCGCGTGTGCTGGCTGCCAATGGTTTTAGTGTACTGCTATGCCAATCGGATGCACCTACTCCTGTTGTTTCCTATGCTGTCAGGCACCTGAATGCGATTGCCGGGATCATGATTACAGCTTCTCACAATGCGCCACGCTATAATGGCATTAAATTAAAAGCATGTTATGGCGGATCTGCCTCTCCGGATCAGTGTCGTAAGGTTGAAGTGTATCTAAACGATAATGAAGAACAGGGCAGAGGTCCCAACCTTATGGATTTCGATATTGCGCGGGCAGAGGGCTTAATCAGCCGTTTTAATCCTATCCCCGATTATTATCAGCACTTGCGGACATTAATCGATTTCAATGTGATCGCTGAAAATCCCCAGTACATTGTGGTTGATTCCATGTACGGTTCGGGCAGGGGTGTTATTAAAGGTATCCTGGAAGGAACGGGGTGTGAGGTGTATGAGATTCGTGGTGAAATGAACCCCGGCTTCGGAGGTGTTCACCCCGAGCCGATAGCGATTTATCTAAAAGCTCTTTCTGGTGCCATCATCAATGGGAAAGGTACTCTGGGGCTTGCAACGGATGGAGATGCTGACCGCATTGGAGCCATGGATGAGCGAGGAGTGTTTGTTGACCCTCACCGCATCATGGCACTTGCCATTCGCTACCTAGTGGAAAAGAAAGGTCTGACCGGAGCAATTGTGCGTACGGTCTCAACAACCCGGATGATCGATCGATTGGCAAAAAGATATGGGTTGCCGTTATATGAAACTCCGGTTGGATTCAACCATATTGCAGATTATATGTTGAATGAACCGGTATTGATCGGCGGAGAAGAATCAGGCGGGATATCCTTCTTGGGGCACATCCCCGAAGGGGATGGAGTATTGATGGGGCTGTTAATTACAGAAATGGTTGCGGAATCAGGGGGTAGCCTTTCAGAATTGGTGGATGACCTTCTCAAAGATGTAGGTCCTGCCGATTATGCACGAACAGACCTGCGCTTGAAGCACCCTGTGGCAAAACAGAAGATGGTGGAGCGTTTGAAATCGGATGCCCCTGCTTCTATTGGTGGTGAAGCTGTTGTGGAAGTGGTAGCGCTGGATGGTGTGAAATATATTCTTGCGGATGATTCCTGGCTTTTGATCCGCCCATCGGGTACTGAACCGGTTTTAAGGGTGTATGCCGAAGGTAGATCACCGGAAATGGTGAAAGCCTTGCTTCACTATGGAGAAGAAGTCGCCGAAAAATTCCAATAAAAAGCTTCCCATTGGGAAGCGCTTTGCTTAATCTTCGGGTGCGCCTTGCGTTAGTTGAAATCTAGCCACGTCTGTTAGTTGTACTGCGATAGTCTGGGTATGTACGAAGGATGGGTTGGTAGGTGCAAAAGTTGCAGTTGATGGAATTGCTGTGACAGTAGCTGTCGTTCCTTGAATTGCTTTTTCTAACAGTGACGGGGTTTCTTGTGTTTGTGATGGCATATAACTGGCAGTTTGCTGCGCATATAGCATTGCTTCTGAATCCCACGCTACAAGGGTTTGCTGGATGTATACCACTCCGACAGCCAATAGCAGGATTAAAAAGATCCACCGCCAGGGGTGCCCTCGTTTTTTCTTTTCTTCACTAGATTTTGCCTGTGAGCTGGTGATCGGTTCTTCTTCGGAAAACACCTGAGGCTCGACTTCTTTTTTTTCGTGTTCCATACCTTTTATGGTTTCCTGTTTTTAAGGTTAATTCCTGGGTTGGTCTGAAAAGGGGGTGAACCCATCTGGCAATTCGTCTGTTTCTATGTCTTGGTTGGTATCGTTGCTCGCATTATCAGTGCTCATGCTCTTAGGGGATCCTTTATTTTCTTGTTTCCCTTTGGATATTTCAAATAATTGTTGTTGTTGCCACTCATCATCCGGCTCTTCCTCAACCTTCTCCGCAGCAATTAATTCCCTCACCCGCCGTAGCCATTCCGGGGCATCTTCTTTTGATCGGATGGGTCTCTGTTCAAGGCTTGACTTGACAAAAGAGGATTCATCCCCCCTCTCGTTCAGGATGTCTTCATCCGATAAGAGGCTTTTTTGCTGAGTGTCTTTTTCCTCTTCAAGTGGGGATTGACAGTACCAACATTTATTGGCTTTGTTTAGGTTAGGCCTTCCACAAACCGGGCACTTCTTTTCATCAAGATTATTGTCCATAGGCAGGCTCAATGGTTTTTTAGAGTATAGCACAATCGGTGAGTCATTTTATCAAACAAACCAGTCCTTTACTGACGGAAAAGGATTTATTTCAGTGCAGATAATGGATAAGGAACATGATTGGCGGCTTGCTTCTCTTTTATTGTGAGGTAGCCTTGATTGCAATAATGGTTGCACAATCCAGAACATCATCCCCACTCAAAAACTCAGTTCTGATTTTATCCTTCTTGACTGCGAAAGCATGTGGTTCGGATTCTAGTATGGTGATGGCTACACTGTGGAAATGCTTCTCGAAAGCTGCCCGATATTGGGGTATGCGGTAGCGATTTAGGTTGCTGGTGGGGTTCAACCAGTTCTTCCATGTGGATGATGAAAAAGTGAGCATTTCAAAAGGGTATTTAAAATAATGGTCGCGTAGATCTACGAAATGCAGGTGTAATCCTGTTGGTTTTGTAAGTTTGAAAAGAGCGGTGGTAATACCTTCTACGTCATCCAGATGTTCAAATACAGATGAACTGATGATGAGATCGGCTTTTTCGACATCCGAACGCTTCGCAAGAGCGCGAATGTCCTGGTGGTAACAGAGCAATCGTGACGGATCTGGTTGATCAGTATCTTGTTCACGGATGAAATATTGGGGATACTGAACTAAAGCCTCGTTGCTGATGTGCAGGGCGGGGAAATCCTCTCGTTCACAAAGAATGATTTTTTGTGCGCCAGCGTTCAATAGTTCACATGCGGTTGTGAAGTTGCCCCCGTAACCAAAGATCAGGATCGTTTTGCTATCAATCGTTATTTCTGATTGTTGAAAGTACTTAAGGTATCGCTGGGCAGCAGCCAGTGGTTCAAGTGTTTCCATGCCCGCTTTTATGATAATTTTCTTTTTTTTCATCCATTCAGCCAGGGTTTCAGGCATGAAATGACGGATGATACGGGGAATCAGATAAGCTGGATTCAAATTAAAGCTCCTATGGGCAGTTTAGAAAATCAGGGATAGCTGAGGTGCGGGGTACAAGCAGTTCCACGCCAACCTCAGAGAAGGTTTCCAGAGGTTCATAATAACATAAGAGTGGTTCAGAAACCCATTTTACATACGCGTCATTTTCTTCGCCAAAGTTGTAATCATCTTCTTGATAGGTAATATTGATGGGTTCGTTGATTATCAAAGCGTACTTTTGATTTTTGAGGTCCGTGTAGAAAGAGTTGAAGTAATCCGCATTGTTGCTCATGGCTTCATTCATCAAAAACTTCTTTTCATATTCGTTTTGCAGGTCGATATTTTTAATTTGACCAAACGTAAGAAGCTGCCTTTGATCAATAAAAAGAATTTTTCCCGTCTCCTTTTTTTCATCAACCCTTGCTTGGATGGTCGCTAGAGTTTCGTTGACAATGGTCTCATCAGGTATAGATAATGGTTTTACCGAATGAAGGTGATTAAAACATTGATAAATTAAAAGCAAAAGAACTACATAGGTTGTCAGTCTTCCTTGTTTGATTTCTTTCATGAACCATGTAGCGGCTCCTTCTTTCCAAAAAATATAAATAATGATCATCAGCGTGAGCAGAAACATATCCATATTGTGTAAGTTGCTTCCCCCTCCAATTTTTACGCTCACAAATATTCCAATTAATAAAAATCCGATGAGAGCCAGGTAAGAAATAAGTTTTTCAAAGGTGGTCAGTTTGATTTTTTCCTGCCGAATGTATTGGAAGAGGATAATAAACACAGGAATCGTGATTAATATTAAAGCAGGCAGAATTCCCAACGGAAAAGTTTCAGTTGGTAGTAAGCGGTTCCACAGCAGGTCCTGATTGTTTAAAATATTGAGCACCGACGAAAAAATATCCGAAGAGGATGTCTCCTCTATAATGATGGAGCTGGAGTCGAGCTGGATGAAGTTAGGTAGGATCAAACCTCCAACTAACCCAGCCGCGGCAGCTCCGAGGCTTTTCCAGATTCGTTTTTTCTCATCGGTATTCTTTTCACGAAAGTAAAAAAGCAGAAAAGCCCATACGGGTGGCGCGATGATCCAGGTAAAGCGGGTGATGTTCGCATAATATCCAGAGAGGATGATCAGTGCTAATGATATGGGAAACGCATCAATTTTTTCGGCAAGTAAAACAAGGATTGCGCAGATGATCAATGGGGCATAGATAGGTCCCTCGCTGAGAAAAGTGTATGTCCACAATCCAAATAGTAGAAGGTTAAGCGGTTTTATTTCCTTGGTCTTAAAAACGATCAAACCCAGCATCAATGGGGGAATAAAGTAGAGGAGAGTATTCCAGGCGCGCATGCCGGTAATGCTGACGTTCTTGCATAAGAAAATTAATCCCCATAGGCTCTGACGTCCCAGATCGAGAAATGCTGCTATTTTGCCCCCTTCAGCAATGCTGTAATGATCTTTCCAAAAGAGAAGGGAATAATCCCAAAATCGGTTCCCTTCAGACCAGGATAATGAAAAAGGATAATCAACAATTAATTTGATTCGATTGGATAATAATAAGCTGGATGTGAGAAAAATTAAGGAGGGGAAGAATTGATAAATATTCCGCTGTTGAAACATTCTTTGCCCATTCAGCATATAAGTCATGAGAAGCGATGTGCAAAGGATGAGTAAAATCCTGAGAAAGGTACTTTGTAAGATGAATCCCCACGGAGAAAATTGTAGGATGATTGAGGGAAAAATTCCTAACAATATAAAAACGACATACCTAAAGAAACTTTTGGTTTTTGATATATTTTGCTCACCTGGCTTTTTATAAAGAGTCATCAGTACCAATAGAATGGTTGACCCTTCTATTACCAGCATGCATAGAAAAACGGCGATGGATGATAAAGAGAAATAAATTTGTTTATCTAACCCGCCCCAATAGATCTTCTTGAATTCTATCAAAGCAAACACAATTGTGATGAGGCTGATTATTCCGGCAAGAATTCTGTTTTTCCTGTATTGTATTTTCATTATACGTAATTAATATGAATCAGTTTATTTTGATACAATTATAAACTCAATGAGTGCTTATCCCATTTAATGGAATCTTAATGACTGAACAATCAAAAAATAAAATTCTTCTCCCCAGGGTTATTTATGGAAATCGGGGCGACATCCTAAGCCGTTGGGGTTTGCTTAACGGATTGTTATCTCTCGGGCAGCGCGACATTAAGGTGTTTGCACATCTCCCGGGTGATCTTCCAAATGAATTTTGCAATACTTTTTATCCCTATGGAAAATATCATAATTTGCTTCTATCTCATGACGCACGAAAGGCTCTCCATGAATCCGATCGCATTTTATGGGGCGGGGGGTTAGATCTCACAGATGAATCAAGCAAAGCGAAACTTCTATATCTATCAGTCCTTTTTTCGCGATATCGAAAGCTTGGAAAACAAATTGATTGTGTATTTCAGGGAGCTGGTCCGATCGTTACGAGTACTGGAAAAGTATTAACTAGACAAATCTTAAACAAAACAAATCATTTCATCGCACGAGATGAATATACATTGAATTTATTACATACCATCAATCCAGCTACAAAATTGACTTTGGCGGGGGATGCAATCTTCATGCCTGGTTTTGAAGATCAAATTAATGAACATGATCAGCCCTCCGCGATTGTACCCTTTGTTCCACCAGAAGGGCAGCTTTTGGTTGCTATAAATATCCGACGATGGTTTCACTTCTCATCTGACTTGATTCCTTTTCAGTTGGCGAAAAAGCGCTATGAGAATCGCGGGCAGCAGGAAATGGACCGACTGGTGCAAATCTATGTTGATCTGGCGCGAAAACTACGCAGGGAGTACGATGCTAGAGTGTTACTGGTTTCTGCTTATAACCCGGGAGTGTTCAGCTGGGAGGATGATATGCCCTGGCTGCAAAAGATCAAAACAGCCTTCCCTCTGGATGATGATGTATGCTTACTGGATGAAAATTTGGATATGTTGGATTATCTCTCTCTCATGAGTAAAGTTGATATGGCAATCAGTATGCGCCTGCATTCCAGTTTGACGGCATTACGATTCGGTAATCCCGCGGTAAATATCAGTTACTCTCCAAAAGGGGTCTACGTTTTTAATACTCTTGGGTTAGGCGATCATGCCGTAGAAATAAATACAGCTATGCAACAGCCTGATAGAATCTGGCAGGAAGTTCAACTTGTTTTATCTAATCTTTCTGTTGAAAAACAGAAAGTGAGAATTGGAGTTGCCTCGCTCATCGAGAAAAATATGGATGTGCTTGGCTCTCTTTTTATGGAAGCGAATGAATAAACAAACACGAAAAGTAGATTGGAAAACGATCATCAAATGGGGAGGCACGCTAATATCACTGGGTCTCTTCATCTGGCTACTCACACGGATGAACTGGCAGGAAGCCTGGATCATTCTACGGGATATGCCTTTCTATGTTTACATCCTTTCCATTTTGCTTTTCTTTGGAGGACAATTTCTCAATTCGCTACGCTGGTATGTGTTATTGAAGGCGCAAGATGTACCGATTAATATCAAAGAAACCTTTCAAATCTTTTTGGGTGGTGCTTTTGCCTCTAATTTTTTACCCTCAACTATAGGGGGAGATAGTTTGCGGTTCATCGCCATTGCTCGCATAACAAAAGATCAACCGCTCGGGTTAGCTTCGGTTATTTTAGATCGTCTGATAAATGTACTGGCGACATGTACACTCATCCCATTCAGCGTCACGGTTTTGAATACTACCGGCTTGCAGATCAACAGTGACCTGTTCGCGTTTTCGGGGTTGGCAGTGATGGACGGAAAATTGGGTGGTTGGATCAAGCGATCGGTAAAAAAATACGGTGATTTGTTTAAGCGTTGGGTTAAAAAACCCAGCTCATTGATTCTGGCTTTTGTTATCGCCTGGTTCTCGACCATGGTCGTATTGGTTGGTATTTGGGTGCTGGCGCGCGGGATCGGAATGCCGGTGACTTTATGGCAGGTAGTCGGAGTAAATACAGTCTCATACTTTATCACTCTGTTACCAATCTCTATTTCGGGTTATGGATTGCGGGAGATCACGCTGACAAGTCTTTACACTCTGTTGGGTGCTTCCCTTGAACAAGCTACTGCCTTAGCGTTGATATCACGCATTTTTTCCACCCTGGTGACCTTGCCTGGAGTGATCTGGATGCAGCGGATTGTGGCTGATTCGAAAACTGACGAAGGTCAAAATTCCTAAAATATATATTAACCGTTCAGAATTTCTTCCATCACATCCTGATATTGTGCGATGATGCCGCGGATATCGAATTTTTCTGAAAAGGTGCGACTTCTTTGTTTGAACCGATATAACAAATCCTTGTCGGTAAGAAGTTTTTGGAGAGCGGATGTAAATTCAGCTTGGTTATCGGGATTGATTAAAAAACCACTTTCGCTATCCAGCACGAGATCCGGACATCCTCCCACATTTGATAATACTGCTGCCAATCCTGTAGCAATCGCCTGCACACCTGCGATGGGTAATCCTTCTGAGCGGGAAGGCATGAACAGGATATCACTGTTCTGATAGGTCTCAAGAACCTGCTCGGGATTGATCCACCCTGATAAAGTAAAACGTTCCTGCAACCCGTATTTTTGAATAGCATTTTCAACGATGGGTTTAAGAGGACCATCCCCCATCATGACACATTTCCATGGCAGTTCTCGCAGCTCTTGCAATACTTCCACGATCATCAGGGGATTCTTCTGCTCCATAAAGCGACCTGCGAAAACGATTTGAATGGGATCGTGTACGGCAATATGAGCAGGTTTAATGGCGTTGATATCAACGCCATTAAAGATGACCCGTGGTTGGATATCCGGGTAGCTTTGCTGTGCCAGGTCTTTGGTGTAGTGGCTGACGGTGATGATGCGTTCTGCATCACTCCATATCTTTTTGGTAAAAGGATAAAGGAACTGAAACCATCGCTCTGTTTTTTCAGGCACCCCTCCGGGGATATCTCCCAAATGTGCGGTTAAAAAGTAAGGGATTTTGTGTTTACGAGATAACATACGCGCTGTAGCGCCAGCTGGAACAGCAAAATGACCATGAATAATGTCAGGCTTCCAGGTTTGAATGAGACGATTCCCCGCATAATATGCGCTAATAATGAAGGCGCTCATATCCTTTAATGTTGCCCGGTAGGCGTATTTTCTCATAGAAGGAACACGAATGATCTCATAGTGAGAATAGTATTCATTATCGGGAAGATCGTCAAATTGGGGGGTAATCAGTTTGACTTCGTGCCCTTGCTGGCTAAAACCAACATTAAGATCGCGGGCAACCCTTCCACCCCCACCACCGACCGGTGGGTATTCATGATTGAGGACAAGAATACGCATGAAGAATTATTCTTTCCTGGTTGAATCGCGAGAATTCCCATTAATGATGGTACGGATGGTGTAGGTAGGTTTATTCTGGGATTCGTGGTAGGTTCGAACCAGCAATTCAGCAATAAAACCCATCAAGACCGATTGGAATCCCATTATGACGCTGGTTACACTGATCAAGAACCATGGTGTGGCAGTAACAGATACCTGGAACCAGACTCTGCGGATGAATAAATAGAGCAATACCAGCCCACCTGCTGCTATCAGGGAGATTCCCAAACCGCCAAACAGATAGATGGGTTTATTGGCGTAAGCGGTGAGGAATTTTACAGTGAAAAGGTCAAGGATGACTTTAAAAGTACGTTCCAATCCATATTTTGCCTTCCCAAATTTTCGCGGGTGGTGATGAACGCGTACTTCTGTGATCTTTGCTCCCACTGAATCAGCATAAACTGGGATGAAGCGGTGCATTTCGCCGTAAAGATGAAAACCTGATAAGACTTCTCTGCGATAAGCCTTGAGTGTGCAGCCATAATCATGCAGATGAACACCGGTAACATGAGAGATCAACCAGTTAGCTGCCTTCGATGGCAGAACGCGCGTCATAAATTTATCCTGGCGATTATAGCGCCAGCCACTGACCACATCGTAACCTTCGTCCAACTTTTCAAGCATCATAGGAATGTCTGCAGGGTCATTTTGCATATCTGCATCACACAGCACAACGATCTCTCCGCTGGAATGATCGATGCCTGCCGCAATGGCTGCGGTTTGACCAAAATTACGACGCAGAACGATCACGCTCACATGTTCAGGGTCTTTCTTGGCAATTATTCGCATTTCTTTAAGGCTTTCATCCGTACTGCCGTCATCCACCATCATCAATTCCCATTGTTTTTTCAAGGGGGTGATGGTGTTAATAATCGCCTCATATACGAGATGTATATTTTCCTGTTCATTGTAAACTGGCACTACGATAGAAAGATCCATCATTTTCTCCTGAAGATACGAAAATAATCGGCGGGATTGCACTCATTGATTGGAACAGTATGCGGTAATTCATCAAATTGTTCCGCATTTATCCATTTTACAACATCACCGGTAAAGGTGGAATTCTCAACAATTGCGTAATCTGCATCTTCCAGCCAGGTAAGTGCAAGCTCTTCGTTCCAATACCCGTATCGATATAACTCATCACTGTTGCCGCCTATATAGTAGTTGAACATATGGTTCAGTTGAGGTGGGTAGATCTGAATGTCATCGATATAACTCAAGATGATTTGACCTGAGAGACTCCACAGCCATACCTTAGAATTTGGTTCGATTTGCGAGTCAAGGTATTCTCCAATAGATTCGTATGTATTGATGATGTTGCTTGAACAGCTTTTTAGAGTTCCACTGTATTGTTCTTCTGTCATTTGAAATGTTAGTGGACTGCCCAACAACGCAACAAATAAAAAACTGATAGAAAGAAAGGAAACTGGGTTTCTGTTAATTTTTCTCGTCAGAGCTGCAACCACTACAATCAATAGACCTATGATGAAACCAAAGGCAGAAGGGATGATCATCTCAAGCTGGTCATAATTCAACCCGTATTTGTTAGCAAGCAAGGTCCATAGTTCAACGGAACCAGGTACTATCCTTAAATTCTTGATTCGCGGCACTGTCAATTCCATCAGGAAATGACCACTATCTTGATGAATGCTGAATCCGGCAGCGCTGCAAATCAGTAAGATGGAGATAATTCCAAGAATATTCCAGAAGGAGGGAAATGGCGCATCCATGCCTTCAAAAAGGATGAGGGAAAAAAGAATGGTACCAATGATACCGAAAAACGTAAGGTAATTCGAAAAACAGAACACGCAGTAATCATTAAAAATTGCAGCCCACATATGAGCTAGGAAAAGTACAGAAAAAGTAATGAGAAGGAAAATAATTGCTTTGAAATTTTTTATTTTCGCTTTAGGTCTGGAGAAAATAAAGATATTGGTGAGAACGATTCCTAATATTTCTACATAGTGAGTGCGCAAACCTTGTGTGAATGCTAAAACTCGTTCGATAGTTTGAACTGAATATGTTGTAGCGGGTTGCTCTAAATTAGGCAGGAATACAAAGTTGCGAACAAGTGAGCTGATAGTACCAGGTATTACCTCAAAATAATTACGCACGATGCCTGGCCAATATATTGCAGTCATCACTGCAAATGTTGCTACGCCGCTTATCAAGCTAATGCGTCCTGCTTTTTTCCCTTCTTCCCAGTAAGTGTAAAGGATGACGAAGGGGATGATAGGCAACATGTTTTGTCTGACCTGTACGATGATCACTGAAAGGAGTGTTCCAACGATGATCTGCCATAGGGGTTTGTCTTTTCCGAGGGTGAAAACCAGCATCCATGCTAATAATGCAGCCACCAGGCTTTGTGACACAAATTGTGCAAAGATCCAAGCGTAAAAAGGATTGAGCGCAATGGCAGATACCGCAAATGTTGTGATCCAATTGTTTTTAGTGAATTTTTTTACAAGGAGCCCGATAGCGATGACGGTGAGCAATCCTAGCAGGATGGAAAAAATGCGACCTGAGCGTAACCCGGCACCAAATAATGATTGAAACCAACCAGGGATGAGAAAGCTGAGCGGATTTTTATTGGTACGCAGTCCATAAGGTTCGAAAGGGCTATATGTTCCTTTAGCGAATAATAAACCTTTATAGAGATATAGACTCTCATCCAATCGGGCGGGGAGAATATCCGCATATTGAAAGCTTCTCACCAGCATAAAGACAATCGATGCGATGGTGAGAAGCACCGGTAGAGTTCGATTTAAAAAAGAGTTCTTTCTCATATGAATCCGACTGACAGATAAAGATTATAACATTGACGGTTTCAGGTTTGATTTTTCGCTTTCTTGTGGTGATCGTAAAAAATGAATACTACCAGAAGTATCACAATTGTTGCGAATAAAACTACAACCATTTGAGTGAATGGTAAACGAGACCATAGTTTGTAATACCTGCTGAGATACCAGTGGATGAAAAATAAACAGGAAACGGCAGTGATCACATAGGTCCGTTGTAACCATGGGTTCTTGTTTTCTTTGAAGTAGATAAATAC
>DMDF01000060.1:0-14177 GCA_003446605.1 Anaerolineaceae bacterium
GTCTTTTCGCCCACCACCCCCAGCCTGGCACGCACAAATTCGCGGTATTTAAGGGTGGAGGGCAGCCGGCGTGAAATGGCAGCTTGTATATCCAAATCTTTTTCCGGCTCGCGGCAGGTAAGCAGCTCCATGACCGGTTTGAATATATAGTCCATCACAATGATGCCAGAAACAGGATAACCCGGCACGCCGATGACCGGAACTGGATTGGCAGATGAAATTTTGCTGGAAATACCCAGAATCGCCGGTTTGCCTGGTTTGATGGCAATGCCATGCAATACTACATCGCCACTATCCCTCATTGCCTGCACGGAATAATCTTCTCGTCCAGCAGACGAGCCAGCATTTAAAATCACAGCATCACATTCATGAATGGCTGTTTTTAATGCGTCTTCGATCAGGTCAACTTTATCTTGAATAATAGGATACACCTTTGGCACGCACCCCCACTCGGTCAACATGCCAGAAAATATGGTCGAGTTGAATTCAATAATATCGCCCTCACCGGGTTCACCGGTGGGCAGCACGATCTCATCCCCGGTGGGAATGATCCCCACCACCGGTCGCTTAACCACCTCCACCCGCATCACCCCGGCTGCCAGCATGGCTCCCATGCCGGCTGGCTTGATCACAGTGAAAGATGGCAAAATCATATCGCCTGCACTGATGTCCTCGCCGATCTGGCGGATGTGCTGCCACGGAACTGCCGCGGCATACAGGGTCACGAAACCATCCCCTTCGATAACATCTTCGATCATCACCACCGCATCACAACCAGCAGGCAGCGGGTCGCCCGTATCCACACGAATGAAATCACTTTCCTTCAATTGCAGTGGTGTGGTTTCGGTTGCGCCAAAGGTTTTTTTTGCATCCAGCGCAATCCCATCCATGGCGCAGGCATTGTAGTGCGGTGCGCAAATCTTCGCATAGACTGCTTTGGAGGTTATCCTACCCAACGCGCTGACAGTGTTTATGTTTTCAGTTGTATAGGTCAGACCGCGTTCTTTTAACGTAGCAAGATATTTTTCAATCGCTTCATCGAGCGGTATATTTGTCAGATATTCAAAAGACATGGCTAACTCCTGAAATAAGTCACTTCTACCGGTTCTCCCTGCTTGAGCCCTTCGCAATCACGGGGGATGCAGATAAACCCATCTGCACAGGAAAGGGTGGTGATCAAGCCTGATTTGCCGGCAATGGGTTGGGCAACGCCATCCTTCATCTGGACAGGAATAAACTCTTCTCGACCGTGATTGGAGGAAATCGAATGCGCCAACGGCGCAACCTCTTTAAACTCTGTAGGTGTCGTACCCTGCATAGAAAAGAGCAGCGGCTGCACCAGCACATGGAACATAAAATAAGCTGCCACAGGATTCCCGGGCAGACCAAACACAGGTTTCTCCTGGATCGCGCCAAAAATGGTGGGCTTTCCGGGTTTCACCGCCACGCCATGCACAATCAGTTCCCCCAGCTCTTCGATGATGCCGGAGACAGCATCTTTAACTCCGACCGATGTCCCGCCGGTCAGGATCAACATATCACAGCCCTGAATGGCTTTTTTCACTACATCCCGAATAGCCGCTTTCTCATCTTTGACAATGCCAAAGACCTGTGTCTCTCCGCCAATATTGCGAACAGCCGTGGCAAGCATAGGCGCATTGACATCACGAATCATTCCCATCGTGAGCGGTTCATTAACCGGCACCAGTTCATCGCCGGTTGAAAGAATAGCCACCCGCGGCGGGCGCACCACAGGCACATCCGTGATGCCGAGGGCAGCCAGCGCGCCAATTTCAGCGGCAGTGAGCCTATGCCCGGCAGGGATGATAGTCTCGCCTGGTTTCACATCATCACCGCGGAAGATCATGTTCATACCGGGCGCGCAGGGCTTATAGATGGCGATGGAACCATCCCCCAGGTCATCGGTAAATTCAAGCATGACCACAGCGTCAGCCCCCTGAGGTACTTCTGCGCCGGTGGGCACGTAGCCACATTGCCCTTTTTCAAGCTGGATGTCGGTATGCACCCCCATTTTGGATTCCCCGTTGAGCGTCAACAGCGCTGGAATGGCATCCGAACAACCGAAAACATCCGATGAGATCACGGCGTAACCATCCACCGTGGAACGATTGAAGTCGGGAACATACTCTGTGGCTGAGATAGCCTTTCCCAGCACCCGCCCAAGCGCGTTTTCAAGAGGTACTTGTTCACACCCCAATCTGATTTCACCAAAGCGATTTTTGATGATACTGTTCACTTCTGCAATCGTTTTTACGTTCAGCATCGAAACTTCTCCAGATCAAGAGCATGCCGTATTACAATCTTTTTCACCCAATACCCGCCCCCGGTAAAATTGTTATTCTCTCTATTTTCCACGCTTGCGCCATTTATTAAATCGATTGAGACTGCATAGATCATCCTGCTCTTTTGTCTAGCAATCATTGTATAGTTTTTCTTTCAAATTGTAACATCATCATAGACTACTTGGGATTGGTCAGAATTTAGGTAGGGTTGTATCTATTCAAACAGATTAATCCATCAGCATAAATTCTATACTACAGCTCCAGCGCACCGGTGGGGCAGGCTTTCACGCATTCGTTGCACAAGATGCATTCCGTGCCGTTCAAGCGCCGGCGGCTGTTATCAAGCATATCCACATTCATGGGGCAAACCCGCCGGCACTTACCACAGTCGATGCATTTTTCTTCATTCACCTTGACCCTGATCAAGGCATAATAGCTGGCTGGTTTCAGGAAGATGGTGATCGGGCAGATATATTTACAAAAAGCACGGTTATCTTTGAAGGCAAACGCCAACGCGATTCCCACAGCGTAATACAGTACATTCCCGATGATAAAACTCCATACCATAATCCCTTCCAGATTGGGCACTTCGAATATAAATAATGCGCCTACAAATAATAAGGAAAGGGCAAAAACTCCGTAGCGTATCCATCCCAGTTTTTCTTTTCTGGGTTCGTTGGGAATTTTATAGGGCAGTAGATCCAGGATCATGGCGGTCCAGCAGGCATACCCGCACCAACCCCTGCCAAAGAAAAGTGGACCGAATATCTTTGCCACAGCATAATGGATCACCGCTGCTTGGAACACGCCCGAAAAGAGATAGTACCAGAATCCCTCAATCTGCATATTCTCCTGGTTGAAAATACCCAGATAGACCAGCATGTAGGTACCCACTGCGAACTGCACTACGATGCGCGCATGGGGATATTGTTGGATATAAAGGATATTTCCCAATGCAATAAAGAATCCGATGTATGTGAAATTGAAAAAATAGAATACGTTTCCGCTTGTCAACCACAAAGCCAAGGCGACCGTTTCAAAGAAAAGAAATAACAAAATCGGAATGCGGTATTTTTTTAGTATGCTCATCATCCGTTTTTAATAAAGTTATTGCTAGTAGGATCATAGCACATACTTGTAATCCTCTTTTTAACAGATGTTTAACGAAAAAAACTGCACCGACCTATTGATCAATTTTATTATGGCTGAATCTCTCTGCCAGTTAGGAAATGATGAATGATTACTTTTTGGAAATTTTCAAATTCCGTTCTTTTTACTAAATTGGGGAATCAACAGATGTCTCTGCTTAATTAAAAAGCCCAGATCAAATCACTGGTCCTGCAGGATAACTTGAGATGCGATCAGGGATGCAGAATTCCTCTGTTTGCCCGTTGCTTGGATCTGCATGCCCGGATGAATTCCTGTCAAATCAATCTTCGCTTCATTTTGAGTTAAGATGCTTGTCTCATCCGTGAGGGCTACGGTTTGAATGCCTTGAACAGGCTGCTCAAGCGTAATGATGCGCGCACTGAGGGAGACATCTAACACTGTTCCAGTAATGGTGAGATTCGCTTGACTTATCCCTTCCGTCAAAGGAGAGGGAGTAACCCCGGTGATGATAGCAGAAGATGTTTCAATTTCTTTTACTTTTGTAAACTCTGCTGATGGAGTTGTTATTTCCGGTAATTCTACAGATAAGACAAGGGTATCGCTATTCTTTATTTGGAAAGTAAGATCTTTAATATATTTATCATTCAAATTCGTCTGGTTTTCGATAACAGAAAGCACAATGGTTTCTTTGTCGATTTCATAATTCCCTTTAATATAGCTGTCGGCACTTGTAGAAAAAAGAAAGGTCTTGTCTTCCGCAAAGACAATATTAGGCAAGTAGGATGAGGCTAGATTGGCAACGTCCGCTGTTACATAGAGTAACCACTATATTGGTTCGTTTCATTTTTCGCATAACCTAATAATAGAAGTGCCATGATGGCACTCATGCACAATACCGGTGCTCTTTTTAACATAGCCAGTATAACCTCCCACTATGTAAACACATTATATCTAATTAAGGAATAAAGCGAATACGGTTAACGTATAGCATAACTTCTATTAATAATGAAATTCCTTCTTCCATTTTCCCTCATTCTGTTTAACATCTCAGGGGGTAACCTATCCGTCTGGGTATTCTGCCGATTGGGATAGTAGAATACCATTCGATACAACACCGCCTCATATACCCGATGGTGCGTTTCCAACGCCTCATCTGTTTTTTCAATCTATGAAATGTATAAATACGAATGTCCTTTTTTTCTGTAGATGTATGATAGTCATTAGTGAATAAGAATAGGGAAAAAAGATGATGAATACAGATACCCCTGAAAAATTAGCTCCGGTTCTATACATTCCCCACGGTGGCGGACCCTTACCGCTGCTAGGTGACCCTGACCATCAAGAGCTGGTAGATTTCCTTCGATCTGTCCCTTCTCTATTGGGTGATCCCGCTGCCATCCTGGTCATCAGCGCTCATTGGGAGGAGGAAATAGCAACCGTGACCAGCCATCCACAACCCTCGCTTTACTACGATTATTACGGATTTCCTGATAAAGCCTACCAGATTCAATACCCCGCCCCAGGTCAGCCCGAGCTCGCCAAAAAGATTTACCACGCATTACAAGAACACGGAATTGCATCGAGGATGGATGAAAAACGCGGATTGGATCATGGTGTTTTCGTTCCACTCAAAATCATGTACCCGGATGCAACCATCCCCTGTGTGCAGCTGTCCCTCCTGAAGAACCTTGACGCCACTTCTCATATCCAGATCGGAAAAGCACTTTCAGAATTGAGGAAGGAAAACATCCTCATCCTGGGATCCGGTTTTTCCTTTCACAATATGCGAGCTTTCTTCACCCAGCAATACCCTGGAGAAGATGACCCTCGCAACACAGCTTTTCAGCAATGGCTGAATGAAACCTGCATCAGTGGATCACTGGATCAAAGCCAGCGGGAAAAAAGGCTTATCCATTGGGAAGAAGCACCTTACGCCAGATACTGCCATCCCAGAGAAGAACATCTTCTCCCACTGCATGTATGTTTTGGTATCGCTGCATCACCTGCCCAATTAATATTTGAAGGAAATGTCACCGGGAAAAAAGCTGTTTCGCTTTTATGGTGAATTTCGACTTAATCCCAGTGTCGTGCTGAGGGAGCGCAGCGACTAAAGGGTCTGTTCAGAACGATGCCCAGCGTGTAAGCCATAAAGCTGAAACCAAAACATTGAAACCACCGAATGGATGAATACATTCCCGTTCATGAATCAATTCCACCATTATTTCTTTTCCTATGCGCAATCAAAGCGGAACCTCCCGTCAACAACAGCCCGAATAGCGCCACGAAAATAATCTGAATCAAGGAGAGAAAACTCAAGTACATGGATCCAAATTCCGGCAGAGTCCAGCTGATCAATGCCCCATTGCGATAAAAACTCCACAGGACCGGTAGAGCCAGCACATACAGCACTATAAAAATCAAATTCAGGCTGGTACCAGCTGCGTGAGCGGAACCCTTGGAAAGATCCTTGCGCGCCAGCATCACCAGCAGCCAGGCAGTCAGTAACGCGATGCCGCTGTATAGCGCGGTGGAAAGGATCAGGTCTCCGGCGCTGACCAGTGAACTCAAGGAATAGGTCTTGTGCATGATGACCGCATACATGAGATTGAAGATCACAAGATAACAAATCGTTCCCCCCACAAACCATTTCCAATTTTGTTCTTTCTTTTTGATCATGATGGTCAGTGGAATTGCCGCCAGAAGAATTGCGATAACCATGCGCGGTGTGCGCTCCTGGTCAAGGCGCTGCGCTCGGATCGCATCCATTTTGACATTAAATGGTTGGCTTGCACCGTCTTCACTTTGCAGTTGAACATCCGCACCGATGGCAACCTGATACTCCTGCAGCAATTGTGCTTGTTGTGCATCAAGCCCATCCTGAAGCACAGCTGCTTGTTCCTCACTGATGGTGAGCATTTCGGTCAAGATGCGACCCTGACTACTGGCAGGGATCTGAGTCCCCAGCAGCGTCGCCACCGTAGGGGCAATATCGACCATCTGGATATCGGAATAGTATCCTGGAGTCGTTCCGGCTCCCAGCATGAGGAAGGGTTCCACCAGCGTGACCGCTTCCTGCCCGCCGTGCCCACCCTGATCGATCTGCCCGTGGTCCGAAAAGATCAGCAGCGTATCCTGTTCCAAATCCATTGTCGTAACAATTTCGCGCAGCATATCATCCACACGCCCAGCCGCCGCCTGCCAACCGGCACCTTTCGCCCCACCCTCATGGTGCCCGGCATAATCCACCTGGTCCAGATGAATCAGCATCAGATCGTAAGTTCCTTCTTCCAGCCAGGGTACAGCAGCCTTCATCACATCCCGATCCGCGCTGTCATCCTCTCCCGGGGTATAGAATCCCGCATCCACCCCAGAATTAGCCAGCATATCCTCAAACCAGAAAAATCCGGATACTGCTGTATGTAAACCTGCTCGTTCAGCTGCCGCGAAGATATCATCCTGCGTGAAAGTGCGCACGCTGTCCTCGTCGGGTGGATTGGCGGATTGACCATCATTGATATCCGGCCAAGCACCAGTCAGGATGGTGGTCCAACTCGGAGCGGAATAAGAAGGGGTTTGGCTGTGCATGGTTGCCCAGGCAGCCTGGCTGCGTAGTTCATTCAAGAACGGCATCACCTGTACATCCATGGCAGTATCCTCGCGCAATGCATCCACCAGCACGATCACTACCCGTCTGGTGAGCGGTTGGCTGGTTTCCATCTGCGCGACAGGCGCATCAGTCGCAAGGGGAGAGCGGTATTCAAAGAGGGAATCCATCAGGGTTGTTGCCCAGAAATAAGCACCTACCGCCACCACTATTAGGGTAACTATCCCAATAACCAGCCAGTTTTTTTTCATCAGGCTACTCCTTTGTCTATGCTGTGTTGTTATTAGTGATGTTTACAACCAAAGATTCATTCTTGATCGTAACGTTGTGTGTTTAATCTTAACTCCAATCAACCCGACAGTTGTCCAATTTTATCCATGAAAAACAGCTCTTCGAAAAAAGATTGCCATAGCATCATGTATCTTTATTCTATTTTTTCCCGTGCAATTGTCCATACCTTGTCGAACATTTCTTCCGTTAATCTGCCGGTCTGGGTATTCTGCCGGCTGGGATGATAGGACGCCAGCAGCCAGGGTGCATGCGGGAAGCGATAGCAAGCGCCATGCGCAAACTTCGGTTTTGAAGGATAAACCACTCCATATTTTTTTCGAAGGATCTCCAGCAGGTGCTGGAATGCGATCCCGCCCAGGGCAACAAACCCTTGCAAATTTGTCAGCAGGTCGATCTCTTGCAGTAAAAAGGGTCGGCAGTTCAATAATTCCTGTTTGGCGGGTTTGTTCTGCGGTGGTGCGCAGCGCCCCACTGCTGTGATAAAAACATCCTTCATTTCCAAGCCATCCCCGCGCTGTATGGCAGCAGGTCGATTGCAAAAACCCGCCCGGTACAGCGCCGGATATAGAAAATCCCCGGATGCATCGCCGGTGAACATGCGCCCGGTGCGGTTGGAGCCGTGCGCGCCCGGCGCAAGCCCCACCACCATCACCCGCGCATTGGGATCGCCAAAACCCGGCACTGGCTTACCCCAGTACTCCTGGTCACGAAAAGCTGCCCGTTTTTCCTGGGCAACCTGCTCGCGCCATGCCACCAGCCGCGGGCACTTCTGACAGGCTATAACTTCCTCATTGAGTGTTTTCCAATCCATATCACTCACCGGATGAACATGGCATCCCCGAAGGAATAAAAACGGTACTGTTCCTGCTTGGCAATCTCATAGGCGTTGCGAATATTCTGCCACCCCGCAAACGCGCTCACCAGCATGATGAGGGTAGATTTGGGTAAATGAAAATTGGTGATCATGGCATCCACCACACGAAATTCATAACCCGGCAGGATGAAAAGGTCGGTCATGTCTTGATAAGGGCGGATTATTTCCGCTTCAGGTACGCCGCGTGCCGCAGATTCCAGCGTGCGCACGGAAGTTGTGCCGACCGCAATGACCCTGCCGCCGCGTTGTTTGGTCTCGCGGATGCGCTGAACGGTCTCCTGCCCCACCTGGCACCATTCGCGGTGGATGTGGTGTTCTTCCACATTTTCCTCATTCACCGGCGCAAAAGTATCCAGCCCTACGTGCAGCAGCACCTCCGTAAATCCAACCCCTTTCTCTTGTAAATCATGGATCAGTTCCTGGGTGAAATGCAGCCCGGCAGTGGGTGCCGCAGCAGAACCGGCTTCTTTGTTGTAAATGGTCTGGTAACGTTCCGGATCAGTCAATTTTTCATGGATATAGGGCGGTAAGGGAGTATTCCCAATAGACGGCAAAAAATCCTCCACCTCCGAACTGAAATGGATGATACGGTTGGCGCTTTCTTCCTCTGCCAGTATCTCCACTTGCGGACCGTTCTCAATGGTCAGGCGCATACCCGCTTTCAAATGCTTGCCGCCCAGCATTGCCAGCCAGGTGCCATCCCCATTCTTGCGCAACAGCAGGATCTCCACCTTCCCCCCGGTAGGCTTGCGGGCAAAGATGCGTGCCGGGATAACGCGCGTCTTATTCACCACCAGCAGGTCCCCGGCGTTGAGGTAGAAACCCAAATTGTGGAAAATATCGTGGCTGATACTGCCATCCTGTTTGGATAGCAGCAAAAGCCTGGAGGCATCGCGCGGTTCAAGGGGAGTCTGAGCAATGAATTCCTCAGGCAGGTCGTAGTCAAAATCAGCTGTTTTCACGATTCGATCAAACTCGGTTGGGATGGTTTTTCGCGGTAGGGATAGCCAAGATGTTCATAAGCCAAATTGGTCGCCATTCTACCCTGCGATGTGCGGCTGAGAAAACCGATCTGAAGCAAATAGGGTTCCACCACATCCATGATGGTATCCGGCTCTTCACTGATGGAGGCAGCGATGGTGCTCAAGCCCACCGGACCACCATCATATTTCTTGATGATGGTATCTAGCACCATGCGGTCGATCTCATCCAACCCCAAGCGGTCAATGCTCAGCAAGCTCATCGCTTCCTTTGCCGCTTCTTCTGTAATGGTGCCATCTGCCCTCACCTGGGCATAATCGCGCACCCGCCGCAGCAAGCGTAGCGCCACACGGGGTGTGCCGCGCGAACGGCGGGCGATCTCTTCCACACCGCTTTCGTCTGCCTTGATCTCTAATTTGCGAGCGGCATTCATGACAATACGTTTCAGCGCATTCTGGTCGTAATAATCCAGGCGATACACTGCTCCAAAGCGCGCTCGCAAAGGAGAACTGACCAGCGCCAGGCGTGTGGTGGCTCCGATCACCGTAAAACGCGGTAATTTCAATCGTATCGATCGAGCTGAAGGACCCTTTCCGATGATGATATCCAGCGCGAAATCCTCCATGGCTGGGTAAAGCACCTCTTCCACTATTGTCCCTAAGCGATGGATCTCATCAATGAAGAGCACATCTCCCCCGCTCAGGTTCGAGAGAATAGCAGCCAGATCGCCGGGGCGCTCAATAGCAGGACCGGAGGAGACCTTAATATTGACATTCATTTCGTTAGCGAGCACATGTGCCAGGGTGGTCTTTCCCAATCCGGGTGGACCGTAAAAGAGAACATGATCCAGCGCATCCGCGCGCTGCTGGGATGCTTCGATCAAGATCTGCAAATTTTCTGTGATCTGGTTTTGCCCGATAATGTCTTTTAAAAGCTTGGGACGCAGGGCATTATCAATCTGTTCACTGCCATCTGATTGTGGATCAACAATTCTAGGTGCTTCTGTGTTCATAAAAAAGATTATACCTTTGGATAGCTACCAGTTTCTGATATTATATAGGTTTGTATGAAATAATTCTAATGGAGATAATCTATGGAAAATGTGTTTGTCTCGCAACATCCTCTTGTGAAACATAAGCTAGCTAAACTGCGTTCTGTGACGACCGAACCCAAGAAATTTCGCGAATTGGTCCGTGAGATCGCCGGTCTGCTCACTTATGAAGCCACCCTCGATCTGGAATTGGACTCCTTTGAGGTAACCACCCCGCTGGAAAAGATGAATGGTTCCATTTTGAAAGAGAAAATCGGTCTGGTGCCGATCTTACGTTCCGGGTTGGGCATGGTGGAAGGCATTTGGGACCTGATGCCTTCGGCAGAGGTCTGGCATATAGGGCTTTACCGCGATGAAAAAACCCTCAAACCGGTGGAATACTACAACAAACTGCCCATTGAGCCACGCGTATCGGTATGCCTGATCCTCGACCCCATGCTGGCAACCGGCGGTTCAGCATCCGCTACCATTGATGTGCTCAAGCGCTGGGGCGTAAAACGCATCAAGTTCGTGGGCATCATCGGCGCTCCGGAAGGCATCCGGCATGTGCATGAAAACCATCCGGATGTGCCCATCTTTTTGGCAGAGGTTGACCGCCAGTTGAATGAGCACGGTTACATTTTACCCGGCTTGGGTGATGCGGGTGACCGCCAGTTTGGTACTGGATAAAAAAACGGCTGATTTTTCAGCCGTTTTTTTATCTACTTATTAATATACAGGTTTTTATTCCAGAGTGCCTTCAGCTGCCTGGCAGATCTTGATGAAGTCATCGGCTTTCAAGCTTGCTCCACCGATCAAGCCACCATCGATATTAGGCATACTGAATATTTCAGCCGCGTTGCTGCCTTTGACCGAACCACCATATAAGATGCGAATGGTATCAGCGACTTCCGCGCCAAAGCTCTCAGCCAGACTGCCGCGTACGATCTTAGCGATGATCTCTTCCGCCTGCTCAGCGCTGGCAGTTTTTCCAGTACCGATCGCCCAGATCGGTTCATAGGCAATGACCAGTTTTTGGGCATCGCTGCTAGCGAGTTCTTTCAGCCCTTCCAGCACTTCACGCTTCACAATAGCAGCAGTTTTGCCTGCTTCATTTTCTTCCAGGGTCTCGCCCACGCACACAATGGGGGTAAGCCCAACTGCAAAAGCCGCTTTGACCTTCTTGTTGACGGTCTCATCTGTTTCTCCAAAATACCCTCGTCGCTCGGAGTGCCCAATGATGACATACTCACAGAATTCCTTGACCATGGCAGGTGCTGTCTCCCCGGTATACGCGCCGGAATCTTCCCAGTGCATGTTCTGCGCGCCCAGTCCAATAGCAGTTCCGGCAATCATTTGTGAAATGACCATCAGAGAAGGAAAAGGAGGACATAAAACGCGATCGATCTTTTCAATTGTTTGTAAACCAGGCAGCAGGTCTGCTACCAATAGCGATGCCTGCTCTACAGTTTTGTTCATTTTCCAGTTTCCAGCCACAAAGGGTTTTCTCATCGATAACTCCATTCCAGAAGATTAATTGCAAATATTATAATCGTTTCTTCCACCTCCTTTTCAGAATCTGAAGATATTTGAATAATACTTTAGTTTTAAATCATTTGACCCCTGTTCCCATTCACGTTATGATAGAAAGGACCGGGTTGGTCAGGTGATAGCAGTGGAGGTTTCCTCCATTGAGGAAAGTCCGTACTCCATAGGGCACAAAACCGGGGAAATCCCGGGACGGGGTAACCTGTCGGTCGGGCCACAGAAACATACCGCCCGCAAGGGTAAGGGTGAAAAGGTGGTGTAAGAGACCACCGGCTTCTGCAGTAATGCAGCTGCCAGGCAACCCCTTTTAGGAGCAAGGTCAAGCAGACGCTGAAACTCATCGGAACTGCCCGTTCCCTCACTGCAATGTGAGAGCGTCGGGTAGACCGCGCAGATAGATTATCACCCAGGTGATTTTCACCAGACAGAATGCGGCTTATAGACCAACCCGGCATTGAACAAAAATAATCCAGGAGGATCGTCCATGTCAACGATAAAGCATTTTCATCATGAAAGCGGCTTTTTCCAATGGGATAACGTTGTTCCCCAAAAATTGGAGATCAACGGAATTGAGGGAGTTACCAAGAATATCCTGATCGGGCATGATGATGAAGCGCCTCATTTCATCATGCGTTTCTTCTGGTTGGAACCAGGGGGGCATAGTATGCTCGAAAGACACCCTCAGGAACATGAAGTGATTATTTTAAAAGGGAAAGGCACCGTTCAAATTGGCGATGAGATCAGCGAAGTGAATCCTTATGACGTGGTATTCATCTCTCCAAACGAACTGCACCAGTTCAAGAATGTATCTGATGAACCCTTTGGTTTCATCTGCGTCATCCCTATCCTGGAGAAGTAGAAACACGTGTATTAAGAAAGGAGAATTGCTTGGAAAGAATTGGCACAATAGCAAAGATCATGGGGGTGGTCGTGGATGTGGAATTTTCCAGCGGGGATCTGCCGGGTATCAATCAAGCTCTAGAAATTCTGAAAGACGACGGCAACACTCTCATCTGTGAAGTTCAGGAGCATATCAACACCAACACGGTTCGCACCATATCCATGAGCAATACGGAAGGGTTACGCAGGGGCATGCGTTGCCGGGATACAGGAAAACCCATCTGTGTGCCGGTAGGCAGGCAAGTGCTGGGGCGGATGTTCGATGTGCTCGGCAAACCCATTGATGGCGGAGAACCCCTGCAAAGTGATCGCCTGAACCCCATCCACACGCTCTCTCCAAGTTTGCAAGCCAACGTAGAGGTTCAGCAGCTTTTTCTGACGGGCATCAAGGTCATAGATCTTCTCATCCCCCTGCGCAAAGGTGGCAAGGTTGGTCTTTTCGGTGGCGCCGGGGTTGGCAAAACCCTGCTCATGACGGAGTTGATGCGCAATATCATTCGTGAAAAATCGGGGTTAGTTTTTTTTGCGGGGGTGGGCGAACGCAGTCGTGAAGGGTACGACCTATGGCAGCAATTACAGGAAAATGGGATTCTCGAAAAGACCGCTCTGATCTTCGGGCAGATGAATGAGCCACCCGGTGCGCGCTTGCGCATCCCGCTCACTGCACTAACCATGGCAGAATATTTCCGAGATGTGGAAAAGAGTGATGTGCTGCTTTTCATTGACAATATCTTCCGTTATGTTCAGGCAGGTTCAGAGGTATCCGCCCTGTTGGGAAGGTTACCTTCCGAAGTTGGCTACCAACCCACTCTCGAAAGCGAGATGGGGTTGATCCAAGAGCGCATCACATCTACCAGCACAGGCAGCATCACTTCTATTCAATCCGTGTACGTTCCAGCCGACGATCTGACGGATCCAGCGGTCAGCGCTACTTTCTCCCATCTGGATAGTGTGGTCGTGCTTTCAAGAAAATACGCCAGTCAGGGGCTGTACCCGGCTATTGATCCGCTGCAATCTACCAGTTCCTTCATGACAGAAGCAAGCGTAGGAAAAAGACATTACCACATTGCCAACAAAGTACGTGCTATCCTTTCGCGTTACGAAGACCTGCAAGATGTGATCGCAATTCTGGGGGTGGATGAACTGAACGAAGAGGATCGTCGTATTGTCCTGCGGGCACGCCGCATCCAGCGCTTTCTCACACAGCCCATGTTCATGGCGGAGAATTATTCTGGTCTAGATGGAAGGTATATTTCTCTTGAAGATACCTTATATGGTTTTGAGAATATCATTAATGGAACCTTCGATGACATACCCGAAAGTGCTTTTTATATGGTCGGTACCGTGCAGGATGCACTGGAAAAAGCAGAAATGATGAAACAAGAACAGGTTAAGGATGAAAATCCAGTTTAGATCCCCTGATCAGATCCTATTTGAGCGAGAGAATATCACCGACTTCTCAGCGACCCTGCTAGATGGTCGTAAGATCACCATCCTGCAAAACCACGCCCCCTTATTGGCGGTTCTTCAAGCTGG
>DMDF01000060.1:14248-38608 GCA_003446605.1 Anaerolineaceae bacterium
AGAATTGGTACCTTACACGGTGAAGAAAAAATCAGCATGCAACAATGCATTCTTAAGGTGAGAGAGAACGAGATCATTCTTTACACACAATCCGAAATGGAAAGGATGGAAGTCTAAGTTAACAATGGGAAATGGAATGATTGTAGTTTGGGTCTTCATCGGCATTTTTCTTGGTACACTATATACGGCATCCATTCGCTTTGAGATCGCGCAGATATCAAAACAAAATAAAAAACTCGAACAACGCAACCCCTTTTTCTCCATTCTGCGCATCTTGATCTGCAGTGCCATCCTTGTTTTGGCTTTCAGGGCAGATATGAAATTTGGATTCGCCTGCTTGGCAGCATTTTTGTTGTTTAAATACATTGCTTTGGTCATCATCATCAAAAAACAATCGAAAGGAGAATAAATTGGAAACCATTACCCCCTATCCTGTTTTTCAGATTGGCAACATCGTCATCACAAATACGGTAGTAAATACATGGATCGGGATGATGCTTTTGATCATCGTTATCGTCATCATCAAAATCTTTAATCCTGAGATGATTGACGAGATCGTTGAAATGATCACCGGTTTGATCAGTGATCTCATCAACGTCAAGAATCCTATCGAATATGTTCCATTTTTAGGATCTTTGTTGATCTTCATCTTTCTGGCGAACAATTTGAGTTTTTTTCCGGGTCTTGGTTCTCCCAGTCAGGATATCAACACTCCCATCAGTCTGGCGTTGCTCGTATTTTTTTCAGTGCATTATTTTGGAATTAAAGAAAAAGGTATGCTACGCTATCTCAAAGATACCGCCAACCCCATCATTGTGTTTCCTTTCGAAATTATCAGCCAGATAAGCCGAACGGTTTCACTAACACTGCGCCTGTTCGGCAACGTCATCAGCACAGAACTGGTGGTAGCCATCATCAGTCAACTTGTACCAGTAGGTGTACCGATCATCATGATCGCGCTTAGCTTGCTCACCGGTACGCTGCAAGCTTACATCTTTACGGCTTTAACTGGGACCTACATTTCAACTGCCGTACAGCAGAAAGAATCTTAAGAAAAGGAGTCAATTAAATGTCATCACTAAGCCCCGAAGTATATGTAACTGTTGTCACCATCATCGTCAGCGGTGTGGGAATCGTCGTCGGAACCATGATCCCTGCATTGGTTGAGGGAAAAGCGGTGGTCAAAGCACTTGAAGCAATTTCTCGCCAACCCGAATCAGCCAACCAAATTCGAACAACCCTCTTGATCTCAATGGCTCTGCTTGAATCTACCGCGATCTATGTTCTCCTTGTCATCCTCATTTTGCTTTTTGCGAATCCCCTCCTGGAAAATATTTTTTAAGGACATCTGATGTTCAATATTGATCTCACAACCATCCTGTTTCAATTCATTAACTTCGCCATCCTGGCTGTATTGCTCTATTTTCTTTTGTTCAAGGGTGCTATTAAAAAAAGCCGTGAAGCAAGAGAATTAAAACACCAACAGGAAAAAGAACTTGAAATCAATCTGGCAGAGAGTGAAAAGATCAAACGTGATCTGGAAAATGAGTACCAACAGATCGAGGAAAAGGCAAGGGAGATCATTGAGCAGGAACGCGAAAAATTTAAAAAAGAAGCAAAAGGGATTCTCTTGAAAGCGGAAGAGGAAGCCGATCAAATCCTGCTGAACGCGCGCCAGGAAGCACAGATCATTCAGCAGAAATCTTTTGCAGATTACCACGAACAGATCATCGACACCGTCATTGAGAGTTGTCGCATCATGTTCGATCACACTGCCCCGGATGAGATCCATCATTCTCTGGTGAAACAAATGAATGAACGTATTTGGGAATTAGGTCGCAAAGAAATGCAGACGGTGGAAACGATCCGTAAATCATTGAAAGACCGCGAACCGTTGGTGGAACTTGTCACAGCCAAATCACTGACGGTAGAGGAGCAGGGCACACTGGTGCGCACATTCAGTGCCTTGGCTGATCGCAATGTGCGGTTGGAAGCCAGGGTCGATCCCAATCTCACTGCCGGGTTACAGATCAGAATGGGTGACTTGATCTTCGATAATTCCTATCAGGCAAAATTATTGTTGCTACGGGAAGGGATCAAAAAGGAATTTGACCGTCTTTCACTGGAGGATGAATGATATGAATTTATCCTCGCAAAAGTTAATCCAATCATTCGAGAACGTTCTATCCTATTACGAGAAGGCTACACCCCAAAAAACAGGGGGCGAAAAAAAACAACAGTCCCTTTTCCATTCCATGGGATGGATTGAAAGCCGTGCCTACCACCTAGATGCAGCTGCCACGCTCAAACCAGAGATGAGCAAACTGCTTTCGACCATCCAAGAAGAGTTTATCCGTAACGGGCAACAAGTGGTCATTCAATCTGTAGGAACCGTGCAACACATCGGCAATGGGGTCGCACACATCACGGGGCTACCTCATATTGCAATTGATGAGTTGGTTATTTTTGAAAATGGGGTTGATGGACTTACACTCAATTTGGGTACCGATCATATGGATGTCATCCTTTTGGGACCGGATGAAAATATCCATGGGGGGGATCTGGTCTTAACACACGAAAAACGCATGACCTTTCCGGTTGGGAATGATGCCATCGGACGCATCCTTGATCCGTTGGGAGTTCCGCTCGATGGCAAAAAGCCTTTCGAAACCTCACAACACCTTCCGATTGAAAGAAATGCACCCGGCATCGTGCAGCGCAGTGCGATAGATACACCTCTGTATACGGGCACCAAAAAGATCGATGCCCTTATCCCAATTGGTCGCGGTCAACGTGAATTAATTGCAGGTGATCGTCAAACCGGTAAGACCACCCTCGCCATTGACACCATCCTGAACCAGAAAGACCAGGATGTCATCTGTATCTATGTGGCTATCGGTCAGAAAAAATCTTCGCTGCTGCCAAATTTGAATTTATTGGAGAGAAAAGGCGCCATGGCATACACTACGGTCATCCTTGCCAGCCCGGATGATCCGCCCGCATTGCGCTATATTGCTCCGTTCTCAGGCTGTACACTGGCGGAATTTTTCGCCCATCAAGGCAAAGATGTCTTGATCGTGTATGATGATCTCAGTAAGCATGCCGATGCCTATCGCGAGATCAGCCTGCTTCTAAAACGTCCACCAGGTCGTGAAGCCTATCCCGGAGATATTTTTTATCTTCACGCTCGTTTATTGGAGCGTTCTGGCAAATGGAATGACAGTCTGGGAGGGGGATCGATCACTGCTATCCCCGTTGTCACCCTCCAACAGGGTAATGTTGCCAGTTATATTCCCACCAACTTGATCTCTATTTGTGATGGACAGATCATTCTGGACACGGATCTCTTCAATCGCGGAATCTTTCCGGCTATCAATATAGATCTTTCTGTCTCGAGGGTTGGCGGCTCAGCTCAAATCCCTGCCATCCGCAATATCGCCAGTCAACTCAAACTGGAGATTGCCCAGTACGGAGAAATTGAAAAATTTGCGCAATTTGGCACTGAGATTGATGAAGAGACGCAATACCGTATTAATCGAGGCAGGGTAATTCAAGCCGCCTTTGCGCAGCCAGCACACCGCCCCTACACCAGCAAAGAGCAATTTCTTTTCTTATACAGCCTGGCATCAGGCAGATTGTTTGATATTCCTGTTGCAAGTCTGCATGCTTTTGAAAATAATCTATTCCGAAAATTACACTCTTCTCCCCCTGATTTTCTGACCGTGCTGAATAAAGAATCTATTCTATCTGAGGAGAATAGAATAGAATTAGATGAGTTTATTGATATGATGATGCTTTCGATTGGTTTATGAGAAGGAGACGAATATGAAAAAGATGATCATGGCAGTGATTCCGCGGGACGAGGCAGAACAGGTCCTCGACGCACTGATCAATGCCGGTCATACAGCCACTTTTTCTGAGACGAAAGGTGGTATGCTCCGCCAATCCCAATACACGTTATTTATCGCCGTAGAGGAGAGTGAAGTTGATAAGGTCTGCCAGGTCATCCAGTCCAGCTGCACGCAGAGTGTACCATTGGATGATGAGCTGGAGAGCGAATTGAATAATGTGGGTTCTGCGCGCGTTGGTGGTGCTATCGTTTTCATCTGGGAAATCGCGAAGGTCGAAACTTACTAATTTTCCCTATTTTGCCTTGACATATCCGTTGTAAGGTCTTATAATATAGCTAACTCGTTTTAGCAAATCGTGTTAGCATATGAATAAAAGAACAACCGCCAAAGATGTTGCAGAAGCAGCTGGGGTATCACGTACTACGGTTTCCTTCGTCCTGAACAATGTAGAAGGTATGCGGATCAGTGAAGAGACGCGTCAAAAAGTGCTGGATACCGCCGAAGCCTTGAATTATCACCCTGACGCTACCGCGCGCAGCATGGTGAAAGGGAAAACTTTCATCCTCGGTTTTGTAGTACGGCAAGAACCCGATAAAGCGTATGCAGATCTGTTATTACCGGAAGTGATGCGCGGCATTAGTGAAGTCGCAGGAGAGCACGGCTACCACCTGCTCTTCAAACCGGTTCCTCCAGAAGATGAAAAGAACAGCCTCACCACATTGTTCTTGGAAAGGCAGGTGGATGGGTTAATCGTCTCAGGACCTTTATCCAACGATCAGGAGATCGTTGACTTGATGACAGCTAATGCACCTATCATCCTTCAAGGGCGAATTGATTACCCCAACATCCCTTCGGTCGACATCAACAACCGCAAGGCGGCGGAAAAAGCGGTAAATCACCTCATTGGGCTCGGTCATACGCGTATCGCCATGATCACAAATGCATCCCTGCAGTATTCCAGCAGTAAGGATCGTTTGAACGGTTATCGCAGAGCGCTGGTAAATGCAGGACTACCCTACGATGAAAGTCTTGTTTTTTATGGAAATCGCACACCCGATTCAGGTTTTCATGCCATGAAACAGATTCTTGATTTAGGTATCCACCCCACCGCGGTGTTCATCGCCTCAGACACGGTCGCATTGGGCAGTTTGAACGCCCTATACCAAAATTTCATCCGCGTTCCAGAAGATATCGCCGTAATGGGTTTTGACGATATTCCGTTATCCAAGCATTTGGCACCGCCGCTCTCCACCATCCACATTCCGGCTCATAGCCTTGGTTGGAACGCAGCCAACCTGTTGATCAAATGGCTCGACAATAATGAAAGTCCACAAGAAGATTGCATTCTTGATACAGAAATTATCATCCGTGAATCATGTGGTTCATACAAAAAAAGAGAAGAAAACACACGTATTTAAAAAGGAGGTGATTAGGAATATTTTTTGTCTCGTATTGCAGGAAATCTAATTAATCGAGGAGAAAAAAATGAAAAAACGATTTTGGTTACTAATTTCGCTGTTCATCATCTTAGCTATGGTGATGGCAGCCTGCCAATCTACCGCTGCTGAAGAACCTACAGTTGCACCAGAGGAAGAGGCTGAACCTATGGAAGAAGCCCCGGCGGAAGAAGAGGCAATGGTTGACGAAGCCTGCATGGGCGCACAGCCCGGCGATGAGATCACCCTTCTATATCAGTGGTCTGGCGTCGAAGAAGAAAAACTAAATGAGATTCTGGCTCCCTTTGTGGAACAATGTGGCGTGGTGTTGAAACCCGAATCCACACGTGACCAGGCTCTTCTGGATACCAAAGTACAAGCTGGCACTCCGCCAGATGTAGCTTTCTGGAATGTTGCACAGTTGGAGCAATATAAAGACGTCCTTGTTCCCATGGATACCCTTGGTGCGCATGGTGAGAACTATGCTGACTTCTTCAAGGATCCCGGAACAATTGATGGTGTTTGGCTTGGTCTCCCTGTAAAAGCAGATATCAAGACCATCATTTGGTACAGCCCGGCTGTTTTCGAAGCAAAGGGCTACACCGTACCCACCACATGGGATGAACTGGATGCGTTAGTGGAAAGCATGGTCGCCAATGGCGATGTTCCTTGGAGCTTGGGCATGGAATCTGGCGATGCGACCGGTTGGACCGGCTCCGACTTCATTCAGGATATTCTGCTTGTCCAGCAGGGTCCCGAATATGTAATGGGGCTCATCTCCGGTGAGATCGCCTACAATGATGCAGGCGTCAAGCAAGCTTACGAAACCTATGGTAAGTGGGCAAAGGATCCTGTATACACCGTCGGTGGCGCAGAAGGAACCCTCTCCACTGGATTCAACGATGCGATTTTGAAGGTCTTCTCCGATCCGCCAGAAGCCATGATGGTAAAACAGTCTGGCTTCGCTGGTGGCACAGTTGCTGAGCAATATCCTGATATGGTATACGGCGAGGATTATGATTTCTTCCCAATTCCCGGTGCACAGGGGCTGCAGGGTGGTGCAGATTGGTTGATGGTATTCAACGACACCCCAGCAGTGCGCGCACTGATTTCCTACCTCTCCTCTCTTGAGGGTGGCGCCAACTGGGCAAAAGCCGGCTTTGACCTTTCCCCCAACATGGGTGCTGATGGCAACTACACGGATGCAGCTTTGATCAAAAAAGGTGCTGCACTCGCCAATACAACTGGTTTCACTCCTGACCTTGGCGATACCATCCCCGGTGGTTTCGGCAGCGCAGAATGGACCGCTCTGGTTGACTACGTAAACGGTGGCGATCTGGATGCAGGTCTGGACGCTGTAGCACAAGCTCAATTAGAAGCATTACAATAACGTAAGTCCCAATCGGGCGCCTGATATTTTCAGGCACCCGATCTTTTTTAAGCAATTATTCTTCTTTTCATACTATATTTAAGACGGAGGTGAATAAAATGGCAAACAGTACTCCTGGAATCATGCGTCAGAAACCAATTACGCCATGGATGTATCTACTTCCAGCTTTGATCATAATGACAGTATTCATTGTTTATCCTGGAATTAATACCGTCTACTTAAGTCTGCGTAATCCCGAAAATACAGATTGGGCTGGCGCCCGTTGCATTGAAGGGCAACCCTGCTGGGGCATTTTTGAAAATTACCGCTATGCCTTTACCAGCACCGTTATGCAAACTGCCTTTCGCAATAACTTAATCTGGATCATTATTATGGTCTCCGGAACTGTCGCTCTAGGCTTATTAATTGCAGTGTTGGCAGACAAAGTAAAATACGAATCTGTTGCAAAATCCATTATCTTCCTTCCCATGGCGATCTCCTTTGTAGGAGCAGGTGTCATCTGGAAATTTGTCTATAACTATGGGTCAGGGCAGGTCCAAATTGGGCTGCTCAACGCCGTTGTGACAGCTCTGGGAGGGCAACCTGTCTCTTGGTTGACTGAACCCAGAGTTAATACCATTGCATTGATCGTTGTAGGTATTTGGATGTGGACTGGTTTTTGTATGACGAATCTCGCAGCAGCATTAAAAGGCGTCTCAGATGAAATTTTGGAAGCAGCTCGAGTGGATGGCGCAAATGAATGGCAAGTGTTCTGGAAAATAACCATACCTCAAATTATGCCTACGATTGTGGTGGTGGTAACAACCATGGTCATCAATGTATTAAAGATCTTTGACATCGTTTATGTAATGACCGGTGGTAATTATGGAACCGAAGTGATTGCTAACCGCATGTATGTAGAAATGTATAAAAATTACGATCCGGGTCGCGCATCAGCCATCGCCGTTTTACTCATTATCATTATTATTCCATTTATGATCATGAACATTCGTAGATTTCAGAAGCAGGAGGAAATGCGATGAAAAAGAATGCCGTTTCAAAGCGATTGAGCAATTTGCCAGTTCACGTTATCCTGATTCTGTTGTGCGCTATCTGGTTAATTCCAACAATAGGTTTGCTGATCACCTCCTTCCGTCCGGTACAGGATATCAACACAACCGGTTGGTGGACCATCTTTGCCAAACCGCAAGGCTATGAAGAGTATCAAACCTACTGCGCCAGCTGCCACGGGGAGGATGGTTCGTTAATTTCATCGGCTGATCTTTCTGATGCAGATCTGGTACAGGATTATCGGCGTTCTATTACGCTAACACCTTCATTGAGTCGAGAAATTGATGGGGAACCCCACATGGGAGACCTCCCTGTTCCTGATGAAGATACAACAGCTTCCATTGCCGCTTACATGCGCAAATTATCCGGAATTGACACTACCACAAAATTTACGCTCGATAACTACATCGATGCTCTAACTGGATATCGTGGCAACAAGACCTATCGCGCAGATTGTGCCAGTGGAACACAGTCGCTGGATCTGCACTGTGATATTCGCGACCTGGCAAATCCCCGCGGGATGGGTCGGGCGTTTCTAAACAGCCTGGCGGTCACCATCCCTTCTACAATTTTCCCGATCTTGATTTCCTCATTTGCCGCGTATGCATTTTCATGGATGGATTTCAAAGGGCGCCAGTGGTTATTCGCCCTTCTGGTTGGGTTGCAGGTGGTACCACTGCAGATGACCCTTATCCCAGTTTCGCGGTTATTTGCACAACTGGGATTGAACGGAACATTTCAGGGTATCTGGCTGTTTCACACGGGCTTTGGCTTACCGTATGCCATCTACATGATGCGTAATTTTCTAGGATCCTTACCGCGCGAGTTGTTCGAATCTGCCTATTTAGACGGTGCTTCACATTGGACTGCTTTCACTAAACTTGCCATACCCCTTTCTGTGCCCGCCCTAGCTTCCCTGGCTATCTTCCAATTCCTATGGGTCTGGAATGACTTGCTAGTAGCGCTGGTCTTTTTAGGTGGAGAACATCCCGTTCTCACCTATCAGATCGGGAATATGGTTACATCTTTAGGAAGCGGATGGCATCTGCTCACCGCCGCTGCTTTCATCTCCATGATCCTGCCTATGATTATCTTCTTCGCACTGCAGAAATATTTCGTGCGTGGTTTGCTCGCCGGTTCGGTCAAAGGTTAGGAAAAACACAGCCATGGGCTCACTGCTGGATCTTTTAAAAAATAAGATCGATATTACATCTGTGCCTTTCAGCTATCCAGGTTCTCGATTGGCGATCTATACGTATTCCGGCGCAAGCAAACTGTACTTGAATCTGTCCGAACGATTGATCAACTTCTTCCCGGGGATAGAATCATATACCAACCGGCTGCCTTTTTTAGAAGAAATGACTTTCATTGATGCAGATCAAAAGCCACTGACATTTCAGGTTACAACGCAACCACATGCTCTTGATTTTACAACCTCTCTGGGCGCTATCCAGCTCACTTTCCTTGATGAAACCACCCTGTGTTTCCACTTACCCGATAAAACCAGCATTGGGTTGCGCTTCAACGTCAACGCCCTGGAATGGAGTCCAGATAAAACAGGGGGTGTGATCACCTCATACCGCTTCGCCCAGTATGCCTCCAATGCAAAAGTACTCATCAACCAGCTTACCAAAGGCGATGTGTATTCAGAATTGACATTGCTTGTTCAAACCGAACAAAATGCATGCCTTGTTCTGTCGATCGGGGAGGATATTAAAACTCCCTTATCTTGCCCATCACACGACCAAGCCCGGCACAACGCCTGGCAGATATGGGAAGAATGGTTTAACAAAGCGCCTGAGGTTGAAGAAATTTATCAACCCACGTACGCCTATGCATGGTGGACACTTGTCAATAATATGTTCAACCCAAAGGGGAATCTACAATACAACGTTTTTGCTCCCTCCAAAAAGAACTATGTGGGTATATGGTTATGGGATAATGCCCTGCATGCGGTAGCACTGCGCCATATTGATCCACAATTGGCGCGTGATCAAATACGCGCTTTTCTCGCTCACCAACAGCCAGATGGCATGCTACCAGATGCTATCTTTGATGATGGGATTGTTACCGAGATCGATCACCCGATGCGCGCTAAAGTGACCAAACCTCCCCTCCTTGCTTGGGCAGCCCTGAAGATCCATGCACTTGACCCTGATATCAACTTTCTAAGTGAGATATACCAGCCGCTTGTTCGCTGGAATCGCTGGTGGTTTCAGGAAAATGATGATGACCGGGATGGCTTTGTCCAGTACAATCATCCTTTCTCCTCCGGCATGGACGATAACCCAACCTGGGATAGCGGCGTTCCGGTGGAGTCTCCTGATATTAATACCTACCTGTATATTCAGATGAAATCGTTGGCATTCATTGCGCAAGCCATAGGAAAATCAGAAGAATCAGATAACTGGGAGATACGCGCCGCTAACCTGCTGGATACCATCATTTGTTGTTCATGGGATGAATCGCGCACGTGCTTTAAGGCAATGCATCAAAAAAAATCCATCCCCGTTTTCACACCGCTGAATCTTTACCCATTATGGACGGGCGCGCTTCCCAACGAGATGAATAAAAAAATCATCGCGCATATCAAGAATACGGATGAATTCTATGGTAAATTAATGCTGCCCTCCGTCGCTCGTAATGATCCCAAATTTGATCCGGATCGCATGTGGCGTGGTCCGGTATGGGCAAACATCAATTATTTTTTTATAGAAGCGCTTGCCCAGATAGGTGAATACGATTTAGCCAGAGATCTACGCACAAAAACGCTGGCGTTGATTATGCAGAATGATGGTATTTACGAATATTACAACGCCGAAACAGGAAAACCCGGTTCGAAAGCTGCACCTGCCTTCGGATGGACAGCAGCCGTTTACATTGATCTCGCTATTCAGGCATCCCGAGACCCCATGCAGTAAAGTTCTTCAGACAATATTTTGTGATAAGGATTGTTTATGAAAAAAGAAAGTCCATTATGGTATAAAAATGCCGTTTTCTATGAGGTCTCAACACGCGCTTATTATGACTCTAATGGGGATGGGATTGGGGATCTGAATGGTTTGACCCAGAAACTGGATCACATCCAGCATTTGGGCGTAGATTGTATCTGGCTTCTTCCCATCTTTCCTTCCCCCTTAGTTGATGATGGGTACGATATTGCAGATTATTACGATGTGCATCCAGATTTGGGTACTATTGATGACTTTAAAGAATTGGTGAAAGAAACACACAAAAGAGGGATGCGTATCATTGCCGACTTGGTTGTGAATCACACCTCTGATCAATGTGAATGGTTTAAAAAAGCTGAAGCGGATGTGCATTCTCCCTATCACGATTATTACGTATGGAGTGATACCGACCAGAGATACACCGATGCACGCATCATTTTTGTGGATACAGAAACATCCAACTGGGCATGGAGTGAGAAAACCCAGCAGTTTTACTGGCATCGTTTTTATTCCTGCCAGCCTGATCTCAATTACGATAATCCCGCTGTTCGTGAAGAGATGAAGAACATTATGCGTTTCTGGTTGGATATGGGCATTGATGGCTTTCGGGCAGATGCGGTGCCGTACTTGATCGAGCGGGAAGGCACGACCTGCGAAAATCTACCTGAGACGCATGCCTACTTAAAAGAAATGCGCAAATTGATCGACGAGGAATATCCGGGGCGTATCTTACTGGCTGAAGCAAACCAGTGGCCGCAGGATCTACGCCCCTATTTTGCAGACGGGGATGAATTCCACATGGCATTTCAATTCCCATTAATGCCTCGTATCTTCAAAGCGCTAGCAAAGCAAGATGTATCGCCTATCATTGAAATTCTGAAGATGACACCTTCTATCCCGGATAATTGCCAGTGGTGTACTTTCTTGCGCAACCACGACGAGCTGACACTTGAAATGGTCACGGAGAAAGATCGCCAATTCATGTGGCAGGTCTACGCGCCTGTGAACCGTATGCGGCTAAACCTGGGCATCCGCCGCAGACTGGCACCCCTGCTGGATGGGGATGCTAAAAAGATCGAACTGCTGTATGCCCTCCTCTTCTCCCTGCCCGGCACACCCATCATTTATTATGGTGATGAGATCGGGATGGGCGATAATATTTATCTGGAAGATCGTGATGGCGTACGCACACCCATGCAGTGGAATAATGGGAAAAATGCAGGGTTTTCCGATGCAATGGAAGAAACTCTCTATCTTCCGGTTATTAAAAGTGATCAATTCTCCTATTTACATATCAACGTTGCCGAACAGATGCAGGATGATTCTTCTCTCTTTAATCACATCCGCAAATTATTGGCTATACGCAAGTCTAACCCGGTATTAGCCGAGGGGGATTATGAGGTCATCCCGCATACTTCCGATCCCGCGTTATTGGTCATTAAACGTAGCGATCCGCATGAGACAATCTTCGCTTTGCACAATCTTTCCAATCAAACGATAGCGTTTGATCTACAATCTCATCTTGGGCACGAAGAAATCATTTATAATTTGTTGGAAGAACTACCCTTAAATGAAAAATGCTGTCAATTGAGACCTTACGCCTACACCTGGTTGAAGATCGCAAACTCAGACTAGAACAATAACCGATTAGGAAGAATTATGCTCGAAGAGACAAAAAAACGTCTGGAAAACATTCAAGCTATTGAGCCCTATCTTAATGCTATGCGCAACTCTTCGCTGGGCAGTTGGAAAACAGCAATAAACCGCATTCATGCTATCCACCTCTATCGCGCGGATCTGCTGGATATCCTTAAGACGGTCACACCCAACCCGGTTGCGGAGAATACAACTCCCCCCTCATCCACTCTCAACCCGCAAATATGGATCGTTATTGGCAGCCAAAAAGGATTGGTTAGTAATTTTAATCGTCGTTTATTATCGCTGATCGAAAAAGAGATCAAGGTCCTCCGCTCCGATTCCAAACTTGCTTTGCCGCAGGTGCATGTGGTGACCAACAAACCAACTTACTACAGCCATTTTCTTTCAGAAACAGAGCTCCAGGCAGATATCATCCCCTTCAATTATGACCTTTCCTATAACAGTGCCGTTAATTTATTCAACATCATTCCAGAGTCAAGCAATTTAGCATATGACTTATATTATTTCTACAATGTTTATGGAAAAAGCCAGGTCTCTGCCCCCATCAAACAAGCTGCAATAAAACCCCATCGTATAAAAGCAGAAACGCAAGAAGTTACAACTCAATGGCCACCTTATGTTCTCGATAGCGATGCTGCCATCATCCAAGAGCAGGTACAGAACATGCTTGCCTACCTTGAGTTCCAAGAAGTCCTCACCAATTCGATAGCCAGTGAAAATTCCTTCCGTCACCGTATCTTGGAGGAAGCCAAGAATAATACCGACCGCCTCATCCACGAACTAACCATCGAAATCAGTATGTCGCGTAAGAAGGAAATCACCAAAGAGATCCAGGAACTGGCTGTGGCAGCGGGTCTTATTCAGTAAGTTTCTTTTTCCCCAACTCCTTCAACACTCTCACCAGATGTTTGGCACTCTTTAAATAATCGCCAAGGCGGATGTTTTCATTGGGGGAATGTGCGCCTGAGCCAGGATAGCCTACCCCCAGCGAAGCGATTGGAATGTGCAGGGCATCCTGCACAATGAAATTGGGTCCTGAACCCCCGGTCATCGGCACAACCTGCATGGGCATACCATAAACATCCTTTGCGGAAGCCGCTACCATTTCAATAAAGGGATCATCGGCATCCGTTTTGGAGGGTGCTTCTCCCCCCAGATCAACAATGTGGATATCGGTGAACCCATGTTTATCAAGGTGTGCCCGTAATAATTTCAATATTTTTTCCGGTCGCTGATCTGGAACAAGGCGAAAATCGATCTTGGCGGAAGCTTTGGCAGGCAGCACGGTCTTTGAGCCATCACCCTGGTATCCGGAGGTCAATCCACAAATGGTGCAGGAAGGTCGATAGACTTCTTCCACATTCAATTCATACCCTCCCTTGATCCCTTTCAGGAACTCTTTGACCCCGTACCTTGTTTGATATTCTTCGGCAAAGTCGGGAAGCTCTTTTAGCAGAGCCACATCCTGTGCAGAGGGAAGCAGCATATCCTCATAGAACCGATCAATCAGGATTTCTTCCTGTTCGTTTTTCAGTGTTGCTAAAGCCCACACCAATCTCCAGGCTGCATTGGGAAAAATGGTACCACCTAACCCTGAATGAACGTCCATGTCAGCTGTTTCCACTTCCAGTTGTACGTAGCAAATACCGCGCAAACCGAGATACTGCACCGGCACATCCCGGTGATCCACACTGCCAAATTCCCAGATGCATGCATCAGCTGCCAGTTCCTGTTTGTGTGAATATACGAACTCTTCCAGATTCTTGCTGCTGATTTCCTCTTCCCCTTCGATCAGGAATTTCACGGTGCAAGGTAGTTCACCCATCACTTCAAGTAGACTATCAATGGCAAACAGGCGGTTGACGATATTGCCCTTATTATCACTGGTTCCCCTTCCGAAGACTTTCCCATCTCTCACTTCAGGTTCGAAAGCGGGTGATTCCCACAGTTCCAGCGGCTCGGGTGGTTGCACATCGTAGTGATCATAAAAAAGGAGCGTGGTTTCACTCTTCCCTTTTCTCTCCGCAGTCACGATCGGAGCTCCTTTTGTCTCATGGATCACCACAGAAAAGCCCCTCTTTTTTAGCATTACCGCAACCATCTCCGAACATTCCTGCAGCCCTTGGTTCTTTGCCGAAACGCTGGGTTGAGCCACTAGTTGCTTTAACTCTTCAATACTGTCATCCAGGTGAGTCTCTAAGAATTGATCCATCGCTTGCAATGCTGTCATGGCATATGTCCTTTCTATGGTGCAAAATAGTTGAAGATGGTAAAACCACTATACGAAAACACTAGCATTTTCAATATTTTCCCGATCCCACAAAACAGCAGGAACTTCCACAATGGAATGTGTAACACCCCTGCTGCGATGCCTGCCAGGTCGAATAACGGATTCGGAATGAATGCCAAGATGAGTATGATCCATCCTCCATATTTGCGCATGGCATCCATGATCTTTTCATACCAATCCTTATCTTCGACAACGAACTTTCCGGCTGCACCTGCCACATATCCTGATATTTCTCCAATGGCAGCACCACATCCGGCAGTGACTGCCACCCATAAGGGGTTGAAAACAGCTCCCATGGCAGATGTAATCAACACCCCCGGTACCGGGAAGATGATGGTCGCATTGGAAAGGAGAGAGATCAGAAAAATACCCGGATAGCCATAGTGCCCGAGCTTTTGTATTTGATCACGATTGGAAAAAAGAAATATTGAAAAAAGGATGAGAACGACAATAGTCAACACACTGGTAAGGATCTGTCGTGTGTTTTTCTTCTCCATCCAGATTAACCTTGTCTCATCAATAAAGATTCAATGCGGGTTATGACCATATCCATCGCCACCTGGTTCAATCCACCTTCCGGGATGATCACATCAGCATAGCGCTTGGATGGATCTACAAACTCCATGTGCATGGGACGCACTGTGCCCAGATACTGCTGGATAACCATTTCCATGGTGCGCCCGCGTTCCGCGATATCACGCTGTAGCCTGCGGATGAAGCGGATATCTGTATCGGTATCTACAAATAGTTTCATATCAAATAATTTTCGCAATTCCGGTTCGGCAAAGATCAATATTCCTTCAACGATGATGACCCGCTGTGGTTCCACATGGATAGTGCGATTTGTGCGTGAATGAGTGGAAAAATCATAAATAGGGATATCCACCGCTCTGCCGGCTTTCAATTCTTTCACATGTTCGATCATCAACTCCGTTTCCAGAGAATCGGGATGGTCAAAATTCACTTCCGCTTTGCGTACAGGTGGCAGATCAGTCAAATCGCGATAATAGGCATCATGTGGCAAATAGGCTATACGATGCCGACCAACTGCATCCAAGATCACATTTGCTACGGTGGTCTTTCCCGATCCGGTACCACCGGCAATACCAATAACTATAGGGTCATAATCTACAGGCATACTGAAATTATACTTCACACGTCTTTGATGCAGGATATAATTTACTCTCAATGAATAAAAAGCCAGTTATTAATGTAAGGTTTTTCTCCCACCTGAAAGACAAAGCCGGGGTGGATGCGATCAGCATGGAGATCGCCCCTAACAGTACCATCGCCGACCTCAAACAGCAGATTATCGCCGCCTACCCCGCTTTGGATACCCACCTCACCAATATTCTCATCCTCATCAACAGCCAGATCGCCATTGATGAGGATGTCATCCCTGACGACTGCACGGTATCTTTTATGACCCCCATTGGGGGTGGATAGACTGTACTTTCGCCATCCGCAATTACTGATTTTTAGCATTGAATAAATAATCCCCGCAAGCAGTATCCGGCGGATAACTGCGCGCTTCTGCCGCCCCTTCTTCAACCAGGCGGTAATTCACAAAATCCTCTGTGGTAAACACATAGCGCAGCAGCCGTTCATATTTATCCCGATCCGAAATATCCCGCACCAGTAATACATATTGCCCTTCCACCAACTGCCGGTTCAATTCAGTAGCAGAGATCGCCTCTTCCCTCTCATCACTGTAATACTCAGGGGTATTTACCCCGATATAGCGCACCTGTTCCTCCTCCCCATCCAGCAGCACTTCGATAGAATCTCCATCGATCACGCGCGTCACATAAGCAACTTCAAAAACCGTTTCATCCCGCACACAAGCTGGGAGGTCGATATCCAGGAGAGATTGCGCTTCTGCCGGTAGAGAAGACATGCCACTTTCCAACCCGGAAAGGGAGTTCGTTTCTTCCACGACCGACGTGCTAGTACCCCATACACAACCGCTGCTCATCAGTAGAAAACTCATTATCCCGATTATTAACCGCTTCATGTGGATCTTTTCCTTCATCCCGTTCATCTGTCCTATTGGATACCCCCCATTCGTCCTTTATAATACAAAAGCCACCGAAGGGATTCGAACCCATGACCCGTCGCTTACGAAGCGACTGCTCTACCGACTGAGCTACGGTGGCAACCACTGAATTATATCAGTGAGATAATTCTTTGTACAAGGATGCAAATGAACATTGCTCTCATCTCCTACCATACCTGCCCGCTGGCAACCCTGGGTGGTAAAGACACCGGAGGGATGAATGTGTACGTGCGCGATCTGACCCGCTACCTGGGGGAGATAGGGATCCACGCCGATGTATTTACCCGTTCGCAGGATGAACATGTCCCGCACGTGCTGCACGATCTCGGTTTTGGGAATCGCATTGTGCATATTCCCGCCGGTCCTGAAACTCCCCTACCCAAGGAAGAATTGTATAAGTATGTGGATGTTTTCACGGATAACATCATCGAATTTGCCACATCCAAGAATATCACATACGATCTCATCCACAGTCACTACTGGTTATCAGGATTGGCAGCGCTGAAGTTGCGCGAAAAATGGAATGTACCCATTCTGCAGATGTTCCATACCCTGGCTCATCTTAAAAATCAGATCGCCAGGTCACCCGCTGAGCGGGAAAGCCCTCTCCGGCTCGCATCAGAGAAGAAGGTCATTGCTGAAGTGGATCGTATCATAGCCGCCACTGAGATTGAAAAGGATCAGCTGCTGGAATACTATAATGCTTCCTCGCAAAAGATCAATATTGTTCCGCCGGGAGTGGATCTGACACGTTTCTACCCCATCCCGCAGGATGAAGCCAAGGCGGTCATCGGAATTCCTCCAAATGAAAAAGTCATTCTCTTCGTGGGTCGCATTGAACCTTTGAAGGGCATCGATAACCTGCTTAAATCCATCGCTTTCCTGCGCCGATCCAACGTGCTCACTACCTGCCCCCATTACGTCGCCATCATCGGTGGCGATCCCGATAGACCCAGAGAATTGCTCGACCGGGAAATGCGCCACCTGCAGGACCTCAACCGGCGCCTGGGACTGGATGACATGGTGGTCTTTCTGGGGAAAAAAGCGCAGGATTCGCTGCCCTATTATTATTCCGCTTCGGAAGTGGTCGTGATGCCCTCCCATTATGAGTCGTTCGGCATGGTAGCATTGGAAGCCATGGCATGCGGTACACCCGTCATCGCCACCAGGGTAGGAGGATTGAAATTGCTGGTGAACAATGGCGTCACAGGGCTGAGCGTGCCGGATGATGATCCTCAAGCGCTGGCAAAACAATTGATGCAAATCCTTTGTGAGCAGGGCTTACGTGCTAAGCTGCGCCAGAATGGTCTTGAATTCGCCAGGAATTACAGCTGGTCTATCATCACTGATGCTCTTGTCAAAATATACCAGGATATGCTGTTCTCTAACGCCTCCGGTCATCTTCCAAATTCCACCCGCGTTTGATCACATCTCGTCCAAAACGTTTCTTGAGGTCATCCATCGCTTTCAGCAGTTGATCTTCCTTTTGAAAGTTCGTATCAAGGATGGATAATTGCTGTACCGTAGCGCTTAAATTTGCGACTGCTACTCCCAGCAGGCGAACTTTCTTTCCTGGTTTCCAAACTTCATACAATAGCTGCACGATCGTATTAAAGATGACCGTATCATGATTGGTAGGTTGTTCCAGGCTCATCTGCCGGGAGTGGGTTTCAAAATCAGGCCAGCGGATCTTTAGCCGAATGGTTTTCCCACATAAGCCTTGCGCGCGCAACCTGGCTGCTACTTTTTCTGATAACGCTCGTAAGGTGCGCAGAATCTCTTCTTCATCAGTGATATCCTTGCCGAAGGTGACCTCATTGCTGATGGACTTGATATCCCCTTCCAGTCCTACCGGTCGCTCATCAATGCCCAGTGCGCGCAGTTTCAGAGTAGCTGCAAACCTACCCACTTCCTTTTCAAGAAAATCTTGTGGTGCGTTCGCCAGGTCTCCGATATGCTCGAATCCCAGTTGGCGGAAACGGGCAGCGCTTTTTTTGCCAATTCCCCACAATTCCTCGATCGGTAAAGGAGCTAGAAAAGCTGATTCCTGCCCTGCAGGAACCTCCAGAATCGCTCTGGGGCTTTGTTCACCCTTATAGGAGGATTTAGCTACATTGGTGGCTATCTTTGCCACTAATTTGTTGGATGCAATGCCAATGGAACACGGCAGACCCACTTCTTGCGCTATACGGGTTTGCAGCATGCTCGCGATCTGCATGCCTGTCTGCGGCATATCCGTTACATCAATGAAGGCTTCATCAATGGATATCTGCTCCACCAGGGGCGTTGTATCAGCCAGGATCGCCATGACTCGTACCGAATAATCATGGTACTGCCCGTAATGCCCATGTACCACTTTCAAACCGGGCATCTTTTGCAGAGCGATCTTCATCGGCATGGCGGAATGGATTCCCCGATGACGTGCAGCGTAGGAACAGGAAGTGACCACTCCTCTGCTGTCAGGCGAGCCACCGGTAGCAAAAACGGTTCCCTTCAGCCGGGGGTCAAGAATTTCCTCCACCGAGCAAAAGAACGCATCCAGGTCTATGTGCAGGATCTTTCGATATCGCATGCTAGTATATATGTTCTATTATATGCCATAAAAAAAGTAGCCCGCGGGCTACTTTTTCAACTTTCGCTTCAAATTATCCAGTGCTTCAATTGGTGTGGGGTCAACCCCGTAAGATAACGCCAGGTAATAAGAGAAGTAATCTCCAAAAAGAATGGCATCCCACATTTCTGTCAGGCGCGAATCAGCCTTGAATTCAATGGTGTCCACCATCAAACCGGCGATCATCATTTCCTGCTTGGTCAGGTCACTGCGCAGGTTATTGCGGGGATGTCCCAGACTACCCTTTAAGAAAAGCGCCATTGTCTTTTCCAGAATGCTCTCTTCATTGACCACACCCGCCAGGGTATTATGGTCGGCTTCAGGTAGAAATTCAAATTGCGCCCAGGCTTTTGCTAATTCGTTGATCTGGGTCTTCCAGCGGCGTGCCACGGGTGCCAGATGATCAGCACCAAAAACTGATACCAAGCGCCCTACTGCCTGCCCCGCCAGTCGTTTAACCGGGTTCTTCACGATCGGCACATCCGCCCGGTATTGCTCTTGTTTTTGTTCAAGATCGCCGATGGTTTTTTGCACAATATCGCTGTGGGGCTCAACCAAATCCAACCTCTCCAATAACGCCAGTAGAATTCCAAAAGAAAAACCTACTGCCGCGCGGGGTTGCCCCTCGTGTTGGAATTCCCAATAAGGGCACTCCGCTGCCTTTGCACGTCGTGCTAATTCACCCCCGGTCGCCACTGCCAGGATGGGAAGACCTGCCTGTACTGCCTGGTCAAAAACGGAAAGTGTCTCTTCCGTATTTCCCGAATGAGAGGAAGTAACCACCAAAGTGCGATGCGCAGAAGCCCATTGCGGCAGTGTATATTCTCTTAAACTGATAATGGGAACAGAACAGATGGGAGCACAGTAAGTTGAAAGCAGATCTGCTCCGATTGCCGAGCCGCCCATTCCTGCCACGAGGATGATCTCAGGTTTAGAGAGATCATGCAAATCGTATGCAAAACTCTGTTTATACGCATTTTCAAACTGACGTGGCAATCCATCAATTTCTGCCAACATATTCAAAGTATCAATGCGATGAAATTCTTCAATGGTATCGAGATGCATGGAATTTCCTTTACTATTTTGCTGTTTTTTTCATGACATCTTGAATAAGATCCATGAACTCTTGCCATTCCTCAATGAAGAAATGCAGGGTGACATTGTTCAGTTCGAGGTGGTAAATATCTTCTCCATCCGGCTCTTCTGATTTCCATGCCATATAGTTATCTGTTTCTGCAATAGTTGTCACGATCGTTTTATCCATGTCAGACATATTATTTTCTCCTTACTACCTCTTTGATTTTTTCTCCAACTTTTTCACCTGCTTGTTTCACGCCGTTTTGAGCTTTCTGATATGCTTTTCCAAAGAAGCCTGAAACATCTCCGCTGTAATGCTGTTTTTCAATATCCTCCCAGGGATCCAGGTCAAGAATTTTTCTGAGAACATAATGGAATATAAGTTTAGTTGTGGCAAGGATGGGTGCTGCAAAAACCATCCCCAAAATTCCAAAAAGTTCCAACCCGATAAGTGCTCCAATCGTGATCCAGGCTGGATGGAGTTTCAGGCTGCCCGCCATGACGCGAGGAGTGTAAACGTTATCATAAATGTTGTCGATCAGCCAACCTGAGAGGCTGACTATGGCAGCATAGGGCAGCGGCTGCAATCCAAAAGCGGTACTGCCTTGAAATAATGCCACCAGAAAATATACAGTCCAGGCTACCGCAACTCCGATATAAGGAACAAAATTGGCAAACCCGGCAAGGAAAGCCAGCAGTACAAAATAGCGCACCTGCAGCACGCCCAATAAAACGAGATAGATGCAGACCCGAACCACAAATACTTTCGCCTGCCCGCGGAAGAACGCGTTCCAGATGGTGTTCATTTCTTCACGCAGGTGCCTGATATCTTCCTCATAACCGGGAATCATTGAGGAAATAGAATCGCGATTTTGTTTTTGGCTTTCGTTTAGAATTAAATACGCAATAATGGTTGTCAGGAAAAAGTTTCCGATTGCACCCGCCGCGCCACTGGCAAGTCCACCAATAGAATTCCCCAGACCAGAAATGATGGGTTGGGCATATTCGAGCACCCGGTCCCCCACAACGTTCCAGTCGATATAAGATAGATCGATATGAATTGGACCAATATCAAATTTTATCTCTGACAAATTTTGGATCGTAGTAGATACATCCGTAGTTATCGTTGATAAGAATTCAATTAAACCCTGGATTTCCTCAACGATCGAAACCCCACCCCAAACCAGTGCCCCTACAATCACCAACACAAGCAAAATCACCAGCAATCCTGAAGCTAATCCCCAAGAGAATTTCAACTTTTCATGGAGAAATCGCGCAGCAGGTTTTAGTATCGTAGATATGACAAAGGCACCCCCCACCACTGGGATCAGATCTGAGAAACGAATCAATATCGCCACAGCGATGACCAGCAAGATCACCACAATGATTATCTTCGTTGCAGGTGACCACTTAGGGGATGTAGTAGTCTCTTTGGTTTTCACGTGGATTTTTTCAGTGTATTTTAATCTGTTCAGGGGCACACACCCGGTTGTATCTGATTAAAGAAGGTACCAAATAGATTACACCATTGGTTAGTCCATTCAATGATCAGCAAAGGTAACACACAAAATACCAGCAGGAATAGGAGTGTGATCAAAAGAACGACCAGCCAGGTGGGCATATTCTTTAATTTATCTTTAACCGATGGAGTAGCCTTTTTTTCCGTATGTTCCTTTAGCGGCTTTTCCTTTTTGCTAGGTTTCAATGGGTTTACTTTCTTTGCAGGAAGCTTTTCTTCGGCTGGCTTGACAACTTTCAACTCTTCTGTGCCCTCCGAATCCTTCACCGGTTTTTCCACAACTTCCAGGGCAGGTTTGATCTCCTCGATCTCTTCGACGATAAATTCAAGAACCACACTCTTTCCGAGGTTAATCAGATCTCCACTTTTCAATTGAACAGGTTTGTTTACGCGTTTCCCTGATTGAAAAGTGCCATTCGTGGAACTCAAATCTTCAAGGTATAGTTTGTTATTTTTAACAAATACACGCGCGTGTTTACGAGATATCTCTGGATCACTGATGATCAAATCATTGATCAGTTCACGTCCAATGATAAATTCATCCTTATCAAGCTTGTAAATCTTGCCAACTTCAGGACCAGATTTCATGATAAGTTTATTTATCAACGTCATATCATCCTCCTCATTCTTCTGATATTTTAGTTTATAACGAACTGATTATCTCGTCAACGGGAGGTTTAAAAAAGACACCCCACCATGCCGTGTGCTGCGTAGTTTTGAACCTGCTTGCGCAGGTCGGGCTCCTACCTGTTAGATCCGCCTTGGCTTTCGCCTATCGCGTAACAAACAAAAGATGAGAACCCATAATTTAAGGTGTTGGCTCAAAACATTGAGTGCCGCATCACGAACACAGCAGGGTACCGTTCTTATACCATTAATTCTTATCTCTGGCTAGGTTAGTTAAGGCAATACTAAAAAGGAAGGTCTGATAAAATTTCATTGGAGTTAAACCATGAATCACCGAATTTTCGCAGCCATCGATCTTCCCCAAAATGTCCTTAACACCATTCAAGGTGTTCAAAATTCCTTCGCTCTACAAGCACCTTCAATCGTCCGTTGGACAAAGACCAATCAACTGCATATCACCCTCAAATTTATTAGGGAGCTACAGGACACGCATTTAAATCCCCTCTGTTCAACCCTCCATCAGATATTATCAGCTTTTCAAACCTTTCCATTGGATTACAGCGGAATGGGAGTCTTTCCATCTATGCGGAATCCGCGCGTACTCTGGTTGGGGATCAAAGCCAGTGAACCACTCGTTACCTTGGTACAAAATATTGAATCCATCTTCCAGGAATTTGGATACGAATCTGAAAAACGTCCTTTCCAACCCCATCTTACCATTGGTCGCTTCAAGAATGATTTCTCGCAGCCAGAACTGCAAAATTTCCGTTCTTGCCTGGCGAATTATACAGCAAAGGTATATGCACACCAAATAGTCGAGCATGTCACACTGTATGAAAGTACCCTTACCCCTGCTGGACCAATTTATAAAGTGCTATTACAGGTTCCATTCAAAGGATAGGTACGTGATAGAATTGGGAAGATTCTATACAAATTGAGGTGAACACTGGGAACCAAGAAAACACTGCTTGTCGCACGAGGGCTTGTCGAAGCACTTGAAGAGAAAAAAGCCGAAGACATCGTATTATTAGACATCACCAATATCTCACAATTTACAGATTTTTTCATCATCTGCAGTGGAACCAGCGAGCGCATGCTGCAGAGTTTATCCAGAACCGTTGAAAATGCTGCTAAAGCTAAATTTGGTCTTAACGCAAAAGTGAATGGAAAATCAGATGAAGGCTGGATTACCCTTGACTATGGGGACCTTATCGTTCATATTTTTTCAGCTCACCAGCGTGATTACTATCAACTGGAAGATCTTTGGGCAGAAGGGAAAATGCTCCTGCGGTTGAAATAACCGCTCTTCTAGCGCGCTGCCAGAGTCGCAGTTTCTTCAGCCAATGTTTTAATGGAGATTTTTTCCTTGCCTTTAATATAGGTTTCGAGTAGATCTCCAATTGGATCAGCCCATTTCGCAGGGACACCGTGCATCACCCCCAGCACATTGCCAACCAGCCCACCATTACAATCAACATCCATACCGGCTACAGCCAGCAGCGAGAGCGTTCTGGTGAAATCAGCTTCCCCAAGCCATAAAGCGAATAGATCAGCCGCGATGTTGGGGTAAGCATGGATCCAATTATAACGTTTCAGATCCTCCTCAATTTCATCCCATATCTCAACCGGCTCCCCCTCTTTCTGAATTTTTTCCATGGCGCCCTGAACCACGGCATAATATTGGCTCTGCTGCGGGAGGAATTGCATGCTTGTTTCAATTAGAGCATGCACATCATCCATAATAAAAGATAAAGATGTCAACACCGCAGCGAAGATTTCCCCGTATACTCCGTTCTTGGAATGTGAGATAATGCCATCCACATAAGCCAGGCGAGCTGCTTCC
>DMDF01000117.1 GCA_003446605.1 Anaerolineaceae bacterium
TAATGGAGTACTGACATGGAAGTTCGATGGTGCTGATAGCCGTTATGTTGCCAGTTCCCTTTATACTGGGGGATTTGTTTACGCTCCTAATGCCGATGGAAATTTGTATGTTCTCGATCAAAACGGTGTCTTACAGTGGATTTTTGAAACGGCAGGACCAAATTGGTCAAAACCGGTGGCTGATGAAGAATATGTTTATCTGACATCCATGGATCACCATGTCTATGCCCTCAATCTTTCCTATGCCAATACAGATTTGAAAGCAGATGAGAATGGGAGCAAGATCGTGGTGGAAAAGCCGGTTTGGACGACTGACCTTGAAACGGCTGTTGTTTCAGATCCTTTGCTATCAGATGGTTACCTCTATGTGGGAACAATTGCAGGAAAAGTCTTCAAGGTAGATACTAGCAATGGTTCCATAGTGTGGACCTTCCAGGATGACACGCAAGTGAAGAGTGTTTGGACAGAGCCCACCATTGTGGATGATGTCCTTTTCTTCGCCACAGAAGATGGATATATCTTCGCTCTCAATACCGAAACTGGTGATCCCGTCTGGAATGCTCCTCTTGCTTCAGGCGCTCAGATCGTAGCCAGTGCAGTTGAACTGAATGGGAGTGTTGGCTTTGGCACAACTGCAGGGAATCTGGTGGTAGTGGATAAAGACCAGGTTACTGCTCCATCCATTACCCGAGAAGGTAGTATCTACACCGCCCCTCATTTTGTGGATGGGAAGCTCTTTCTAACCTATGTTGGTGGCGATAAACTGGTTTATGCACTGGATGAAAATGGACGTGAATTCTGGTCATTTTCAACAGCAGACTAATTATTAAAAGGAAAATACCATGTGGGAATCACTTATCATAAAACCCTTCATTAATGTATTACTATTGATCTATAACCTTGTTGGTCAAAACTTTGGTGTTGCGCTCATCCTCTTCACCGTTTTGGTAAAAGCTATTACCCATCCATTGATAGCCCGTCAAATCAAGAGCACCAAGGCTATGCAGGATCTGCAAAAGGATGAAGAATATCTTGAAATGCAGAAGAAATATAAGAATGACAAAGACCGTTTAGCTCAGGCTCAAATGGATTTGTATAAGAAGAAAAACATTAAGCCATTTGCTTCTTGTCTTCCTATGTTGATCCAATTCCCAATCATCATTGGCTTATATCAGAGCATTATCCAAACCATGGGGAATGCTCCCTTGCAGATATTGAACCTTGTTCCAAAGATCGGACCCTGGTTGACGAATATCTTTTCTTTCATCCCCAGTGTAGTGGATCCGATTACACTTATTCCTTTGAACAATCAATTCTTATGGATGAATTTGAGCCAACCCGATCGTGTTTACATTCCAGGTGTTCCTTTCGGTATCCCGGTGCTGGCTATTTTTGTGGTGGTTACCAGTTTCATTCAGAATAAATTGATGAGCCCATCTACAGCAAACAGTGATCCACAAGCAGAACAAGCAGCACAGGCGACCAACATGATGAATATCTATATGCCTGTTTTAATGGGTTGGTTCGCATATTCATTATCTTCAGGCTTGGCGCTGTATTTTGCGATTTCCAACGTGATCAGCTTAATCCAGTATGCTGCGTTAGGACAAATTAACTTCAAGGATTTATTCAAAAAGAAGGAAAAAGCGAAAAAATAAATTATTTGAAGTGGTGATTGATAAGCGTTATATATGCTTATGAAAATGAAGAATACTAATGCTTTAGAGGTTTCTACCCCTTTGAGAGAGAAGGGGTAGTATGGTTTTGACATCGGGAGATCGGTTTCAACCCCTTTGGGAGTATTATCAATTTTTCCCAAGAAAACCCCTGAAGCGCCAAAAAGGATGGAAAGGAACGATTAATGATGGATAATCCAACTGCTGGAATTAAAGAGTCAGAAATAGAATCTTCTTATCTTGATGACGCAGTCGATAAGATCGAGAAAGCCCGACAGGTTGCGTATGAAACGATCACTAATCTGCTGGAAAAAATGGATGTGAATGCGACAGTAGTAACTCGCATTGTGGACCCAGAGGATGATAAAGATCGCCCAATTATCCTGGCGGATATCACTGGAAAGGATCTCAGTATTCTCATCGGGCGTAAATCGGAAACTTTGAATTCTCTTCAGTACATCACAAGCTTGATTTTATGTAATGAGATGGGGGAATGGGTGCCGCTGATGGTGGATGTGCAGGGATATCGCTACCGTCGGGAACGACAGCTGCGCCAGCTGGCACGCAGGATCGCTGACCAGGTTGTGCAAACCGGTCGGACACAGGTCTTAGAGCCAATGCCTGCCAACGAACGCAGAATTATCCATTTGGAACTGCGTTACCATCCTTTTGTAACGACTGAGAGTACTGGGGAAGAACCCAATCGACGCGCTACTATTTTCTTGAAACCGAAAGAATAAGTTATCAAAAAAAAGATTCGTTGAGTGAAAAGAGCAGAGTATGCGAGCAATTGATATCATCGTAAAAAAACGTGATCATGAGGAATTGTCCGAAGACGAGATTAAATTCTTTGTTGTGGGAATAACCTCAGGATCCATCCCTGATTATCAGATCTCTGCTTGGGCAATGGCTGTGATGTTGAACGGGATGAGCGCTCAGGAGACGACCTACCTTGCCTGGGCAATGGCTCATTCTGGTGATATTCTCGATCTCTCCTTTGTTGCCCCAATCGTGGTTGATAAACATTCATCCGGTGGTGTGGGTGACAAGACTAGTTTGGTGGTTGCTCCTCTGGTAGCAGCCTGTGGATTGCCTGTGGGAAAGATGTCTGGTCGCGGGTTAGGTTTCAGCGGTGGAACACTTGATAAAATGGAATCTATTCCGGGTTATCGTGTGGATCTGACAGAAAACGAATTCATACAACAGGTAAAAAAGATCGGTATCGTTTTAACCGGGCAAACTGGCGATCTGGCACCTGCGGATGGGGTGTTGTATGCGCTGCGCGATGTTACCGGAACGGTCCCTTCAATTCCTTTGATCGCTTCTTCGATCATGAGTAAAAAGATAGCTGCTGGCGCACATGCCATTGTGTTGGATGTCAAATTAGGGTACGGTGCGTTCATGAAAGACCTTGAGCATGCCCGTGAACTGGCACAATTAATGGTTGAGATAGGTACATTGAGCGGTAGAAATGTGCGTGCTTTACTCTCTGATATGAACCAACCATTGGGCAAAGCGGTTGGAAATGCTATTGAGCTGAAGGAAGCTATTGAAACACTTCATGGTGGTGGACCTGAAGATTTTCGGGAACATTGTTTTACCGTTGCGGCTCATATGTTACTGCTGGGTGAAAAAACTGGCAGCCTTGATGATGCTCGAAAACTAGCTGAAGAGACCATCTCCGATGGAAAAGCCTGGGAAAAATTCAAACAGCTTGTACAGGCTCAGAATGGGGATGTAAGTTTCATAGAACAACCCCAGAAACTACCTTCCGCCACAATTACAGAAGAAATAAAGGCAGAGCAGAGCGGATATCTGGCTATGCTTAACGCGCAGTCCATTGGCGAAGGAGCAGTAGTTTTAGGTGCTGGACGTGAGAAAAAAGGAGCCCCCATTGATTTGGGTGTGGGAATTTATGTCGAGCATAAAGTCGGCGATAAGATCACAAAAGGGGATGTACTTTTCACAGTCTATGCAAATGACGCTGCAAAATTGGCGGCTGCGCGGGTAAAACTTGTTGAAAGTGTCACCATCCAATCAGAAAAATGTGAACCTCTGCCGTTGTTCTATGGCGTGATCTAACATCGAAGTGTCTAACATCGAAATTGATAAATGGATTAATTTGTGAGATAATCGAACGTATAAGCTGTGATGGAAACGAGTAGTTGAAGGCAATGTCTTTAGCGAGTCAGGGAAAGTGAGAGCCTGACGAAAACCCTTCCTCGAAAATCCTTCCGGAGCTGCAATCTGAACAGGGTTGAAAAAACCAGTAAGAAAGCCGGATTTGCCAACCGTTAGCATGGCGCAGGATTCTCAAAATAGAGGTTCTTGGTGAGTGCTCACCAAATGGTGAGAATGTGGGTGGTACCACGGGTAATGTTGCTCGTCCCTTCTAAAGGACGAGTTTTTTTATGGAGGTGTTATGTTCAAACCGGTTTCATCAAAACTCGAGATAAAGGAACTGGAAGAATCAATTCTGGAATTCTGGAAACGCGAGCAGATCTTCAAACAGACTTTGCAGCAAACTGTGGATGGTCCGAATTATGTGTTTTATGAAGGTCCTCCTACTGCTAATGGTATACCTGGTGTTCATCATATTCTGGCACGGGCATTTAAAGATATCTTTCCGCGTTATAAAACCATGTGTGGCTATCACGTTGATCGTCGGGGTGGCTGGGATACTCATGGGTTGCCGGTCGAAATTGAAGTGGAAAAGAAACTGGGCTTTACCAATAAACAGCAGATCGAAGATTATGGAATAGAAAAATTCAATAAGCTCTGCCGCGAATCTGCTTTTTCTTACATTCAAGAATGGGAAAAACTAACGGATCGAATCGCATATTGGGTTGATCTCAGCCGTGCATACGTTACCTTCAAAAATGAATACATTGAATCTGTATGGTGGTTGTTGAAAAATCTATGGGATAAAGATCTGTTATACCAGGGTTTTAAGGTTGTGCCATATTGTACCCGCTGTGGAACACCCCTCTCAGATCATGAAGTAGCTTCAGGTTACCACGAAGTGACCGAGACTTCCATCTATGTGAGAATGCCGCTGCTGGATGAGGAGGATACTTCTCTGCTGGTATGGACCACGACACCTTGGACCTTGCCCGGGAATTCGGCTGTCGCGGCGGGAAAAGATATTACCTATGTGAAAGTCGAACGTGATCTCCCCAGCGAGGGGGGCGCGCTAAAGGAAAAACTGATCCTGGCTGAAGCGCTGGTAGAAAAAGTCTTTGGCGATGAAAAAGTTACGATCTTGGAACGATTTAAAGGCAAACATCTCAAAGGAAAGCGCTATCAACCCCTCTTTACATTCCTTCCATTGGAAAAACCTGCCCATTTTGTAGTACTGGGTGATTTCGTGACCACAGAAGATGGCTCAGGTTTGGTGCATATGGCACCCGCATTTGGCATGGATGATATGAATGTTGCCAATGCAGAGGATCTGCCGATATTGATGACCGTTAAACCCGATGGTACATTCATCCGCGAGGTGGATCATTGGGCGGGTAAGTATGTCAAGGATGCGGACCCGTTGATCATCGATCAGCTGAATGCGCGCGGGCTGCTGTTCAAAGCGGAGCAACATACCCATACCTATCCCTTCTGTTGGCGTTGTGGTACACCCCTACTTTATTATGCACGTCCAACCTGGTTCATTCGCACCAGTGAAAAGAAAGATCGCCTGGTGGCATTGAACAATGAGATCAACTGGTACCCAGAACATATCAAAGAGGGTAGGTTTGGCAACTGGTTAGAAAATAATGTTGATTGGGCGTTGGGTAGGGAACGTTTTTGGGGAACTCCACTGCCGGTATGGCAGTGTAAGGATTGTGGATTACAAACCTGCGTGGGTTCCGTTGAAGAACTTGCGAATCTGGTCGGGCATGATCTGACCGGGCTTGAATTGCATCGCCCGTATGTGGATGAAGTTACTTTTGAATGCCCTGAATGTCATGGAACTATGCGGCGGGTTCCTGAATTGATTGATGTTTGGTTTGATTCTGGTTCTATGCCTGTTGCTCAATGGCACTATCCTTTTGAACATCAAAAGGAATTCAAGGAACAATTCCCTGCGGATTATATCTGCGAGGCGGTTGATCAAACGCGCGGATGGGTCTTTTCGCTGCATGCCATCTCAACACTGGTGTTCGATCAAAAATGTTTTAAAAACGTACTGTGCCTTGGTTTGATTCTGGATGAGAATGGACAAAAGATGTCTAAATCCAAAGGGAATGTGGTGGATCCGTGGGAGGTGATCAACCAAAATGGGGCGGATGCCATGCGCTGGTATTTGTACACTGCCAGCCCCCCAGGACAGGAAAGGCGTTTTTCAGCCAACCTGGTTTCAGAAGTGATCCGAAACTTTATGCTGACCTTGTGGAATACGTATTCTTTCTTTATCACCTATGCAAATTTGGATCAATGGCATCCTGATCCACAGGTGCTAAATATTGAATATTCGTCTCTCGATAAATGGATTTTATCTGAATTGCATACGCTGGTGCGTAATGTGACCCAGGCATTCGAGAATTATGATGTCATCAACGCCACCCGACCGATTGAAGCATTCGTGGATAACCTTTCCAACTGGTATCTACGGCGCTCACGGCGACGATTTTGGAAGAGCGAATCGGATGGGGATAAATATGCTGCTTATGCCACATTGTATGAAGTGCTGGTGATGCTCAGTAAATTAATTGCCCCATCCATGCCTTTCATGGCGGAAGATCTGTATCAGAACCTTGTTCTGTCGGTTGACCCTGATGCAGCCAAGTCGGTCCATTTGGCAGCATGGCCAACCTACGATGCATCGCGCATTGATCCGGATTTGAACAACGAGATGGAAGTGGTGATGAAGCTGGTTTCGTTGGGGCATGCTGCGCGTAATAAATTGGGTATCAAAGTGCGCCAACCACTGGCTGAAGTGGCGTTCGCGTTGAGCTCTTCAGATGATCCGGGCATCATCCAGAAGTATACAGAATTACTGCAGGATGAATTGAATGTAAAACAGGTTCGTCTGTTAAGCGCTGCCAATGAGGCGGTTGCTTACGAACTGGTACCGCTGCCCAGACAGTTGGGTCAGAAATATAAAAGTGAATTTCCGCAGGTAAAAGCTGCTATTCTACAACTGGATGCTGAAGCTGCTGCACAAGCCCTTTCCAGAGGAGATACGATTGAGGTAAAAGTGGCAGGTGAAAAGTATTCGATCAACCCGGATGAAGTGGAAGTTCACATCCAGGCAAAAGAAGGATTCGAGGTTGCTTCAGAAGGAGCCTACCTGGCAGCTTTGACCACCACTTTAACGGATGACCTGATCTATGAAGGATTGGTGCGCGAATTCATTCGCCGTGTTCAGGAGTCACGAAAACAAGCTGGATTTGAGATTTCTGACCGTATTGTATTATCCTTCACTGCTTCTGATATGTTGACCAGTGCAATTGAAAAATATCGCAAGTATGTCATGGCAGAGACTCTGGCAGTGGAGATGTCTTCAGAAAACCATCCACACACTTTACCAAATGCCAGTGACGATTTTGATGGCGAACAGGTAACTTTGTGGTTGGAGCGAAAAAAATAAGTGGTGGGTATTAAACAAACAAAAGACCAGTCATCAGATTGGTCTTTTGTCAATCGCGATTAAAATTAGGGATTTCATCCGGAATTTCAAAACTAATTTCCACCAGACCGTTGTAGTTGCCATCATGGAAATAGGCGGTCTGAAAGATCATTTTCCGCTTTCCACCTTTTTGGATGGTGTAGATATTGGGTTGATCGGATTGGCTGATTTGATCAATTTTCGCATGGGTATGTTCAGGATGGCAGTCCTTGACATTCCTGCCGATCAGATGCTTGCCACCGCTGTTCTCGAAAATTGCGGCGGCTTTCTTGTTCATTTCAATGATGGTTCCATCTTTATCTGTAACTGTGATGGCAACCGGGATATCTTCTTGCCAGTAATTTGGTTGCATGCGTTCTCCTTTACGCGAACCATTCTTTTGGGGTAATGTCATTCATTATATCTGTGATGATTGGTTTGTATAAGCAGATTAGACTGAAATGTGTTTATCTATTACAATCATTGAAATGTTTACTGGAGAACTCATTTGAAAAATAAGCTTAAATCATATCTTTTTCTTGCTGTTTTAGCTGGTGTTATTATTGTCCTGGATCAATTTACCAAGAATCTGGTTCGAATGAATTTAGCCTATGGTGAGGTTTGGTCTCCCTGGGAATGGTTGACGCCTTACGCCCGGGTTGTGCATTGGTACAATACCGGAGTGGCGTTTGGTCTGTTCCAGGGTTATGGGTTGTTATTTACCTTCTTACCTATGGTTGTGGTTGTGTTTATCTTGATTTTTTACAGCCGTTTGGCTGGTGAAAATTGGTGGATGCGTGTAGCGATCGGGTTAGAATTGGGTGGAGCTGTTGGAAATTTAATCGATCGGATTCGTATAGGGCATGTTACGGATTTTATTTCTGTCGGGAATTTTGCTGTATTTAATGTCGCGGATGCCTCCATCACCGTGGGTGTGGTGGTGATGATAATCGCTTTGTGGGTTGAAGAGAAAAAGAATCCTTCCCAATCTGAATAATTCTATGGTTGATACAGGAAAGACTTATCGTTTTGAAGTTGGTGATGTTGAATCAATGCGGCTGGATAAATATCTGGCGACAGTTCTACCATCACTGTCTCGTTCTCGCATCCAGAGTTTAATTAAATCAGGGCAGGTACAGATAAACGAGGAAGTGATTTTAAAAGCAAGCTACGACTTGGATTCCCCGTGTGTTCTAACCATTTATGTTCCGCCGGTTGAACCGACTACCCTGATTGCTGAAGATGTTCCACTCGACATTATCTACGAAGACAGAAATGTTATCGTGCTCAACAAACGAGCCGGGATGGTAGTGCATCCTGCACATGGGCATGCCAGTGGCACTCTTGTGCACGCATTGCTTGCGCACGACCCCTTTTTAGCAGGTATTGGAGGGGTGCAGCGCCCGGGAATTGTTCATCGTCTCGACCGGGATACCTCCGGTGTGATGTTGATCGCAAAAAATGAAAGATCGCATCGCTGGCTGCAAGAGCAATTTCAATCCAGAAATGTTGTCAAAAATTATCTGGCTCTGGTGGATGGTCACCCACCTACACCAAGTGGAAGAATCGAAATTGGAATTCAACGTGACCCTAACAATAGGAAAAAGATGGCTGTTGCCTACGGAAGTAGTGGGAGAGCAGCTATATCGGAATACACGACCATAAAACAGTATAAGGAACATACTTTACTGGAAGTACGGATATTTACCGGAAGGACACATCAAATTCGGGTTCATCTGGCTTATTTACATTGCCCAGTCGTCGCAGATAGCGTGTATGGATACAAACACGCTTCCCTCCCATTAAAAAGGCAATTCTTACATGCAAGGTCAATTCTGATTGCGCTGCCCGGGAGTAAGGAACCCAGGGAGTTTGTTGCGGAATTACCGGTAGATTTACAGGATATCTTGGATAACTTAACCTAACGGAGTGAAGATGGAAGAAAAGATGCGGTTCATTGATCTACGATCGGATACGGTCACCATCCCGACAGCAGAAATGCGTATTGCAATGGCGAATGCAGCCGTGGGAGATGATGTTTATCGTGAAGACCCAACTGTCAACAAATTGGAAGAAAAAGCTGCAATGCTTCTCGGAAAAGAGCGTGCTTTGTTCGTCTCTTCAGGGACAATGGGGAACCTGTTGGCGATCCTGGTAACATGCAAAGCAGGCGATGAAGTTATTATGGGAAATCAAGGTCATACATTTTTACATGAAGTGGGCGGCATGTCGGCTTTAGGCGGAATCTTCCCGAATACATTACCCAATCAGCCAGATGGAACATTGGACCTTGCTATGGTCGCACGGGCGATCAGAGGGGAAGATATCCATGAGCCACGAACCAGGATGGTTATCATCGAAAATACACAAAACCAATGTGGTGGGGTTCCGATCTCCTTGACCTATATGCAGCAGCTGAGCCAGCTGGCACGTGAAAATGAACTCTTTCTTCACGTGGATGGCGCTCGCATTTTTAATGCGGCAGCGGCATTGCAGTGTTCTGCAAAGGACCTGGTTCAAACGGCTGATTCCGTCACATTCTGCCTGAGCAAAGGTTTATGTGCACCGGTGGGTTCTGTTTTATGTGGTCCGCAAGATTTCATTGAAGAAGCGCGTCGTTTCAGGAAAATGTTAGGAGGAGGGATGCGCCAGGTGGGCATCCTCGCAGCAGCTGGCATCATAGCGCTTGACAATATGGTCGAGCGTCTTTCTGAGGATCATCGCCGGGCAACAGTGTTAGCAGAGCAGCTCTCGCAGATTCCGGGATTCTCACTTTCCAAAGGGAAACCGCAATCTAATATGGTGTTCTTACAGGTGGATCACACTGTTTATCCTGATCTTGCAGTAATAGCAGAACAATTAAAAAAAGAAAGTATTCTGATTGGTTTTTCGGGTCCTGATGAGATAAGGATTGTTACCCATTACTGGGTGTCCGATCTGGATGTCCAGCATGTGGTCAGGGTGTGGCAAAACCTACAACCCTGATTTCAATAGAAGAATCGACCATTTGCTTGTTATAATTTTCACACAATTACACGAGGTGAATTCATGGAAGAATTTATTACTATCAACCAGATAGACAAAGCTGTTGAAGTGATTAAAAATAAAACAAAATACCAACCTAAAGTTGGACTGATACTCGGTTCTGGGTTAGGTGATCTTGCGGAGTCGGTCAATCTTGCAGATTTTATCGATTATAAAGATATCCCAGGCTGGCCGGTATCAACGATCGAAGGTCATAAAGGACGGCTGGTTATCGGGGATCTGGAAGGAAAAACGGTCTTGATCATGCAGGGGCGCGCACATTATTACGAAGGATATCCCATCACACAAATTGGTTTCCCAATAAGGGTCATGCGCCGGCTTGGTATTGAAACGTTGATCGTTACCAATGCTGCCGGTGCCATCAATCCTGATTACAAACCAGGTGATGTGATGATCATAACCGATCACCTTTCATTAATGGCGATGGGAGGGGAAAACCCCCTGCGCGGGCCTAATTTGGATGAGTTCGGTCCACGTTTTCCAGACATGAGTCGTTGTTATGATCCTACGTTGATAAAGCTTACCAAAGAGATCGGTGACAAAAAGAAGATAGTCATTCACAACGGGGTGTATGTTTGTCTGGCAGGTCCTTCGTTTGAAACCCCCGCAGATTTACGCTTCTTGAAGATCATTGGTGCTGATGCAGTGGGCATGTCAACAGTACCGGAGGTGATCGTTGCAGCTCATTCAGGTATGAAAGTCCTTGGTTTTTCGGGGATCAGTAATAAAGCCAATCTGGATGGTAGTACTGTTACAACCCATCAAGAAGTCTTGCAGGCAGGGAAAGAGATTGTTCCCAAACTGGAAGCGATCATTCGGGGTGTTCTGGCTGCAATGTGATCCATCATCAACTTGCAGCAGGAATGAATAATGGTAGAACTTCTGCAGTTCTTAAAAGAATATGAAGGTGGAATCTATCTTGTATTGCTGGTAGTAGCGCTTGTGTTAGGTGGGCGGTTGTATACAGCTATGCAGGAAAAGAAGAAATCTGCTTTCAGCCTTGAAAGAGAAGTAATCCAGAAAAAGATCAATTCGACGATCGCTTTCTTGGTGGTCATTGGAGTTCTCTTTGTCGGTCAAATATTGCTGGTTTCTGTCGCTTCGGTGCGATATCCGGGGTTGTATACCTTGAGAACACCCACCGTTGGGGAGTTACCAACACCTACGGATATGTTCCAGGCTATGCTGCAGATGGAAGAGACTCCTGAAGGGTTGGAACAAACCCAGACCGCTGTGGCGTTGACAGGCTGTATACCGGGGCAGATCGAGTGGCTATCGCCACTATCGGGTGATGAGGTAACTGGCTCTGTGCCACTTTCCGGTACGATCAATGTCCCCAATATGGGATTCTATAAATATGAATATCGTTTAAAAGGGCGCGAAGATTGGATCCCGATAGCGGCAGGGAATAAGGTTGTGGTTGAAAGCGAATTAGGCGGAAGCTGGAATACAGAGCAACTACAACCTGGATTATATGAATTACGCATTGTTGTTTCAGATAATCAGAATAACCTCTTTCAACCTTGTGTGATTGAGGTCAAGGTGGTCTTATGAGAAGGATATTAAACCATGGCTGAGGTGATGATTCGTTCGGTGGTTTCTCCCGATTTTTCCGTTTTGAGTGATTTTCGCCATTCTGTGGAAACACAGACCGTATGGCAGATGGACCAGGTAGTTTCGGAAGGCGAGGTTTGCGTTAACTTCCGGGAAATGAAGTTACCACGATTGATGAAATTAACGTATCCCAGATCAACTACTGATCTCATGGAACGTTGGAAGAATCTATCTACCATACTGGTAGGTTGCGTGGATAATGTTCCTATTGGTTATATTTCTTCCTCCTCCTTTCAAACCACATCCAATGTATGGATCAAAGATATTGTTGTTCATGAACGCTGGCGTCGGCAGGGTGTGGCTACCTCATTGATCAAAGCAATGGGTGATTGGGGAGAGGAGCGGGGTTTAAAACGTATCACCCTGGAGATGAGTTCTAAAAATTATCCGACCATCTGCCTTGCGCAAAAATTGGGTTTTGAGTTTTGTGGATATAACGATTTTTATTATCAGAATAATGATATTGCTATTTTCTTTGCCAGGTTGATCAGATGATGGGAAGGGTATCGTATGGATAGTGTTAATGGTCTTGTAGCTTTTTTCAAAGCAACCAGTGATGTTCTAACCGCTGGATTGGCGGTGATGACATTTTCGTTGTTCCTGTATTCACTGACATTTAAAATTCGCGACCGTCTCACCAACATTTTTTCCGCCATCCTATTCTTTCTCATTTTGGTCTATGGAGCGGATGCATTTGGCTCGGTTATTACCGATAAAAACACACTGCTGCAGATAAGCAAAGTCCATTGGACGGGTTTGATCTTTTTACCCACCTTATGTTTTCAATTCTCGGATGCGCTGCTGACATTAACCGGAAAACCCAGCAAGGGCAAGAGAAAGTTTATTGGCTATGTTATGACCGTATGCAGTTTTGTGCTGGTTTATTTGCTTTTCTCTGATCGGTTACTGGGTGAGCTCATCGTTGATAAAGCTCCCGCCCTATTTTTCTACCGTACAGCAGCAATGAATGGCTACATCGTATTTTTCTTTTTCACGATTGCATTATCGGTTTATAATTTTTTTAGAGCTATCCGACGCACCAACTCCCCAACCAGCAAACGACGTATGATCTATTTGGTTGTGGGTGCTCTGGGGTTATTGTTGGGACTGTTTCCATACCTTACCTTTGAGTCTTCCCTACAGGTTTTCAGCTCTCTTACCTTCTGGTTCCTTTCAACGGTATTGTATCTTGCAAACTGGTTATTAATCTCTATCATGACCTATGCCATTTCATTCTTTGGCTTTTCCGTACCTGATCGCGAGATTAAAAAGAGATTATTTCATTGGATATTTCGCGGACCTTTAACTGCCAGTATCACTCTGGGGCTTACAACTTTAATACGCAGGGCAGGGGTCCTGCTGGGTAAGGATTTTGCGATCTATGAAATACTTACCATGGTCGCCAGCATTGTTCTGTTGGAGCATATCTGTACTCTATTCTTCCCCAAAATGGAAAAAATGCTTTTCCGAGGAAAAGACCTGGAAGAATTAGAACGGGTGCGCAGGCTTGAAGAAAGATTATTTACAAAAAATGATTTCCGGCAATTCTCAGAGATTATTCTTGCAAATATTTGCGATCGTATTCGAGTGACGGATGCTGTTCTCTTCCTTAAAATGAATGGAAGTTATGATCAGGTTATTTCAATTGGGAATACAAATCTGATTGAAGAAAAAGTCAAAGAAACAAAAAAAGAGATTCCCAGGGACTTTGAAGGGAAATTGATTGTCCGTTGGAATGGATTGCGGTTAATTCCTATTATTTCTTTCCCCACTGAAGAAAACAAGCCATCCCACTTGGGGTTCATTGCAATAAGTGGAGAAAAGCGTTTAGATCTTGATTACGAACAGATCGCTGCATTAAATTTGCTGTTGAACCGGTTACGTACTGCGATTATGGATTATCAACAACAACAACAAATGTTAATCGCGCTGGATGTCATGGCTCCTGAAATGGATGAAATTCAAAATCTTTTAGCAATAGGGCGCTTTAGCGATATGAATGTCACAATTGACCTTCAGGATAGTGAATTAATCAACAAATGGACCAAGGATGCATTATCTCATTTGTGGGGCGGACCAAAACTTACCGGCAATTCCTTGTTACAATTAGCTATTGTTCAAAAGCGATCAGAAGAAAGCGGCGACACGCTAACCAAAGCATTGCGCTTAGTTTTACAAAACATCATTGAGTCGTTAAAACCGGAGGGAGAAAGGCAATACACCAATGAATGGTTGCTTTATAATATTCTCGATCTGAAATACAACGAGAATATGAAAATGAGAGATATCGCGAAGCGATTGTCATTGTCAGAAGCCGATCTGTATCGAAAACAACGTATTGCGATTGAAATGGTTGCAAAAAAAATAATTGAGATGGAGACTTCTTATTTATTGAATCCCAGGTAAGGAGTTTAGGAGGGGAAGATGAGTTTGAAAAAGCATGACTTTGGTGATGATTCAGCTCCAATGCTGGATGATTCCTGGTGGAGTTCATTGCTGGAAGAAGCTACCAAGTATCCAAATGCTGATAATAAGGCAAACAATATACACCATGAAGAGATCGATGATGGGGATATTGACTGGAATTTACTGGAACAGTATTTTTATCAGGATGAAGTTCTTAAGGTAACCATTGTTGGGTATAACAAAGGTGGATTGCTTGTAAAAGGAGATAAATTTAGAGGGTTTGTTCCCAATTCCCATCTGAAGGAAATTTCAAAGATGCAATACAATCAGGACCGGATGCAAGCTTTGAAGCAGTATATTGGTCAGGATATGGAAGTGAAAGTAATTGAGTGCGACCAGAAAACAGGGAAGCTGATTTTATCGGAAAGAGCTGCTGAAAAAGCACCCGGATGCCGTCTAGATGTATTTGAAGAATTGGAAATTGGAAGCGATGTTGAAGGGGAAGTAACGAACATCACAAAATTCGGAATTTTCCTTGATTTGGGTGGAGTAGAAGGTTTGATCCATGTTTCGGAAATATCCTGGGGAAAGGTGCATCACCCATCAGAAGTTGTGAGTGTTGGTGATTCTGTACGAGCGCGCGTAATTTCCATCGATAGGGAAAAGATGCGTATCGCTTTAAGTATGAAACAATTATTACCCAATCCATGGTTTGAATTCAGTGAAAAATATCTGGAGGGAGATGTGATCACCGTTACGATTACAAGGGTGGTCGGATATGGGGTTTTTGCTGAGGTAGAAAATGGAATTGAAGGATTGGTACACATTTCTGATATTCAATCAAAAGATAGCACTATTTCAACGGATACCATGCATGTAGGTGAACAAATAGTTGTTACGATCAAAGCGATTGATGTTGAGAACCGTCGCTTAAGTATGGGGTTTATTAGTAGATTTGAGTAGAATGCATTATGATTAACAGTTAATGAAGAGTAAAACCAATAATTCTTCCGAAATCTTGGAATATCTGCAGCGTTTTTTGAAAGATATTGGTGGTGTTGCACTTATTTCATTTGCTGTAATTTCACTATTGGGATATACAGGACTTTCCCAAGGGAAATTGTTGAATTCCATTGTGGGTGTTCTGCGTCAAGGTTTTGGTTGGGGAGCATCCATCTTTCTTTTATTTTTGTTATATATTGGTGTGCTAATTCTGTTTCGACGGGTAGAGAGTTTCCCGGATCTCAACCTTAAGCGATTGCTCTTTCTGGAATTATTATTCTTTTCCTTACTTGGTCTTGTGTCAATTTTTGGCGGTAATTCTCTCATTCGGGCAGCGGATGGCAAGGATGGAGGTGTGATTGGATGGGGAATCGCAAAGATTTTTAATGCCATTCTTCCACTACCCTTTTCATCCATCCTGCTTTCCATCGTTGCTCTGGTTTTGTTTCTTAATGCTTTCGGTTTTGTAAAGAAAATCAAGGCAGGCTTTTTAACAAAATATTCCGATTCCGATGGGAAACCAATGTCGACCGATGCTCAATTACCCCTACCAATTGAGCATGCCGCCTCATCGACGTTAGAAAAACAAAAGGAACCGGTATCACCTCCCAGTGTTGCACCCAAAAGCAAGCTTCTTCCACCTTTATCTATCTTGATGGATCCTAAAAATGTGAATACGGAAGAAGGATATATCAAACAGAATGCATTGATCATTGAACAAACCTTTGATGAATTTGGGATCCCTGCCAATATTGTGGGGTATCGAATTGGACCAACTGTGATTCAGTACGCCTTAGAACCCGGGTATGTGGAAAAACTGGCTGAGAATGGTGAAACTAGCAAACACAAGGTCCGTGTTTCACAGATTTCTTCGTTGCAGCGCGACCTGGCACTGGCGCTGGGTGCAGAGCGATTGAGGATAGAAGCTCCTATCCCTGGCTATTCATTCGTCGGAATTGAAGTTCCGAACCGCTACAGCAATACAGTGCGTCTCAAGAGTATTTTGCAGAGCGAAGAATTTCAGAAAATGCATTCGCCATTACGGTTGCCCCTGGGCTTGGATGTATCTGGAAATGCAATCGTAGCTGATCTTACTCGCATGCCCCACCTGCTTATTGCAGGAACAACCGGTTCGGGTAAGTCCGTTTGCATCAGCGCATTGATAACAGGTTTAGTGATGTGCAATACTCCTGAAGATCTGAAATTAGCAATCCTGGATCCAAAACGCGTTGAGCTGTCACGATTCAATGGGCTTCCCCATCTAATTGGCGAGGTGGAAACAGACCCTAACCGCATGCTGGCTGTGTTGGCGTGGACGGTTGCTGAAATGGAACGACGTTATAAACTCTTCGAGGATTACAACTCCCGCGATATTAATGTGTACAACCAGAAAGCCAGTCGAAGAGGAGTACCTGCTTTACCTAAAATTGTGGTGGTCATTGATGAATTAGCCAGTTTGATGGTGACGGCACCTGAACAAACGGAAGGGCGATTAGTACGTCTAGCACAGATGGCTCGTGCCACAGGTATTCATCTGGTGGTTGCAACGCAGAGACCGAGCACTGATATTGTCACGGGGCTCATCAAGGCGAACTTCCCTGCCAGAATTGCGTTTACGGTTGCTTCTTCTGTCGATTCACGCGTGATCTTGGATATCAACGGAGCAGAGACCTTATTGGGGAGGGGGGATATGCTTTTCCTTGATCCCGAAAATGGCACACCACAACGAGTACAGGGCGTGATGATTGACGACACAGAGATGACTGCCCTGATTCAATATTGGAACAGCATCATTCCCCCCACGGAAGAACAGGGAAGGGAGCCACCCTGGGAGAAATTTGTGATCGATCAACGGGAAGATGGTGATGCTTTGCTTGGAAAAGCGATGGCTATTTTGCGTGAGGAAGGTCGTGCCAGTGCCTCTCTTTTACAACGAAAATTACGGATTGGTTACCCGCGAGCCGCGCGTCTGATAGACGAACTGGAAGAAATGGGTATCGTTGGTCCTCCTGAATCAGGAGGCAAGGATAGAGAGGTAATTCTTGACGATGACCAGGAAGAATCCTACTAGATATTCTTGACAGGAATCCTCTGCAACGATAGGATAGACCGATAAATCACTATTACGGAGACAAGATGACTTTTACCGATCGGCTGCGAGTGTTTTTCCGGACATTCTTGGAGAAGTCGGGTCAAAAATTATTGCAAAAAGGTATTTCAGCGAATGCGATAACGCTTACCGGTATGGCAGGTAATATGGTTGCCGCGGTTTTTATCGCCCGAGGAAATTTATTGGTAGGTGGTATTCTGATCTTGTGTATGGGTCCGTTGGATGCCTTTGATGGCGCTGTTGCGCGAGCAAAGGGAGAAATGACAGCGTTTGGCGCATTCCTGGATTCAGTAACGGATCGCTATTCTGAATTGGTTGTGTTTTTTGGGTTATTAGTGTACTTCGTTCAAAATGGAGATGGAAGTGGTGCGATCTTATCGTTTATCGCGGCTGCAGGCTCTATTTTGGTTTCCTATACACGAGCAAGAGCAGAAGGGGTGGGGTATGCTGTGAAAGCTGGTTTAATGACCAGAGTGGAAAGATATCTGGTTCTGGTTCCCGGAATAATTTTTGGAATTCCAAAAATTTCACTGTGGATCATCGCGATTTTAGCTAATGTTACAGCGATTCAACGGGTTTGGATCGTGTGGAAGGAATCGAAACAAAAAGAAAAGGAGAAATAAAATGTCAGACGGTTTTCAAATCGGACCAGTATATATCTATTATTATGGGGTCATTATTATGATTGGTGCGTTGGCTGCGTTGTGGCTGGCTTTGAGAGAAGCCAAACATCGCGACCTCGACCCAGAAATTATTTGGGATGTAGTTCCCTGGTTGCTTATTGCAGGCATTATTGGAGCGCGTTTATGGCATGTATTCACCCCTTCAAAATCAATGGGGGCCGGGGGCGATTATTATCTTTCCAATCCGATTGAAATCTTGATGGTCCGTAAAGGCGGGTTTGGGAACCCCGGGGGGATCCTGGGGGGGGTTTTAGGACTGGTGATCTTTTTACGGAAAAAAGAGAGCAATTTTTTAACCTTGGCGGGTGGGATCATCCCTGGGGGAGCGCGGGGCCAAGGGAGTGGG
>DMDF01000013.1 GCA_003446605.1 Anaerolineaceae bacterium
CACGCACACGCATTAATTAAGAGTATTGATACTTCCGAGGCAGAAGCTTTGGAGGGTGTGGCTGCAGTATTGACCTGGAAAGATCTCCCCAGAGTTGTATACTCAACTGCTGGACAATCTCACCCTATTCCTGGGCCGTTGGACACATTTTCACTTGATAAAAAAGTCCGATTCGTTGGTGACCGTGTTGCATTTGTGGCAGCTGAAACGGCAGAGATTGCTGAAGCAGCGCTGAAGTTAATCAAGGTCGATTACGAGGTATTACCTCCCGTATTGGATCCTTCACATGCCATGGATGATGGTGCACCCATTATCCATGATGAACCTGAGTACGTCGATTTTGCTGACTCAGATCCTTCGAAAAATCTTGCTGCTGAAATTCGGATTGATCTTGGTGATATTGAGAAGGGTTTTTCAGAAGCAGATCATATCTTTGAGGAAGAATATGAGGTACCCAAAGTACAGATGGCTCATATTGAGCCGCATGTGGCTATGACATATTGGGATGAAGATGATCGCCTTGTCATTCGTACCAGTACACAGGTGCCCTTCCATGTTCGTCGGCAAATTGCACCGGTTTTAGGCCTGCCAATAAAACGCATTCGGGTCATCAAACCGCGCATTGGTGGTGGGTTTGGGGGCAAGCAGGAAGTATTGGTTGAAGATGTTGCTGCCCACCTGACGATTGCAACAGGACGTCCGGTGCTTTACGAAATGACACGTGAAGAAGAATTTACTGCTGCCCGGACCCGGCACCCGATGCGAATAAAAATGCGCACCGGTGTGAAAAACGACGGCACAATTACAGCCAATGAAATGTACTGTTTGAGTGATACAGGCGCTTACGGCTGTCACGCGCTGACCGTTGCGGGCAACACCGGCCATAAGGCCATGGCGCTGTATGTTGGTGATGGTCCATATCGGGAATCGCCCAATATTCGTTTCTATTCAGACGTAGTATATACCAATACCGTTCCCTCTGGTGCGTATCGCGGTTACGGTGTTCCCCAGGGATTTTGGCCGGTGGAACGTCATATGGAAAAAATCGCCCGCCAATTAAAGCTTGATCCATTGGCGTTTCGCTTGAAAAATGCGATAAGACCTGGAGAAATTCACCCATTCAGTAAGGTATGGAGTGAAGGCAGAGAGCCTCAACCAGAAACCCTCTTTACGATTGGCCTGGAAGAATGCGTGGACCAGGGGCGAATGGTGATTGGCTGGGATGAAAAATTTAACAACGACAAGTGGCACATTGTCCCCGGCAAAAAGCACTTGCGAAAAGGCATCGGCGTTGCCATGGTCATGCAGGGAACGGCAATTCCTTATCTGGACATGGGGGGTGCCAGCATCAAGATGAACGATGACGGCTCATTCAACCTGCTGGTCGGCGCCACGGATCTTGGTACGGGTTCAGACACTGTACTGGCACAGATGGCAGCGGAAACGCTGGGTGTTCCACTTGAAGATATGCTTGTGTATTCGTCGGATACAGATTTCACACCTTTTGACAAAGGTGCTTATGCATCCAGTACAACCTATATTTCAGGAACCGCAACGGTTAAAGCTGCTGAAAAAGTAGCTGAGCGAATCAGGGTTCGGGCTGCTATGATGCTGCGTGAAGAAGGCATTGAAGTTGACCCATCGGAAATTGTTTTGGAAGACCGAAAGGCAATTGCGCCTGACGGAAAGTATTTCACAATGGAAGAAATTGCCCTTAATGCGCTGCACCAAACAGACCAGGAGCAAATTATGGCTGTGGCATCACATGTTTCACCCGTTGCGCCGCCGCCTTTTGCTGCACAATTTGCTGAAGTAACTGTTGATACAGAAACAGGTATGGTGGTGGTTGATAAATTGGTGATGGCAGTTGATTCTGGCGTCATCATCAATCCTGTAACAGCCTCAGGTCAGATCGAGGGTGGGATGGCGCAGGCTTTGGGTTATGCCGTGAGTGAAGAAATGGTTTATAACGAAAAAGGGCAGCCGAGAGAGAAAGATTTCGATAACTATCACATTTTTAGATCGGATGAAATGCCAGATTTAACCACAATATTTGTGGAAACCTATGAGCCTTCACACCCCTTTGGGGCTAAAGCTGTGGCAGAAATTCCTTTGGATGGCGTTGCCCCGGCAGTAGGAAATGCGATTCTAGATGCCTGTGGCGCATCTCTGACCACAATTCCTGCGATACCCGAAAGAATTTGGCGAAAGTTACAAGGACTGGAAGAAAATTAATATTTAGTTCCACTTGTTCCTCTTGGTGTCCCACCGTGGATTGAACCATGTGGTTTTATGAAAGATTGATATGGAAATTCTTAACCTTTTAAAAAATGCGGTTGCTGAAGGGAAACCGGCTGCCTTATGTACGGTTGTTAATACAAAAGGTGCAGTACCGAGGCATGCAGGAACGAAAATGATTGTATACATGGACGGCAGCTCAGAAGGTACTGTCGGTGGGGGTGAGGTGGAAAACCTTGTTCTAAAGGAAGCGCTTGATGCCATTAATGATGGCAAAACCCGCTTCTTAAATTATGATCTGATCGATGTAGAGAGGGGTGACCCGGGCTTATGCGGTGGATCGGTTTCGATTTTTGTTGAACCTTATTTGCATCCAGCGACGCTGGTGGTTGTGGGGGCTGGTCACGTAGGCAGAGCTGTTGCCCACCTGGCTTCCTGGTTGGGGTTTCGGGTTGTGATATCTGATGATCGCAAGGACCTGTGCACGCCGGAACGATCACCTGGCGGCGATGTCTATTT
>DMDF01000042.1 GCA_003446605.1 Anaerolineaceae bacterium
ATTGAGCGGTAGCACTTTGTTGCAAACCACCCACCAACGAAACCAGCAGCACAATTGACGCTGAACCAATCATCACACCCAGGGAGGTCAGGATTACACGCCCCCCCTGCCGTTTGATATTCTCGATGATAAACTTAACCAGTTCTATAAAGCTCATGAAAGCACGCCTGCATTTATCAATTGATGTTCATGGAACCCGGATTGATCCGATTACGGGTAAAACCAGCGCTGCTATCAAAACCGATCATCCCGCGCAAGAATCGTAGTACGACATCAAAAAAACTGCTGTTGGTTTGGGTATTAATCTGAAAACTTTGCACCATTTGGGTCGCCATCACGGAATCATTCTGCATCACTCCCACAACTTGAAAATCCTGCACTGTGATAGAAAGGGTTTGCGTAATGGTCTGCGCTTTTTTGAAATTATCCTGATAATTAATGGTGATATTGACAGGCAATGTTCCTGCAGCCTGCGGATTGATGTCAGTATCGATAGTAAAACTACCACCACTCTCAAGATTGCCTATAAATGTGAGATTGTTGGTTAAGGTGGCATTTTCCACATTGATATATATATCTCCCAACAGGATGGAATCGCTTCCCATATTCACCACCTGAATTGGCAGCGTTGCATCCTCACCAACAGCCATGGTATCCGGTTCTTCATAGAAACTGATCTCAATCGTGGGCACAAGGTGAACCAGCAATGTGATGATCTGGTTATCGGAGAACTCGTTCCCATCTTCATCTGTATAACTAAAACTTAGATTCAGCGGGTACACGCCCGGTGCAGCGTCAGAGTTGACCACAAAGCCCTGCTGGATCTGAATATATTGCTGCACTGCCACATCTCCTATTACCTGTACATTTGATGACCCGATGGGTAAAAAATTATCGCTGCCTACCGAATCGGAACTTGAATCCCCACTGCTGCCAATCACCAAACTGACATTTTGAGCGGTGAGATAACCTCTATTCTGTAAGTTCATTGTCAACACAAACGTTGTTCCTGGCTCCAAAGGATCAACATCCGTTTCGTAATTCGCTACGATGATCTGAGGTCTGCCAGAAGGTGTTGAGGTGTAATACGTCCCATACCCTGTCACGGTAATAGATACTGCAAAAGACTGCGTAAAGGATTGCCCGTTCACGTCCTTGTATTCAACATTGACATTGATCGTTGCGGGGCTTGAACTTATAGAGGTACTGGCTGCAAAATCTTGGCTAGTGGAAACACTTTCACCAGCTCCGATGGAGGATATGATGGTCACCCCACCATTGGAATCAGCGGTGAAGGAACTTGATGAATAGGTGATCACAATATTATAGGCACGTTCCTGACCCTGATTTTTAAAAATACTAGAAAGGGTAAAGTATCCTCCGGCATATACATACGAATCGTATGAGTAACTGGTCAGGTTGAGCAAGGGACGAGAGTAGGCTGGCTGGGGTGTCGAAGTAGGCTGTAATGTAGCGGTTGGTTCAAGGGTCGCAGTTGGAATTGAGGTGGGTGTTGGAACTGGAGTAGATGTTGAGGCAGGCACTTCAGTGGTTTCAACAGGATCGGGTGTTTCAGTTGTTTCCTCCTGCAGTAATGTTGTATTGGTAAGGATACTTTCTATACCAGATCCGTTCGTAAAACCAGAAAATAAAAGCATCCCTATCAAAATGGTGAGTAAAAGCATATTTTTCATGGTGATAATTTCCTTTAGAAAATTTCGTTCACTGAATACTTCCATCCAGCATCTTGATCACGCGATCAGCATATTTGGTCATACGCGGATCGTGGGTCACGATCATGATGGTGCGACCATTTTCATTAAGTTCTTTGAGCATTTCCATCACATTTTCACCGCTGGCAGTATCGAGATTCCCGGTAGGTTCATCCGCCAGGATCACCGGTGGGTCATTTGCCAGGGCGCGCGCAATGGCGATACGTTGCTGTTCACCACCAGATAATTGCGTTGGTTTGTGATAGATGCGGTCTTCCAAGCCTACCTTACAAAGCAGTTCATAAGCTCGCTGAAGGCGCTCATTCTTAGCGACCCCACTCAAGCGCAGTGGAAGAGCTACATTTTCAAGCGCCGTCATGGTAGCTATCAAATTAAAGGATTGAAAGATGAACCCGACCATCTGGCGCCGGAAAATAGCCATCTGCTGTTCATCAAGGTCCGCTACGTTATAATGTCCGACCCGTACCGTTCCGGAGGATGGACGATCCAGCCCCCCCACGATATGCATCAGGGTACTCTTCCCTGATCCGGAGGGACCCATGGTGGTGACCAGGCTGCCCTCTTCAATCTCCAAGCTCACGCCTGCCAATGCAACCACCTGGACATCCTCTTCCATGTCGTAGGTTTTATGCAGATCGTTTACTTTGATGATAGAGGTCATCTAAGCAACCCATTGAGAGATACGCTATTCAAGCTCAAGCCGGAAAGCTGTTCGATGCCCAACCCTAACAGCGATTTAAGCAAAACTACGATGACAACAGAGATCACTGCGGTAAGGACAGCTTTTTTCTTTTCTATTTCGGTGATCACATTAATCCCAATAGAAAGCAAAACAATCTGCCAGATTAGATAGATATCAATCTGTGATAAAAGGTTCTGCAGGAAAACAGCCCCACCGGTCGCCGTTGAGGATACGAATCCTGAAAGACCTGCCGCATTTATCGCAGAGCCTGTGGCAAAGAGATACAGAATTTGCATCAGGGAGCGAATTCCTAGCGGGACCACCGTCCAGGCTGAATAGACCAGCGCCATTCTGGTATTGCCCTGACCACCAAACGAAACAGTGAGCAGATTAGCCAGGCTGCCAATCAAGAACCAGGTGATAAGAAAACCAAGCACATCCCCAAGCGCGGAAAGAAATCTGGAGAGCAGGGAGGAAGAACTTGAGGATGGCTGGGTTGTAAATTCATCGGTAGAGGTCTCATCTTCATTATCAGTCACAGCAGGTTGATTGGTTCCACCCATCCCCATCGGAACTCCACCCTGCATGCCTCCAGGGTTCATATTTGAGAAATTCATCGAAAAACCCGTTCCACTAGGGTTAGATACCTGTGAGTCAGCAGTACTGGTTGGATTGACCACCATCAACAGACCTGCCAGGAAAATGAAGAGCCCGGTAATGAGGATAGGACTTTTCCAATCCAATCCATGATGGTTTTCTCTATCAATATCAGTGAAAACTCGTCGGGGGCTGGTAATCATCAAACCCACCCTCTTAAAATCAACGGTGAATTTCTTGTTCTTTTCTTTTTTCGCTTTTTTGAATGAAGGAATTTCCGGATTCACAGCATACTCTCCCTGTCTATTGGTAGTTGACATGTTTGTAAGTTTATTCAAGCAATATTTCAATCATCTATCATGCACATTACAGTTTATTTATATTGATCTCAGATTGCCGGTTATATATCAAAGAGCCGTTTTTCACACGACTCTTTGGTTAATCAAAAACCTTTTATGCAGGAATTTTTTAGTTCAAGAGATCCAACAATAATTGGATCATCGTCTGTGAAGCAAAATCAAAACCACCTCTTTCAGGAACTCCCTCTGGTTTTCCTCCATCAGTGCCAGGTGTGTTCATAGAGGGATCATAGCCCTTCTGTAGCGGGTTCCCCCTTCCGATCCAGCCGCTCTCCGGGTGTCATATTAGCTGGTGGAGCACCCAATGCTTCAGGTTGTTGTTGTCCATTCACTGGTTGCCCTCCACCCGGGAATGATTGCGCCGCTTGCGCAACATCAAGATCACGCTCCTGCATGAGGTTAATTAAAACTTGCTGGTTAATAGCCATATCAGTGATTGCCTGCAGTTGTGGCACCCCCGTCAAGATCTCCTTAATTTGCTCTTGCAAAGCTTCCACATCATCTTGAACAACCTCCTGGCACTGACTCAAAGAAAGCAGGGAGTTCCTAAAGGAAAGGGATCAGCTGCGTAGCCTGCTCCGCATTTATTGCCAGGTCAGTATTTTCGAGCTGGCAAATTCCAACAATCAACTCCGTTTGAGCACCCACCGGACGCACATTCTTTTCCAGCATGTCCGCTAATGGTTGTTCATTTTCACGATCACCAGGACCCCATGTTTCATTTTGTGAAGATGAAACATGAGATTCCACCAATTCCGATTCCGCCGATTGGGTTACAGTCGTTTTCCCAGAACAAGCTGTTAACAACACGGCTGTAAAAAGTATGAGACCAATATACTCATTCTTTTCATTTTTCTCCTGAATGATAGGGTTTTTTATTGTTGTAGAGAGATTCAATCCATTGAAGACTATCTGTCAATCTTCAATAGAATGACTCAACCGCCATCATCGTGTGAAAGTCTATCGCAAGGATATAGCAGTTTCCTTTATATCCAATTACAGTTCTTTAATATTGAATGGAACCCGCCACAAGGCGATAGCCTAACCCGGGGACCGTCAAGATCAACCTGGGATGCGCCGGATCATATTCCAATTTCTCACGAAGTCTACGCATATAGACCGTTATTGTCTGTCCGTCATTGATTTCCTCGGCATCACAATCGCGGATAGCATTGATCAATTGTGTTCGGCTAAAAACCTGCCCAGGATGTTGAGCCATATAAACAAAAAGACGGTATTCCGTAGGCGTTAGATTGATCAAAGCATGATCGCGGGAGACAGTAGCTTTGAGCATATCAACAACCAGATCATCCACAAAGATCAGTTTGGATTCAGAAGAAGCAAATTCCCCATAAGCTCGTCGCAGCAATGCCCTGATGCGAGCATTCAATTCGCTGGGGTTATATGGCTTGGTCATATAATCATCAGCGCCAATTTCTAAAGCCAGGACCTTGTCTATTGGTTCATCTCGCACAGTGAGGATGAGGATGGGTTGATACATACCCGCCTGGCGAATCTGTCGGCAAAAATCAAAACCCAATCCATCCGGCAAACGAATATCGAGAATGATCAGATGTGGTTGGATCTTTTTTATCTTTTCAACTCCTTCTTTGCCCGAATCGCAATGATAGATGGTATATCCTTCTCTCGTCAATCCATCGCGCAGACTTCGAGCCACAGCGAGATCATCTTCGATAATTAAGATACGGATATTTTGAATTGGTAGTTTCACTGAATATCACCCGGCAGCGAAGGAGTATGATCTTTCCTTTACCTGCCTATAGTGAGATTCTAACGTCAAGCTTTCATATTTTTAATCCGTCTGGAGAATGAAATTCGTTTCATACGTAAGATGCGCTCACTTCAAGGTAATGATCCACTTTCAAGCATTTCAAGATACATCTTTGAAAAGGTGGAAATAGCAATCGAGCTTTTATCTCTTCTGTAAAATGGGGATCGGTAAAAATATATGGCGACCATGCCAGTCCAGTTCAGCCTTTTGCGCCTTTATCACATTCTTGATCCAGTCCATACTGGGACCATAGGTTTCAGTGCGGAGATGAATCCCGTGGCTGTGGGTCGGGCAATGACAGGTATTGCATAAGCAACCTCACTTTTCCTACCTGTATGGTGAAGAACTGAAAGGAGGCTGTGCAGTTTTCCGGCGAATCTGATTAGGGCACGATTGTGAATCGTTTATTGAAAAATCGGATCGCATTGGGAAATGGCATAATCACTCCAGCCAGTTAAGCTGATGAATTCGATTATATCGCCTAGCAGTCATAAAGAAGCGACCCTATTACTGGAACCCTCCCAAGACTATCTGGTCAATCTGTATGGCAGTATCAGACAATTGCGTTTCTTCCCCTTGATATATCCTCTCAATCGTGAACCGCAGATAAAGTGGCGCGGTTTCCCATTCATCATAAAACTGCAAGGCATAATTCCCGAGCAATTTTCCATCAATATAAAAATAGAGAAGCTCATTTTCCTCATCCAGGAAAATCTCATAGGCATGCCAATCCTCATCCAGGATGATAGATTTGGCAAATCCCGTTTCCGGAAGAGTTGAATCTGACCTAAAGAAACCGGATACATTATTGTTAAACTCCCAGCCAAACCCTTTGGTAACGCCGGAGGTGTTCTTCGCGCCCAGTGCAATGGCTACTACCTGATACGGATTGTTCTCCAAAGACCGCAGTCGAATTCCAAAATATTGAAAATACTGAAGGTTGACCTTTGGTCCGTTCATCAACTGTCTGTAATAGCAACTTTGATCAAAAATGCAATTTTCCGAAACAAATAAATTCAGGGAACCTCCTGATTGAGACACAGATAGCAAGTCCTCCGCCACGAATTGTTCATAGTCATAGTAATTCTGATCAAATTTATCGTCACCAACAAAATCATCCGATAGCAATTTATTCGGAGGATCATATCGAAAGGGAGCGGCTTCTTTAGGATCAATATCTGAATACTCCGCTTCGGCATTTATCCAAACCGCCTCGGGCAGGATGCGCTGGTAGGCTTGTTGAACCGCTGGAACGGTCTTCGTCCCCAAGAAAGTCACGATGACGAACATCGCGATCAATAAAGTTATCAACAGGGTTAGAGACACCCAATAAGGTTGGGTGATGCGAAAACGAATACGCTGTGCCAACCAGGTAAATTGAAGCTTTTTCGCGAAAGAGGGTCTTTTATCGCTGACCTTAAAATGAATGACAGGGACATGATGTTTTTTGGCAGTATCCAATTCGCGTTGGACATAATTGGAAAGAGCGGCATCTCTTGTATCTACCAGCACCAGGCAGCTGGCATTTTGAATTCCTGACACGATCTGTTGTTGAAAACTGACTTCGTCCCGGTCAATATTGATCACATCCAACCAGCAGGGAATATGGAAGCGTTTCCCACTCAAGGTATCATACAATTCTTTGGCAACTTGCCGATCAGTGGAAGAATAGCTTATGAACGCATACACATTTGGTTTTTTGTTCATATCACTCCAGTTCCTCTGTAAGATCAGGGCTAATATACCCTGCGCGAATTTCGTCAATTTCCCCTGAAAAGTTGTTCATGGCATCACTTCCGGTGCGCAAATTAATTGCCCAGGTCAATTGATCGGAATCTATAATTCCAATGGTCGAATCAATTTCACCTTCCATCACAAAATAGCCATCGTGCCAAAGTTGAATCCCATAAGAAGCTGAGTCCTCGGAAGAGGGCATCAGCACCATTTCCAGTGTATGCCAGAGACCAAAGGGAGAGTTATCGTCCGTCCCTTCCAAAAAAAATTCTTTATGTGGACCAAGGTAAATTGTAAAATTGGGATGATAGCGTGAGAGTACTATTCCGGCATATCTATCACGAATATCTTCGTTTGGTAACAACCACATTTCCAACCCACCCCAGCCAGACCAGTATTCCGGTCCGGTATTAAAAATACGGTATCGAATGGCATAATAATTTGCCTGAAAAATCGAACCGATTTGTGTTTGTAATTCCACATCCGTACTGGAATTCTCGCCGTTGGGAATATCAAACCTCAATACTCCATCGAGCAATTCCGTGTACTGTGCACCTTGGTTGAACACAAAAACAAGAGGATAAGTATCAAAATCTTCCACAACGGTTAATGGCTCTACAGAGAAATGAAAAGGCGCATCTCCCGGAATTTGCGCAAAATGCAGTTCATGGTCACCCCCATAACGAACCTCATCCAAATAAAAATTCACCCAATCGGTCGTTGCATCATAGGGAAAATTTAACTGAATGTAATTATATTGGTTCTTATCAGATATATTGGTCGTCATTTTCACATAATCACCATCCAGATAGATTTCAATTCCATTTTTTTCAGCATCAAGACGCAATTCCAATACATGCCATGACGTTCCTAATTCAAAAGATTTTCCATCTTCAATGTCCATTAATTGTTGTACGAGATCAAAACCGATGATACTCTGACAGCCATACCCTCCTATACAGAAATCAAAATAACCCGTAATGGATTCGCCTGCGTTTGTCCAGCCCTCATAATCAGGAATGCGAAAACGGATACCGATATAGGATGTGTCAGAAAGTGTAAACAAATGTTTGATCCCAACTTGTGCACTACCGCGCTGCTTTAAATAATCCGGAACGGTATAGGTGACTTGCAGAACTCCTTCCTTTTGAAACAGACTAGTCCTCCCACCGAAACCACCTGCGCCGGTATCGAACACCGATAACTCCTTATTATCATAGGAGGAATCATATTCTGGATCATCAAATGAAATTGTCTTCGTGATAAAGGCAGGTTGAAAGGTAAAAGGCGCCTCTTCCTGCGGATCATCCTGCACCTCAAAATCAAAGGAGTGATCTTCATACGCTACGATCAACTGCTGATCAACGCTTTCCCCACTCATAGGAGTCGGCTCCACCACCGGTGTTGGGGTTGGCAGAGCAGATTCATTTTGCTGCGTTCCACTTGCTCGAATTAAGTACCAAATTATTCCCAAACCAAGTGCAGCAAAGAAAGTGATACAAATTAGTTTACGTGTTAGTTTCGGATTCACTCGCCTGGGGATCCATGAGCGGCTTTTCTCCAACCCTAACAAGCGTTTCGCCTGCGTGATCAGTGCCTGAAAAGCAGGGGCATCCTCTTTGTCTGCCTGCACGATGACTGATTGCGTGTAATACAAGGCAATACTGGCATCATCCTTTACCTCTCCCACTCTATAGATCAGCATGACACGCCGCTCGCCCGCCAGTTCGCACATGTATTGAAAATTACTGATGAAGAGATCTTCTTTTACCGAGTCAGCCGAGAGAACTGTAAGCATGATACCGCCCTCACGGACGATCTGCTCCATTTTTTCAACAGCCGCAACAGCCGCTTCCGCACTACTCCCTGCAGGAGGCAAATAAACAGAGATGTCCTGCCTGAGCAGGACATCTCTGATCTGCTCTGCTAACATTGTATCTGCCGGGCTATAGTTGATGAATATTCTTTCCGATTTCATGACGCACCTACGGTTGACGAGATAACACAATATTGTCGAGCTGATAGGAATATCCAGATTCAAGTAAATCCTGCACTTCAGTAATGAAGACGACTTTCATTTCTCGGTCTCGCCAGTACTCAACCGATGGAATCTCCGCTTCACCTTTGTAAAGATCATCCAAAAATAGCTGAACCACATAATTGGTAGGATCGAAAGAAACTGTAAGAGAATGCCATTCACCAAAGGAAAAAGAGAGTTCACCAATAAGCGCAATGGAATTATCCGGTTCGTGGATAGAACAATTGATCATCCCCTGTTCATCAGTGGGAGATATGCGGCACTCGAGGGAATACTGTGCTCCTTCAATTTGTACCAACTGCATACTCGTAAAGGTAGAGCTTCCGGGATCAACAAGTGGATCAAAAAAGAATTCCATGCGCAACGCCTGCAACTCCTCAAGTAGGTAGGAGTTGCTGCTTTCCATGGAATAGACCACATCCACAATGGGGGGTTCCGCCATGATGACCAACGCTGTTCCATCAAAATTAATATTGAAATGGTTCTTGCCACGGTAACGATGGCTTACATTCCATTCCTCATGGAAGAAAGCATCATTGAAGGTCTCTTCCAGCCAAATTTCCCGCATATCCGGCGGTGGTACTACAACCGGTGTTATTTGAGCTTTCTGTACCGTCTCAACCGTCGAGGGAACAAGCCCAATCAAATAGATGATCAATACTACAAAAACAGGCATTAGCAACAAAATCGTTCGCGATCGTGGATTTTTCCACAGATTTTTCAATATCAGTATGGGTGTTTTTTTGGTTTCTGGTGATGCTGAAAATTGTTCTTCTTCATCAATCCGTTTAAGGTACGCTTGAACATCTTTCACCAGAGATTCCAAAAAGATCGTAACATCTACCTTATTTCCTTTTTGTGTATATGCATACAGGTAATGTTGTCGAAAACGAAGGGAGTGAAATATTTTAGGGAAGGGGTTTTTCTGTTTCCTATCCACGTTGGGAAAAATAAAGAAGGTTCCTGCTTTAGAATCTTGTTCGATTGCTTGGATGACTTCGAACAACTTCGCGTCCCGTTCCAATTCTAGGGTGTATAGAATAACATACGCTTGATTCGCTTTCAGGTTTTCTCCTGCAAACTCGGAGTTTTCATCTGCGATTATGATATTTTCTGGACTTAACCCCGTTTTACAAAGTGCTTGAAACACCCGCTTTGCAACCGCTTGCCGTGAAGAATGACTGAAAAGAAGAATCCTTTTTTGTGCTTCCATGTGCTGCTTTTAACGTATTTCCCTTATGAATGCTTGATTAAACTATATCATGAATTTTTAATAGCCAATTGGAATCAACAGCATAATTAACATAATGATGATAACTACCAGAATAATACAACAAGTGAGGTCATTGACAACTCTTTTTTTAGGTTTTCTGAAAGCGACTGATTTTTATCAAAATAAAACTATTGAAACAATAAGATATAGAAACCTTCATTTGTATATCTGATACCGATTTCTTCTTTTTTCAACATTTTTTACTTTACTGCCCACAAATTTATTGCCTTTTTTATCTCTGTGCGGCTAGTTTTCGATCTAAAATACGTTCGAAATAAAACTTGATTATAGGAAAACTATAATTCAGATTGGAATAGAAATACTGCTTGTGAGTAAAGGTTATTTCCAGAAAAAAAAGAAAAACAGGAGCTCCAGGTAGAGTTACCATAGAGCTCCTTGGTCTACTGTCGCACGTCACAGACAAAGTGGCGTTGGAAAGCTGAATCTTCGTTCTGGTAAGCTACTTTTTAGCTTAACTGTCCGGGTGTTTCTAATATCTGTTTTATCGTTTTTAAGAAAGCCGCTCCCGGCGCTCCATCCACTAGGCGATGGTCGATAGTAAGACTGAGCGTCAGCATGGCGCGTTGGGCAACCTCCCCATTGTGAACAACCACTTTTTCGATGATGCGACCCACTCCCAGTACAGCCGCTTCTGGCGGGTTGATGATGGGAGTAAAGCCATCAATATCATAGGTGCCCAGATTGGTAACCGTAAAAGTGCCGCCACTATACTCGTCTGGTGTGATCTTTCCGGAACGCGTGCGCTCCACCAGTCGTCCGCGCATTTCTGCGATCTCCCGTAAGGTCAGCTGATTGGCACGCGGGATGACCGGAACAATCAGACCATCTTCCAACGCCACTGCTATGCCGATATGGATCTCAGGGAGAATACGAATGCGATCACCAATCAGAGTGGCATTGATATAGGGGTGTTGTTCCAACGCCAGAGCACAGGCACGCACTATCAGGTCGGTATAGGTCAGTGGATATTGCTGTTTGAGGCTCTCACGTAAGCTAACTAGTTCGGTTACGTCTGCTTCCGTGTGCAAGGTTAACTGAGCCATGCTCTGGATGCTTTCAAGCATGCGTTTGGCAATCAAGGCGCGAGGACCCGTGAAAGGGATTTCCCTTGCGACCGGCTGACGTTGTGTCAGAGAAGATGTATTCTTCGCTGAAATTTCTGGCTTTTGGGTTTGAAGATACGCCAGCACGTCCTCCTTAGATATTCTGCCTCCTTCGCCACTACCCGTCACCTGTGCAAGATCCACCTGGTTTTCACGAGCTACCCGCCTCGCCAAGGGAGATGCCATTATCTCAGTAATCTTTGCAGGTGCGGGAGGAACTTCTTGTTCCAGCTGATATGCCGATTCAGTGTCTTCCGTTTTTTCCACCTCCATGCGTGCTAAAACCTGATGTTTGTTTACAACATCCCCTTGTTGAGCGAGTATCTCAACCACTTTTCCATCGGCGGGTGCAGGGTAATCGTAGGCAACTTTGGCAGCCTGCAACACAAGTAGTACTTCGCCTTTTTTAACCGGATCGTCCACCCGTTTCAGCCAGGTCACCACCACACATTCTTCCACTTCACCCATTTCATCTGGGATTAGAATATCCAGATATGGCATGCAACCTCCTTATGCAGCCGCCAACCCACGAGCGTTAGCGACAATGGTCTCTAGCGATGGTTGGATAAATTGTTCCATCGGTCGGCTGTATGGAATCGGTACATCAGGAACAGCCAGCCTTTTCACCGGGGTATCCAGGTACTCCAGCGCTTCCTCTGCCACGATGGCAGACAGTTCGCCGGAAAGCCCAAAGCTTTTATAGTCTTCATCCACAATCAACAGCCGATGGGTCTTCTGAACGGATTGAATGATAGTTTTCTTATCCAGAGGTACTACCGTGCGTAGATCGATAACTTCGGCTTCAATTCCTTCAGCGGCTAATTTCTCGGCTGCATCCAAGCTACGCTGTAACATTAGTCCCAATGAAACGATGGTGACATCTTTCCCTTCCCGTTTAATATCCGCCACACCAAATGGGATAGTATAGGGCACTTCCGGAACTGGTCCCGTCGCCCGTGGGTTGGGGGTCATCCATCCCAGTCCTTGCGTACCTTTGTGGAAAAAATACATTACCGGGTTATCGTCCCTGATAGCCTGGATCATCAATCCTTTTGCATCATAGGGGGAAGAAGGTACTACAATCTTGATGCCGGGGATATGAGCAAACATTCCGTAGAGACACTGTGAATGCTGGGCTGCGTCACCGTAACCGCCGCCCATTGCCAGCATGACCACCATGGGTATCTTAACCGTCCCACCTGACATATAGTGGATCTTAGCCATATGGTTGATCAGTTGATCGGTCACCACCCCGGTAAAATCAGCAAACATGATCTCAACAATCGGGCGCATGCCTTCCATGGCTGCTCCGATCCCAGCCCCCACAAATCCTGTTTCTGAAATGGGAGTATCCATAATCCGTTCCGGTCCAAACTTTTGTAGCAAACCTTCCGTTGCCCCAAAAATTCCTCCGTATGCTCCAATATCCTCTCCCATTACAAATACATCCTGATCGCGTTCCATCTCCTGAGCGATTGCTTCTGCAATCGCCTTTGATTGAGTTAATAATCTCTCTGTCATGGGTTTCTCCTTATTTAACAAACTAACCTGTTGAACAGTTAATTTGACACAATTACTTTGATTGTTTCGAGTTAAGCGAAAACATTTTCCAGAGCTTCTTCCGGAGCTGGGAAAGGACTTTCGCGAGCAAAAGTCTCTGCCTCTGCGACTAAGCCAGTCATCTCAACCTGAATGGATTCGGCTTCTGCATCCGTGAGCCAGCCCTTTGCTTTCATCTTTTCGCCCAGGATCACAATAGGATCCTTTTCCTTCCAGGATTCTTTTTCACCCTTAGACAAATAGCCTTCTGCATCACCTTCGAAGTGACCGCGAAATCGGTAGCAAGCCGCTTCGATGAGACTTGGTCCTTCACCACGTCTGGCACGAGCAACTGCTTCTTGCGCAGCTTCATACACAGCAATTACATCCTGCCCATCGACCTGCACAGCCGGTATGCCGTAGGCTACACCACGCTTTACATTACTTTCAACCGAGGTAGAAATTGTCTTGGGAACAGAGATAGCATACAGATTATCTTCAATTACCGCCACCAGAGGTAATTTCCAAACTGCTGCCAGATTCATCGATTCATGAAAAGCTCCGGCATTTGCGGCTCCCTCACCTAGGAAAGCAACAGCAACCCGGTCTTCGTTATGTTTTTTCATCGCCAGTGCCCCGCCTACGGCTTGCGGTATTCCAGCGGCAACAATTCCACCACAGCCAAAATGCAGATCGGGATCAAAGAGATGCATATGCCCGCCATACCCGTGACAAAGCCCCGTTTTTCTGCCGAATATTTCAGCCATCATTTTCTTCAGATCCACACCCTTGGCAATGATATGACCATGCGAACGGTGCGTCCCGGATACCCAATCATCTTTTCGTAAGTGAGCACACACGCCCGTGGCGACCGCTTCTTGACCTGTATAAAGGTGCATTTCGCCCGGAATCACACCTGCCGCGATATCAAAAGCTGGGAGTTTTCCTTCGTAATAAACAACCCCGAGACGATCTTCAACAGCACGAATTTTTGACATCGTACGGTATAAATCTAGTAAGACTTCTTTGCTTAGAGCCATAATCCACTCTCCTTTTTGCCCTAATTCCATCCATTGACTTTGGATAGTATGTTTTATTTACACATTACGCGGCTATCAAACCCCAAAAGGAATAGCAAAACTGACCCTGACAAGCATATAATCTGTAGAGTAAACAATTACCATTAAATTTCGGGGGATAGCAATGGGAAAAGCGCTTACGATCTAACCGATCTTTACCTCCTTTCCTCTTGTATAAAGGAATCTTGACTTACGACAATATCCAAAACAGTTTCAAACTTTTAATCGAGTCCTGTATTCTTACCAAGCATGTCCGCCATAGCCAAGTATGCTCATCATCCGCGTTGCATCTTTTGCTGCATGAACGATCTTTGGTATCAACTCTTCACCAAACCGATAGTACCGGCTACCCGGTAAAGCAATGGCAATTGAAGCTAGGATTTCGCCTCGTGCGTCAAATATCGGGGCACCAATACAGAACACATCCGGGAAATATTCTTCTTTATCAAGATAAAAATCTTGCTGGCGCATCTCTTTTAGATTCAATTTAAACTCATCAATACTGGTAATTGTATTGAGCGTATATTCAATCATTCTATGATTGGATAAAAAAGAATCTAATTGGTCTTCAGTGAGATGTGCAAGGATAGCTTTACCCAAAGCAGTAGCATGATTGGCTTCACAAAAGCCGACTTCCAGCGCCCGGACACGCACTGAAAGAGGGCTTTCTGCAACGACAGCTATCGTGATCTCTTCTCCATCCCATATGGATAGGTAGGCTGTCTCTTGGGTAGCCTCTTTTAAATTAAAAACATTCGGAGTAAGGTTTTTTACCAGTTGTGCTGGAGAAGCTTTACCATGAACTGTGTAACCAATTTTCCCGCTCAATCGAAAAAGAAGAGTGTCTGGATCTTTTATAATATAGCCGCTTACCCTCATGGTATTGATAAGGTGATAGCAAGTACTCAAGTTCAATTCAAGCAGGTGACTAATTTGTTTTGCATTCAATCCATCGGAATATTGGGCAAGTAATTCAAGAATTTTTAGCGATCGTTGCACAGAGCTAATGAGATCATTGGGTAATTCTGCTGATTGAGTAGACGTAGATAACTCATCGTACACGATAAAACTCCCTCTTCACAAAACAAAAAGACGATATATCGTTTATTTCAAATAATGAAATAAACTGAAGATATTGGTTTTTTCAATATTATTATAGCAGTACTATACAAGTTATCAACAGTCTTATTTTCATATTATGAAATGAGGGTGGGGAAATCAACCTTTTCCGCCAAATTATCTCAAGTAAAGGGTAATTAACCAGAAATAATAAGAGGTGCGTTTAACCCGAACGCTTATCAAGCGAATTTACCTTTGTCATTTATTCTATTCCGGGATATCTTTCAAACAGGAAAGCTTCTTTATTACGGTTATCACTATCTGAGGAAAAATGTATACTATTTACCTTCCTCAAACGATTTATGCACCACACTGGATCTATGGCGAATGCTAATCCGTTGTTATTTGAGTGGTAAGAATATGACCTCAGAATTCAAACGATACTCTCGTGGGGATGTTTCTCATCCAGTTTCGCCAAACCATAGGAACACGCTGCACCAACCACGAATAAAACCCCACAAATCGCAATCGTCCAGCCGCTTACATCCCCCGGGATGATCGCCAACGTCGAGCCAACCACAATACCAAGAATGAAGTGATACATGAAAGCGTAGTATTTTTTAAACAGCCAGGAAACCAGTTTGGCAAAAGCAAACACACAAATGATCAATCCCAGTGCAAGTGGAATGATGACACTAAAATCGAGGTGAGCAATACCACTCGCCATCGGCTGGTAAAGACCTAGGTAGATCAAAAAATTGGAAGGGCTCATTCCAGGTACCACTACACCCAACCCGATCAGTGCACCGCTCAAGAGCCAATTAACAAAGGTCTGCTCTAACGTCACACTTTTAATGGTTTCCATCCAATGTAGAAAAACAAACATTCCGACCGACATGATTACCAGCACCCACCAATGCTGTGGTTTTCTCCCCTCTTTTCCAGCAGTTTTGAACAAAGATGGAAAGGTGCCTGAAATAAAACCGATGAAAAGCCAGGTAAATTGTGCTGCATAATTGGTAAATGCAAAATCAACCACCGCTGAAAACGCCACAATCCCCAGAACCAACCCAATGCCTACCGGTAGGAAAAAGAGTAGGTTCTTCATGAATTTATCTTTTAAGTTACCCAAAAATTTCATCAGGGGCTCATACAATCCAAAGACCACCGCCAGAACTCCCCCCGATAAACCCGGAACGATTCCACCAATACCAACGATCATGCCCTTGATAAGACGAATGAACCAATCGAGCACAGCATTTTTTTGTTTGGTAACATCAGTTGTGGTTGACATCATTTCTCCTTGTGAGGACCCTCATTGAACAGTTATTGGCAGCCAGTTTTAAGTGACATTCCTATCAAAACCGTTGTTCATGACCACCATGAATTATAAACGCTTATCCGTTATCTTTATTTGAAGAAAAAACCAAATTACCAAACTTGAAATAAAGAACCTGCCTATTTTACCTGAAAATAATCTCTTCAATAGCTGTAAGTTATTTCCTATACGTTAGCATCTTCTTTAACTCTGCCCAAAAGGTGCCAATGAACGTAGCGCCAAGGATCATGCCCCACTGACTTTTAGTTAAGGTAGTGACCTTCATCAATTGCTGAGCACCCGGGATAAGCGAAACCCCCAACAAAAAGATCGCCACACCCGCAGCCCAGCCCACCATCAAGCGATTGTTGCCCAAACCGAGCTGCATAATAGGCTGCCGCTCGGAGCGCATATTGAAAGCCAGCAACACATGCCCGATCAGCCAGGCATAAAAAGCTACTGTTTGTGATGTTACTTCATTATAGGTTCCATACCAGGTATACAGATAGATGAATGTTATTGCAATGAAAAGACCCAGCGCTGATGATAGGATACCACTGACCATACTCCTATCCATGAACTTCGCCTGCGGGTCACGTGGTCGTTGATCCAGCAGATCTGCTTCAGCTTTTTCAAAGACAAAAGAAGCAGCTGCCATCAGGTCCATAAATAATTCCATCAAAATGATCTGCACCGGCGCAAAGGGCACCGGAACCAACAAAAGAGTTGGCAACAGAGTGATCAACACCAGAGCCAACTTGCAGGCGAGATAATAGCGCACTCCTTTTTTTAGGTTTTCGTAGATCAAGCGCCCCTCTCGTACTGCACTCACGATGGTAGTGAAGTTATCATCAGCCAGGACGATGTCTCCAGCTTCGCGTGCTGCATCGGTGCCGGTTTCCCCCATTGCCACTCCGATATCTGCCGCTGCTAGAGCAGGGGCATCATTAATGCCATCCCCTGTTACTGCTACACGTTCCCCATTCTTTTGAAGAGCCTGTACGATGCGTAATTTATGCTCGGGGGTAGTACGGGCAAAGATGGAGGTTTTTTTTACCTTTTCCCGTAATACAACCTCATCCATTCCATCCAGCTCTCTGCCAGTGATCACATCACTATTTCCATCCAGCCCGATTTGCTGCGCGATCATACGAGCGGTGGCGGGGTGGTCACCGGTGATCATGATGGTGCGGATACCTGCGTGCTGGCACTGCTGCATAGCTGCCGGCACTTCAGCGCGAGGAGGATCGGCAAACCCGATCAATCCCACGAAAGTGAGGTCGCTTTCCAGTTCATCCATCATTGAAGCTGCATGCAGCCCATCTCGTTCAGCCAGGGCAATCACACGCAGACCACTCTCTGCCATGCCAACGACTTGCGCGAGAACGTAATTTTTGCGAGCTTCAGCCAACGCTGTTTTTATGCCTTTGTCGGTTAATTCGCTGCTGCATTGTGCAAGCACTGCCTCAGGGGCACCTTTTACAGCAACCCGCAATTGACCATCCACCTGGTACAAAATCGACATACGTTTGCGGTCGTTGTCAAACGATAACTCCATTTGCATATCCACCGATTGGCGTACAACCTGTGGGTCCATCCCAGCAGAACGTGCCGCACGCAAGAGAGCCGTATCGATCGGGTCACCCACGAAATCTGAATCCCTCTCCAGGGCATCATTACACAAAATACCGATCTTGAGCAGCCGTGATTCCATTTGAGGGGGTTCAATACGAGCCACTTCCATGCGATTTTCGGTCAGGGTCCCCGTCTTATCGGTAGCAATCACTGTTACCGACCCCAACGACTCCACCGCATTCAATCGTTTGGCAATGGCATTGTTTTTCGAGAGCCTAAAGGCTCCCAACGCCAGAACCATGGTAATGATGATGGGCAGTTCCTCCGGGATGGTGGCAAATGCCAGCGATAAGCCGGTGAGCAGCATTTTCTGTGGAGGTTGATGCGCAATGAATATCCCAATCAGTGGAACCAGTACACTGAATCCAAGGGCAAACCACACCAGCGTTTTGCTCAATTCACTCATCATTTGTTGCAGTGGGGTACGGGGTTCCTTAACCAGACGCGCCAATCCGGCAATACGCCCAATTTCTGTCGCCATACCGGTCCCGACCACCAGGGCTGTTCCTTTTCCTCTCGTAACCAAGGTGGAGGAAAACACCATATTGTAGCGTTCTGCCAGAGGAGCATCCTCTGCCAGCACCACCCGTGCATCTTTTTGAACCGGCAGTGATTCACCGGTCAAGGCAGATTCATCCACAGAAAGCCCAACAGACTCTACCAAACGTGCATCTGCCGGTACACGACAACCTACCTGAAGCAAGATGAGATCGCCGGGCACAACTTGATCAACCGGGATTTCCAGATAGTTGCCCGCCCGCCGTACGGCAGCGAGCGGCTCAGCTAATTTCCGCAAACTAGCAATGGCTTTTTTTGAGCGCATTTCATTAAGGACTTCAACCGTGTTCAAGGTTAGAATGATCACAAAAATTGTGATCGCCTCTGCTAGTTCCCCCCAGATGATGTAAAGCACGCCGGTAACCAGTAGCATGAGCACCATCGGCTCACGCAACTCTTCGAAGAATTCTTTCCAGAAAGAGGCTTTCTTCTCTTCGGATAGTGTATTTGGTCCCACCTGGGCTTGGCGTTCAAGAGCATCCTCCTGAGCAAGCCCCTGGGTAGGGTTACTTTTTATATTCTCAGAAACATGCTCGACCGACAACGCATGCCATCTCTGGTTGAGAAAGACATCGGACAATTTCATTTTTTAATCACTCCGCTTTTTGTACTTTTCCGGTTTTTGGCATCCAGAAGATCATCAACAGCGCTGCGATCAATGCCATGGCACCACCGAAGTAAAAAGGAGCGGATGGACCAAAACCAGCCCATGAACCCATCCCTTCCCACAGGATCCCAGCGATAAAGGAAGATGGAAATGCCAGCAGCCCGATTACCGCATGATAGGTACCATACGCTGTTCCGCGCATATTTTCAGGCACCAGATCCGCCACCATGGCATTGGCTGTACCAAATGCCAATCCAAAATACAATCCGTAAGCAAGATACAGCAGCCAAATCTGCCAGGAACTATCAGCCAGAGCAAAGCCAAAATAAACCAGCGCATACAGTAGCCACCCACCAATGATTAAACGCCGGCGACCAATGCGATCAGATAATGAACCAGCGGGGGTCGCGATGATAGCAATGACCATATTAAAAACAGCCAGCATTACTAAAATACCGGTTACAGAGACACCTAGATTTTGCGCACGCAGAACCAAGAAACCATCGGATGAATTCCCCAAGGTAAAGATGCTGACAATGACCAGAAAGATATTGAAAGGTCTCCCCATGCTGCGCAATGAAAATTTAGGGACTTCACGCTGTCCGGTTACTTCCACATCTTTGGCTCCAAAAGCCAGGGATATTACTGCCAAAACGGCTGGAACAAGCGAAATAAGTACGATGGTTTGGAAGGTATTTCGTGAAAGATCTACTGTGTTCGCCTGTGTCAGCCATACCACTAACGCAGCGATCAACAATCCGAGCATCGCACCTGCCTTATCCATAGCACGGTTGAAACCAAAAGCAATGCCACGCGTTTCTTTGGTAGTCGAATCTGCTACCAGCGCATCGCGCGGAGCCGTACGAATGCCCTTCCCGATGCGATCCGCCCAACGCACACCCGCTACCATGCCCCAGGTATTAGCAATATAAAAGAATGGTTTAGAAATTGCGGATAATGCATATCCAACCACTGCCAGCCATTTTCTACTGCCAAGTTTATCTGAAAGCCATCCTGAAAACAGTTTCAGGATGCTGGCTGTCGCTTCAGCGACACCCTCAATCAAACCAATGATATTGGTTTGCACCCCAAGTACATTTGACAAGAACAGCGGTAGTATGTTGATCACCATCTCACTGGAAATATCCATGAAAAAACTGGTGAAACCCACCGCCCATACGTTGCGGGGGAGGTCCTTCACCCGCACCTTTGAAATTTCTTTATCTTCTGCCATACTTTTTTTCTCTTTTCTTTTTTTATTGTTAAACGTTATTTTTGGTTATCTTTGTCTCTTCCATTCTTTTGATCAGGTAAAGTACCTGGATCAAACCGCATTTTCTTGGAATGATCTTGATCTTCATGCGCAAACACAGTTGCTGCAAAATCCTGTAATGCATCCCGGCATTTCTCCAACCATGCTGCTGCTTCCTGCGCATGCTCTCCCCCCAGAAAATCACGCTGGCTTACCTTTTTAAACCAGGTTTCCAGTTTGTTGAGGTCCTGCTCGTTTTCCTCATATTCCGCAAAACTAAAATTTTCCCGGCGGGTCTCTTTTTCAAGTTCAGCCAAAAAATCAGCACACTGCTCTTTAAATTCCACATATTCCTCTGCACGGTCCTGTAAAAAGCGAGTCATGATCTCTTTTTCCGTCTCTTCATCAAAAGAATTAGCCAGAAATGTTTTACTTGTTCCCCCTTGATCTGCAACATAGGTTTTCATCTCCTGAATAAATTCTTCAGCTGGTTCTGTATGTGGGAGCAACCACAATCCGTTGTCGAGCCCCAACGATCCAAATGCCCGCATATGCCGCCAAACAGTGACGCGCGGACTGGAAGGAGTGGCTGACAATTGAGGACAGAATAACAACCATTTATATTCCATTTTCATCTCCATTTGTAACAACTGTTGCATTCTAATCCTTAATAGGAAAAAGTGCAATATGTGTTACAAAAACTTTGACACAATGCTAATTTTTTCTTGAGAATGAACAGAGAGTAAGAAAAGGAACTGACGAGACTTTCAAAATATAAAAAGCGCCTTTTTAGGCGCTTTCAAAGGTAGCGGGGAGTGGATTCGAACCACTGACCTCCAGGTTATGAGCCTGACGAGCTGCCACTGCTCTACCCCGCAATGCGAATAACAAGTTTACCATGAGCAAACCGGTTCGTCAAATCGACGAATTGCCTCAAATAAAAAGTAACTATGAGAAGTAACGTTGACTCAATAAGAATGTTACCATCCGGCAGAGAAAAGATGCCGGGAGGAGCCAATGATGCGTCAAGGCAGTAAGAGAGAACTATGGGAAACCATCCAACCAAGGTATCTCAAAGCTTCCAAAGCAGAGAAGCACAAAATACTGGATGAATTCATCGCCACAAGCGGATACCACCGCAAATATGCCATTCGTATCCTGAGACATGGTTACCCGAGAAAGCAGCAATAGTACTCGACCAATCCCTTCCCCATAGACCGATTTACAGCCTGTGCACAGGTTGGCGCAGAACTGTTTTCAATTTTTCCGGAGCAGTGCGGCGCACATCGGATAAGTAGATCTCATGGTGTTTCCCATTGAGCTCATAACCATTTTCATGAATGAACGTGTGCATCCGTGCAATATTGGGACCTTCAGCGGAATAAGGTCCAAGATGGGTGAGCTGCACCGCCAGACCTTCGTGGAAGGACTCAAAGCGCACCTGCCTGATCACATCCAGCTCTTTTTTCTTTTTCAACACCTCTGATCTGGCACGTTCGACCCGCTCTCCATTGACTGGCTCCGGCTGGGCAATCATCATGGTCCAATCCCAATTCGATTTATCTGTGGTGCTGAACTGCGCCATATCTTCCACCCACCATAGCCCTTCGGATGGGAAAACACTGTAATCCAACCCCATTTCTTTTTTAATGGCAAATTTGAGCGCATAGGAAAGCGAGAAAAGTGCTTCGATCGCTTCTTGATAGGCTTTTTCCTTATTGGGATCCCCATGACCATCGATCATCAAGTAGTTCATGGGTGGCACCTCGACCAATACCGGATCGCGAGGGGGAAAGTACAATTCCTTGTGTGTTTTCTTCCATTCCAATTTTTCCATGGCTCCATTTACCTCTTTCTTTATTTCTTCTACAGTCGCCTTGTACAAGACATCAAGTACACTATCCCCTGCAATCCATTCATTCTGAAAGTCTTTCAACCGCATCCGTGATCCAATTCAGCTCGGCATCCAATAAGGTGATTGAATGATGGAAGAGTTCCTTGGCTGGAAGAGCCAGCCGCTCACCTCCATCCAATTCATATTTCGTCTTTACCTGTGCCAATTGTTCTTTCAACATCGTTTGATGAGAACGCAATGCCTGCAGCAATTCAGGGTGTTCCAGCGCCAGCAGATTTGCAAGACCCAGGTCAAAATCGTCAGTGCGAGGACGAGGATTAGTTAATCGCATGCGAACCGCTTCCCGATATTCCATCCAACCCTGCTCAGTCAGCTTGTAGATCTTGCGCGTCGGGCGCTCTCCCTCGCTGTGTTTCTCGCTGCTGAGCAGTGCGCGATCCTCCAGTTTGTTCAGAATGTAATAGATCGAGGAGAAACCGATTTCTGTCCATTCGCGCATACCTCGCCGGACAATATCCTGTTCGATCTGGTAGCCATATCTTGGCTCTTCAGCCACCAGCCCTACAATGACGAGTTCGGAATTCGTGAGGGTTGTTTCCATTTTTATCCTAATTCTATATTATTCTAGTATTAGAATAATATTTTGTCAATCATCCATATGAAAATCAAGTACAAAAACAAAGATCGCTCTTTAGACCTCAGGATTGCCCTGCAAATAATATTGACTGGATTTGATTAGTGCCTTCATTCATTTGATTGATCAAATGGGAACAAGAAAAATATTTTCACGAATTAATTCATCAGGGCTATACACTAAACGCGTAAAATCCTACGAAACGATACACAAAACAATCTTTTTACATATTTTTAGGAATTATTTGAACTCAAAATAACAATTGAAGAGTTGATGGATCTAAAAAAAGCATTAGTGTATGTTTCTGACACCCCCAAGGTAAACGATCCGGCATTTGAATCACGAAATCAAATTTAATAAAATGTTAATGAGTATACATAGTGTATAGTCTCTTTTGGAGGCATTTCCAAATGAAGACCAATAAAGAAAAAATATATGATTTTTTGAAACTATATGCTTCCGCCCATGAGGATAGTGGGGTGACCACCCAATACCTGGCGGAAACACTCGGCATCCTGCGCACTAACGTGAGCACCATGTTAAATGAACTCGTTTCCGAAGGTCGCGCGGTGAAAACAAATGGTCGACCTGTTTTATATAGAGTTAAAAGCCAAGCCGATATCAAGGAGGATCAGTGTTTCGAGAACATCACCGGAGCGAATGGAAGTCTCAGACGTCAAATTCAACTCGCCAAAGCCGCCATAATCTATCCCGAAAAAAGTTTGAACACTTTAATCGTAGGTGAACAAGGAACAGGCAAGAGCTTCCTCGCCATGATCATGCACTGCTATGCTATCGCAGCGGGTGTCTTGCCCGAAAATGCGCCTTCCATTGTTATTGATTGCAAGGATTATTTGAGCGCTGAAAGCAATCTGATGGAGGAGTTATTTAGCACGGATGGTGAGAGTGGTGTCTTTTCTGAAGTTGGACGGGGCGTCTTGCACATTGATAATGCCCACATGTTGAGTACAGGGATCCGCAGCCAATTTTGTTCCATGATTGAGCAATGTCAGCAGCACAACGGTAAAACGCTGAAAAAAAACTCTCCCATGATGATTGTGGCAAGTGATACATCCAACAAGGCAGCCTGTGAAGATTATGCCAAAGTGTTGCCGATCATAATCGAGTTGCCTGCTCTATCAGAGCGACCCATGGACGAACGCCTGACACTCATTCAGAACTTTTTCAATATCGAAGCAGCCCGTGCAAAAAAGACACTGACCATCAATACAGAATTACTGCGCTGCCTCCTACTGTATGATTGCAATCTAAATATCAAACAGCTTAAGGGAGATATTAAACGAGGTTGTGCCATGGCATATCTCCGCGAACATGACTCCAAGGACGAGAATCTCAACCTTTATCTCTATGATTTTGAACCTTATGTTCGCAAAGGGTTTCTTAATTATCACGATCACCGCGAGGAAGTAGAACGCATTATTCCATCGAATTACAACTATACCTTTTCCGGTTTGACTATGAAGATGAGTGCTATCGATCGCGAAAAAATCAAATCATCGAGTTTTTATAACCATATTGATCACAAGGCGGACGCGCTGCTAGAGCGCGGTTTATCCAGGGAGGATGTCAATCTCTTGCTCAGTGCGGAGTTTAAGGAGGTCTTCCATCAATACTTGAAGGACATATCCCGACAGGTAATCAACAAAGAACAGCTCATCAAGCTAGTGGACGAGCGCACCATCTCCCTTGTTGAAACGTTTCTTGACGAAGTCAGTAAAAAATTGATGCTCGACTTTCCACCCTCAGTATTCTATGGACTATGCTTGCATATCGACAGTATCATCAAAGGCAATACCACCAGGCAGCCACTACCCAACAATCAGATACCAGAAATATCGGAGCAGCACAAAGCAGTGTATCTATTGTCACTTCAATTTGTAACAAAGATCGAAAAAACATTTTCTGTGACACTCCCTGCCGAAGAAGCACTCTTCATCACCATGTTTTTATGCTTCAAGGATTCTTCAGTAGATGAAATGAAAAATCCCGTGATTCTTTTTGCATTGCTCGGCAGTGGTGTTGCAGCCTCGCTGGCTGGTATGGTCAAGCAGCTTATCCAGAGTGACAACACATTTTTCTTCGAAATTCCATTTGAACACCACCCATCGGAGACGTATGAGGCGCTATCAGGCTACGTTAAAAAGATCGATCGCGGCAAGGGAGTTATCGCACTGTATGATATGGAGTTCCTGAAAGACTTCTTTGAATCCATTTCACTGGAAACAGGGATTGAGATCCGTTCTGTGGAATTTCCCATAACACTGGTCGGTATCGAATTAGCAAGACGAGCAGCGGTGGCGAATGATGTGGACACTCTGTATCAAAACTTCATGCAAAGCCTTCACAGTTATACCAAATCATTCAAACGGGTGATCGTCACACTATGCACCACAGGGGAAGGTAGTGCACAGGAATTAAAAAAATATATCGAAAAATATGGCGAAATCCACGACATGGAGATCATATCCCTGTCTACGGCTGATCAAGAGCAACTTCGGGACCAATTACAGGCATTGCAAACAAATTCGGTCATTTATTGCATTGTAGGTGTATACAATCCCAATTTATTGGGCATACCTTTCATTCCTATCAGCGATGTGCTTGGAGTAGACCCTTCTGCATTGCCGGAGATTTTGAAATTCAAAAATCATGAGAAAAGTCGCATTGATTTCGATGAAGTATTCCGCTATCTTGGGGAACAACTTGAGCATGTCGATATTAAAAAAATGCAACGCATGCTACCTCCTGTGATCGAACAAATCGACAAGGAAGTTTTGCATATGTCGCTCGACACGGAAATCGGTCTCCTGATGCATATAGCTGCCTGTATTAACCGCATCCTTGCGAAAGAAGCGATTCCCAAAAATATTCACAAGGAACACATACTCCAGACTCACGCTGACTGCTATAAACAACTCTTGCGGATCATAAAACCCCTGGAACGGGCATTTGACATCATCATCCCCGATGATGAATTAGCCAATATCATCATGATCATCAACAAATTGTAGAAGGGAGCATATTCATTACCATGGCTTTGGATAAAAAAATGGAAGATATTGCAATGAAAATCATTGCCAACGCTGGTGCAGCGCGCAGCAAGGCATTCGAAGCTCTGTCAGAGGCAAAGAGGGGAGACTTTATAAAGGCAGGAGAATTGTTGGAGAGTTCTGACAAATATGCGCATGAAGCCCATCAAGCGCACAGCGCTTTACTAACGATGTATGCCAATGGGGAGTTTGATCAAAGCGACGTCCTCATTTCTCATGCCCAGGATCATTTAATGTGCGCAGAATTGGCTAAAGAGCTGATTGCCGAAATCATTGAACTTCGCAAAGATGCAGAAAGGAGGTGAAAAAAATATGAAAATTTTGTTAGTATGTGCAGGTGGTGCTTCGACAAGTATTTTAATGAAAAAAATGAAGAAATATGCCGAAGACAAGGGATTTGAGCTGGAGATCATTGCCAAGGGATTGAGCGATTACGATGAATATGGCGCCCAATTCGATGTGATTCTGCTTGGCCCCCAAATTTCCTACAAACAAACTGAGATTGAGGAACACTCCAAAAAACCGGTGGCTGTAATCGCTCCCTACGATTACGCTGTGGGGAATGTGGAAAACATTTTCAAACAGGTTGATTCCATTCTTCTAAAAAATAATACATTAGAGAGGTGATTTTATGAACAAGTTTTTTGAAAGTAAATTTATGAAATGGTTGCAAAAATTTGGCGAAAAGCTTGGAAACAACAAAGCTTTTTCAGCAATTTCTAAGTCCATGATGGGTACTATGGCAATCATCCTTGTTGGTGCTTTTTTCCAGATTATCGCAACCGTTCCGACACTCTTCGGTTGGTATACAACTGAGAGTACGATCTATCAAGTGTTGTACACGCCGTACAACATGACCATGGGCATTTTATCCGTATTCGTGGTATTCATGATCGGGTATAACTACGCGAAATCGCTAGCCATGAAACCCATGCAGAACGGTATTGTGGCGCTTATCTGCTTTTTGATCGTCGCAGCACCCGCAACTACAGTAACACTGGCAGATGGAACAACGACCATGACAGTTCTCGACTCCTCTTACCTTGGTGCAACCGGTCTATTCGTTGCCATCCTGATCGGCATCCTGACCGTCAATCTCACCCACTTTTGTGAAAAAAAGAATATTGTCATTAGAATGCCGGATGTTGTGCCATCTTTTCTCAGTGAAGCATTCTCAGCCATGCTGCCCCTGTTATTCAACATCATCATCTGGTACGGCATTGGTACCGCGTTAAACCTGCTAACCAATGGACAGATGAATCTCCCCTTATTGATCACGTACATCCTTTCCATCCCTCTTTCCGCCATCAATACCGTACCCGGCATGTTTATTGTTTGTTTGTTTGCCTGTTTGTTGTGGACATTTGGTATCCATGGGACAATGGTTGCATTTGTCGCACTGATGGCGGTGATGATGCAGAATACCGCTGCCAACGCTGCAGCGGTCGCCTCCGGCAATCCACCGCAGTTCTATGCAACACTCCTTTTTGGTGCAATAGCTTGTGCCGGAGGGACCGGCAATACACTGGGGCTGGTACTGCTTGGTTTGAAATCAGCCAAATCGAAGCAGCTTAAGGCAGTTAGTAAGGCAGCCATCGTTCCAGGTCTTTTCAATATTAACGAACCTGTGACGTTTGGCTTCCCCATCATGTACAATCCGATCATGGCAATCCCGTACATCCTGACCCCACTCATCACCATGTTACTCGTATACATCGGGTATGCCATCGGATTCTTCAAGCCGGCTTATGTAACGATTATGTCACTATTGCCCTTGTTCATGGGTGAATTCCTGGGATCCATGGCATGGCAAAACCTGTTTATCCCAATCGTTGGAATCGTGGTAGGGCTCATTGTGTACTACCCCTTCTTCAAGGTCTATGACAAGCAGTTGGCTGAAAAGGAAGCCGCTGTCGAAGCGGAAAAGGCTGTTTAAGTGTAAGTTTTTCAACAATGCAGCAACCGCTCAAGAAGACGGTTGCTGCAAATTACCAAATTCAAGGATCAGCAATGGATAAACATTTTCCTGAAAATTTTTTGTGGGGCGGAGCGACCGCTGCAAACCAGTGCGAGGGAGCATGGAATGAGGATGGTAAGGGCATCAGCACGGCAGATATGTTAACCTCCGGCTCGCGGAAGAACCCCCGCATTTTTACACGTGAACATCGTGCAGATTGTCACTATCCATCCCATGAGGCAATCGATCATTATCATCGATATGAAGAGGATATTGCACTGTTTGCCGAGATGGGCTTCAAGATATTTCGCATGTCCATCGCGTGGACGCGCATCTTCCCGAATGGGGATGATGCACAGTCCAATCGCGCAGGCATTGAGCATTATAGAAAGGTGTTCGAAACTTGCAAGAAATATGGCATCGAACCACTCGTAACTCTTTCTCATTATGAAATGCCATACCATCTTGTTAAGGAATACAATGGCTGGGCAAACCGCAAGACTATCGAGTTTTTTACAAAATACTGCCAGACAGTGATGACCGAATATAAAGGTCTCGTCAAATACTGGCTGACCTTCAATGAGATCAATATACTGGCTACTCAGTTCGGTGGGCTCGCAGCGGGTGGAATCATGCCTGAGGCGGATAGACCAGTCATGTTCACTGCATTTGAGAAAGAATCCCCGCAGGCACAGCAGCTACGTTTTCAAGCCCTGCATCACCAATTCGTAGCCAGTGGCAGGGTCGTGCAATTGGCACATGCCATCGATCCTGAAAACAAGGTTGGCTGCATGATCGCTGGCATGGTCCAGTATCCGTATTCACCGAACCCCATGGACATTCTGGAAGCACAGAAGAGTATGCGGCTGGGAAACTATCTATGTGGTGATGTGATGGTGCGCGGTGAATACCCGGCTTTTTCGCGCAGGTATTTCAATGAAAAGGGCATCACGCTCGATATTACCGAAAGCGATCTCGAGGCAATAAAGAAAGGAAGAGTTGATTTTTACTCGTTCAGTTACTATTCCTCGGGCTGCGTATCCAGCGACCCGGAACTGCGCAAACAGGCGGGCAATATGCTATTCGGAGTGCAAAACCCGCATCTCAAAGCTTCTGAATGGGGCTGGACAATTGATCCCCTGGGTCTGCGTATTTTTCTCAATGAGCTGTATGACCGTTACCAGGTCCCGCTCATGGTCGTTGAAAATGGGCTGGGCGCCGTTGACAAGGTTGAAGTGGATGGCAGTATTCATGATGACTACCGCATTGCATACCTGCGCCAGCATGTGGTCGCCATGCGCGAAGCCATCGAAGATGGGGTTGATCTGATGGGTTATACTCCGTGGGGTTGTATCGATCTGGTGAGCGCATCCACCGGTGAGATGGAGAAACGCTATGGCTTCATCTATGTCGATAAGGATGATAATGGAAATGGCACGCTCAAGCGCAGCCGGAAAGACTCCTTCTACTGGTATAAAAAGCTCATCGCGTCAAACGGTGCAGAATATTGAAAAGGGAAATGAACATTTCTACAAACCCCACTTAATAATTTACAAGATAAGAGAAAGGCACCTGTTGAAAGGTGCCTTTTTAGGAAACCTTGGTTGGATTAGAACCAACAATATCCAGATACAGAGATCTAAACTCAAATTCACTTTTATCAATAAAAATAACCAAATTAATAAATCTATTCTCGCCACCGCAGTACAGCTTCGAATGCTCGCTTAGCGCTGGAACAGTTCTCTCCTACCACCCTGTTCTCGGCGGGGTCTGCTGGAGATCCGGTTACCGACAGAACCACCTCTTCGCCTGGTAAAACCTCATGCTCATAGTTGATCTGGATCCAATCCAGGGTGTTTTGTCGATATATATCTATTGGAAACGTATCACAGATCCATTCCACATAGCGGCTGTTATTGACATGCCCCAACATATCCACCACAGAGTAACCAGCACGAACTTGCAAGCGTTCTTCCCCACTTTGTTCTAATCCCAGTTTTTCCAATGGTTCATTCAAGCCAAATCGGTCAGGCAAAGATGGCAAATTCAGATTTAGCGAGCGGGGTGGTATCATACGGCGGCTGGTTGCATCGATCACCAGCCAGGCGGAAGTCGCTGCTGCAAGTGGTTTATTATTGACATCCAGCACTTCAAAATCACGGATAAAAAACAATTTCTGCTGGATGGTCTTTGGCCAAGTACGGATGGTGATTTGATCCCCTGCATGGGGAAATGTAAAGAACTTGATCTTCATACGTGAATGCACCCAGAATAGATTTTGAGCAAGCATTGCATCAAAGCCGACTCCCAATCGTGCTGCATGAATAGTGGCAGCTTCGGTTAAATGTTGAAAAAAAGCAGCCGGTTTCCAACGCTGGTTGAAATCACATTCGAAGGTATTTACGCGCGTTATATTTTCATAAATTCTTGCATCTGCGTTCATGTTTCCGCCTTTTTGGAGAGTAATGTAGTCGCTCTTTTATTCTAATTCACTCGCGTTATGAAAGCAAAATTTAGCGCTGCATATTTAGTTGGGATCTGCCATCAGATGTGATCAAAAGCCTTAACGATGGGATAAAATAAAACAGATGTGCCATTTAGAGACATCGGATTAGAGATATTGGCAATCCTGCCCATGTTGGAAATACTGCTAATTAACACGGTCAGTACCAATCAAAAGTAACATAGCACTGATATTAGGTAGGTAATGGAGTATTTTAGTCTATCACATGATTGATGCATTTATTCAAAAGGACCCAGTAAGTAGTAGTTGTCATTTTCATTAGCGGACGATATTTTCTCTTACAAATAACTATTTACTTCATTTTCGATATTCAATACACCGCATTTATTTCTAAAAAGTCGTGCACAATTTGATAGATTAACTCATCTGGCACAACATTAAAACCCTTCGTTATAGTATCCAATCTGCCCTCCCTCAAGTTTCAGCTTATACAATCCTCCATCGCGAGTTGCCGCCAGGAGCGTTTCGCCCTGTTTGGTCCATTCCAACATGACCGGCCATCCTTCTGCATTGAATTCAGTAATAATATTTGCATCAGGAATAGACCATATCGTCAACCTATTTTGCAGATGGGTTTCCCACACACAAAATGCTCGCGAATCAGGGCTCCAGGCAAAATTGGCACTCGCCACGGAAATCTGGCAAACATGGTTTACAAGATCACTGCTCCAAAAATGGATATAGGACCCCCCTGCATCACTGGTAACATGGGCTGCAAAATATTTCCCATCCGGGCTGAACCCACACCACGGTATCTCCCACACCACCCCTGATGGTTCAGAATCCTCTCTTGCAACAGGCAAGGTCATCTTTTTAACCACTTTTTCCAATTCCATATCTACCAACTGAATTGCATCCCGGTTCAATAATGTACAACACGCGACTGTACGGTGGTCAGGTGCCACAGCAAAAGAGGATATGCCATACTTTGAAATATAGATGTTAGACACTATTTCTCCGGTATTAATATCCAATGCGATCAAATTCGAACCATTGCTCACAAGAACTTGTTCTTTCCCCTTTGTTTCAACAAAATCAGGGGTTATATCTGGTAGCACTGCAAACGCTCCGCGCTGCACCCGTTTCCACCATGGTTGAACAAGGACATTCGTCGTCAGTTTCTCAAATAATTCTTCAAAAAAGTCTTCTACTCGTTGAAACTGTTTGGGATAGAACTCTCGCCCGATCAAATGCAACACATGCCCCAGGATTACCAGCAATAACAGGGGAATGAGGAAAACCACGGAAAGCGCCATGATCAACCTGTTCCTGAATTCCATGTATTTATTTCTTAACCTCATGGGGCGAACGGTTGACCATTTTATTTTCATACTCTCTGCATCGAGCATAAAAATCTTATCGTCTTTACTAATTATTGGTCTATCAAACTCTGCCGTAGTAATGGCTATAATACCCTTCCTATCAGGAGAAAAGCACGCCAGCTTAATAAAATGATGAGACATTCCATCTGCAATCAAATCATCCCATTTGCAGCTTCGCAGTTCTTCCCCATTAAGGGCTGCAAGCAGGACCATGCGCTCTCCCACCGGGGCATAGTAATTCTCAGGATATTTTTCAGGCTGGAATGCAATTTGATTGGTCAGATAATGCAATTCATCAGACGATACAGCCATGATGTATTGGTCAGAGGGAACATGATCAAAGATTTTATTTTCGGGCATTTCCACAGTTGGTTTCCAGCAGTGTATTTCCCCGTTTTCCAATCCAACTGCAATCCGACTATCTGTGGGGGAATAAGCGCAAGCATAAGGGTTATGATTGGGGAACTGGTAATTACCAACCATCTTTCCAAATTTATCAAGTATGGTCAACCCTCCATAGTTTCGCTTCCCCTCGGCGACACCAGCAATAAATAGACTTTGTCTTTCATCAGATGAAATACAGAAGGAATGCGGTATATATGGAAGCTGCGTCTCTGAAATGATAGAACTGTTTGCACCATCATAAAGAATGAGACTGGATCCCAGGATAAACGCGTAAATCATATTCTTCTCGTCAAGAAGAGCCGCAAATTGGCTCTCGTGTAACCGTGATCCCAACTCAAAGCGAGTGATGGGTTCCAGGCTCGATGAATTCAATACTTCACCAGTATTTTTGTTTCGATTAATAAGAAGAAGTTGAGATCGCCCAGGGCATGCTGAGATTAATTCCACAACTCTGACATTGGAATAGTGTTGTTCGCTGACGCATTCGTCGGATTCCAGATCAAAAATGCGAAGATGAGTTTTTCTTTCTGTAACGACAGTAAGAATCCGCTTATTGTCATCGCTTAAAATAAATTGGTCAATTGTACTTCTCTGGAGTGGCAGCTTTTTTACCAATTGACGTGTGGCAACATCCCATACTAATATCTCACCCCACCAGTCCTGCTTCCCACTAGCAGTGATCAGGGATTTGCCATCTGGTGAAAATCGCACCAGGTTTACTTCTGCATCATGGTTCAGGGTTGCCAAAAGTCGACCTGAGAAAGTATCCCAGACCATTGCTTTTTTATCATCAGATCCAGAGACCAAGATCGAACCATCAGGAGAAAAGGCACATGTTCTTACGATCTCCTCATGATGGCTAAATATGGACAGATCCGCCGGATATACTTGCTGCGGCTTGTTTATCCATCTTAACCATGGGTGAGTTACATATCCCGCCTCAAGATATTCATGTGCTGCTTGTGCGGGTGCGCTAGAATCGACCTGATTGGCTGCCAATTGCAATGTCAAAGCGGGTCGTTCAGCCAATAAATAGCCCTGAGCACGTAGGAACTTGAGATAATCTTGTAATTTGGTGTATAACGCCTGGGGGATTCCAACCACTGCAAGAGCACGATTATAGTCAGAAATCAATTCATATATCCTCGAGGCTCTGCACATTGCTTCAATGGTATGGAGATTGCAGAGCGTGCTTTCAAGTTCCGCCCACATCTTCCCGACTGTCTGATGAAATGGTAGTTCGGATAGTTTCCGTAAATTTAAAATTTCAATGCCCTGTTTTCTGATTTGAAGTTCTTGAGATCCAAAATAATTTGCCAATCTCTGATGAGTTTCATTCTGACTAATCGATAAAATATCTTCAGTAACTACTTCTGCAAGCTGGCGATGGTAGAAAGTCATCAAAATAGCTCCATCTGCCATACGCTCCGTTAAATAAGGATCCAAATCAAAAAATAGGCGGGACCAAACGACAACGGGGAGACGGGTAATACTTGGCGACTTTGGCGAACGCCGGTGAAAATCTTGAAGTACCTGTGCATCCGCCGAGAGAATATCCACCAATTCATCTTCCGACAGACCATTTTTAGCGGCAGCCAAATAGCCCAAACTGCGCTCCACCAGCGTTTTCCCGTGTTTGTTCTCCATAGACAAACTGGCGATCATATCCCGAATTAAACCGGGAACATCATCACTTATTTCCGGTAACTGTTCATACGATCTCCAATAACGAGCACTCTCGAACGCTAACCGCAGATAAAGCGGCAAACCACATTGAGAGAACTTATTTATCAGGTATTTATGTTGTTCAGGTTGCAGAGTTCGTTGAGCTTCCGCAAGCCACATATCTAGAAGTGTCGCTCCTTCTACAGTTGCCATGGATTGAAGTTCAACGAACCGGCTCTTGGGTAGTTTTTGTTTTACGATATCCAGGTATGGTCCAGGCAGAGTAGAGATGATGATCTTTACTTTTGGCGGTAATTCTGCAGGTAACCACGTGAGGCTTGGAGTACCATTGGAATCCACAAGTTGGTCCAGTGCATCGAGGAATAGGAGGATAGGCTTTTTTCTTGCTCCCCGTTTCAAACAACGACTGAATTCTCTTACCAAATCGTTATATTCTGAGGGAACTTGAATGTCAATTTTATTACCCGAACTGGCAATCTGGCAATAAAGGCTCTCTAGCAATGCTCTCTCATTTGAGGATTCCGGCGTGGCTCCAATAAAACGATAGATACAATTTGCGCGAGGATGATCTTTCATAGATTGCTGAATAGCTTTCGCTATAAGTGCGGACTTTCCCGACCCAGAAGATCCCCATATCACCAATGGGCAAGAATCATTGCCATTGACATAATCAGCTACGCTTTTCAAGATTTCCGAGCGACCGACAAAATCTCGAGCGCGTTCCTTACCAAACACCTCGTGGGTAGAAATCTCTCTCTCCAGCGGATCGATCGTTTCAAGTCGTTCAATCTCGTTCAGAATTACTTTGGAGAGTTCATCATATACATCCTCACATAATTGCTCAAGATGATCGTCAGACATTTCACCATCCCGCCAAAATGCGGTGTATCTATGTACATTATCGGATAGCTGTTTTCTCAGATTGTTTTTTAATTTTTCTTGTTTTTGCCTATCTTCTAAATCTACATCCATGAAATTCTCAGCACTTCCATCATCAGGCATTCCTTCAATATCACGTAAAAAGCAAAATACGTGTTCTTTGGCATCGGATACCTGTAATGCACCGGAGATGATCTCCTGTTCGGTGGCAGACGCGGTATATTTAAGCATTACTTCAGGGGGGAATAAAAGTTTTTCCGCCGCAGTCAGCAATATTTGATGCAGATTGATTTCCACCTTTTTCCAAGTAGTGAATTCATCATATTTCCCGCTGCGCGGTTGTAATGTATATTTCGCCGGTATGGCATTATCATCCCGGCGATACCACTGATCTAATTGGATTTTATCTTCGGCGGAAGTAACTAGCAAAATTCGCTCAAATTCCTGTGCATCTATCTCGTAAGGTAACGGTCGCCATCCATACCGATTCCCTAGAAGGACAATGAAATTAGGACGAGGAGAAATTTTTTGACAGCGTTCAATCTCGCCCAAACAGATATTCATGGTCTGCTGGTCAAGGGAAGCTTCTTCACTCACCCCCCAACGCAGATCAATGCCTTGAAATCGGCAGCCATGTGCAGCTGCCAACTCACGTAAACGAGGAAAGACGTTCTCCTGCAATGCATTGCGCTCGGCTTTCAGATCACTGAAGGTAGAGCTAACAAAGACTCGAAATGTACGGGAAGATTGAGCCATAAAAAATATTCTCCCATATATGTGTAAATCAACCCCCACCTCTCTATTAATAATTTCGAATTCCCCCATTATTGTAATCCCGATCATCAAGAATTATTAATTTAAGGGGGAAAAAGCTTATCAAATTGAAAAATCTCACTCTTGTTCGATATTATTGACCTCATCTGACGAAACCAATTGAAGAAAGGCTTCTATTTTACGATGTGCATTGTCTCGGAATACATTAATATCATGGTGATTACACCACAAGACAGATGACAAGAAAAATATGCTCTTCACCATTTCTGCCACATCATCAACAGCGAAATCAATGGAAAATTGTTTTTCTTTTATTCCTCTAGCAAAGATATCACGAATGATGATGACATAAGCGAACTGATTGATATCAAAAAGATTTTTTCCCGAAAGTACATACCCTTTATACATATTCGTTATTAGCTCAGGACCATAGGACTCGTAAATATCGATAAACAAATCCGTTAATTGAAGGATTGCATCGGGATATGATTTAATATCCATTTTCTGATAAGCAGTAGTGAGTGTTGTGTTCATCTCGGCGATCATTACAAATAATAAGTCGTGTTTTGAAGAAAAATAATGATAAAACGTTCCTACGGCAATTCCGGCAATGAAACAAATATCTTGAATGGTCGTCTCTTGATAGCCTTTTACTTTAAAAGAAGTTATGGCAGCATCGATTATTTTCTGCCTGGAGTGAATGCCTTTTGGAGTTATCTTCGAATTCACATCATTAACACTTGACATTTTAATAGAATAATTATATGCTAAATACTAAACCGAACATGTTCGGTTTAGTATTAAATTCCTTTCGCTCTACACATTGAATTGTGAGAACATCATTCGGAAAAATTAATAATTGAGGTATCACAATAAAAATCAAAGTGTTCGCCCCTGCTTTCATAGATCATAAGACCATCGATGATACGGGATGTGTCACCATGAGCGATGGTTCTACGATCAATGATCTATATAATCTGCTGCATTTACCAATTCCATTGCGTCTCTCCTATTTTTGCAATATCAATTACGAACCAGCTAAGAAAAACACCCCCTTAAAAGATGGTGATACAGTTTCATTCTTATTCCCAATCTCAGGTGGATAGAAATCTAAAGGAGCACTAAATGCTAGGTTATACCGGAAAAATCCTATTTGTTAATTTATCGACACAAGAAACCCATTCTGAAGCAGTACCAGATAGTGTGTACGAACAATTTCTCTCCGGGGTTG
>DMDF01000184.1 GCA_003446605.1 Anaerolineaceae bacterium
GATTGCTCAATCGTTCCATCAAAAGTTCCTTTCTGAACGCCTTGATTTTTTTAACCTATCCCATTGTAATCATGCAGGGAACGACAGCCCAAACCGATCTGGTCGTAGCATCCCTGATCGCATGTGCTTTCTACTTCCTCGCTATGGGATTTCGTTCCGAAAAGAAATATCTGGCACTATCTGGATTAGCGATTGCATTGGCATTGGGATCTAAGCAAACTGCCTTTTTTATCCTGCCTGGTTATTTACTCCTTTTCATTTTTCTGTGGGCGAAAAATCGGGGAAAACATCCCGGCGCTTTGGGTTATTTTCTGGTTTTCTTTCTGGTCTTCTTTCTCGCTTTTGGAAGCCTCACGTATATCATGAACTATCTCCACTTTGGAGGATTCTTTGGTCCTCCAGGAGCCGTTGAATCCCAGTCAGCTTTTCTTACCATCCAAGACAAACTGGAAACACTGCGCATCAATCCCCATCGGCTTCTTTACAACGCCGTGGATCCTTCTGGATTGCCGTATCCCATGAAAAATTATTTTGTAAAGGCTAAAGCAATCCTATTTTCAAACTTCATGAGTTATTTCCATATTGAACTGGAAGGCACCACACTGACGCAGAATCAAACCAATTTTTCTTATCTCACGGTTCCTCATCTTACAGAGGATGAAGCCTGGTTTGGACCGCTGGGATTCGTGTTGATGAGCATCGCACTGCTAGCTGGATTGGTCAATGGAATTCGTAAAAAAGATCCCCTTCGTTTTGGGCTTTTTCTTACAACCTTGGCTTATACCTTATGCATCATCATGTTCCGCCCTGGGTGGGACCCTTATCAGGGCAGATACTTTTTATCAATAGCTGTATTGATCACACCTCTAATTAATCTGTATTTTTCCGACACGAAATTCCTGCGTTTTTTTCGATATGCCTCGGTGGTCATGGCAGTCTTTATCACCCTTACAACTCACCTGCTCAATGAAGCCAAACCGGTAGCCGTTTTTAAAAACAACCCTAGTTTAATCCGTGAGACAATTTGGAATTTGGATCGTGTTGATAAAATGACACTCCCCAACAGAAGCTTACGCGATCCTTTACGATCAATATTCTCTCTTGTTCCGGAAGATTCCGTTCTGGGTCTGTGCATCGATACAGGCGTCTGGGATTATCCATTTTTCGGAGAGGATTTTTCCCAACAGATCGTCCCCATCAATCCTAAGGAAATGATATTAAATCAAAACTGGGTATCCCAAAACGAGATCGATTACATCGTCATGAATACCAACACTGATTTGTGGGAAAATACTCCCCCCTACCTTGAGATCATCTACGATTATGGGGGTTGGATACTTTTTTCAGTGAAGTAATTCAAAAAGGAGCTCATTGATAGATTGAGTTCCTTTTTTATCAGGATGGGGTGACACTATTTTTTCATCATAGGAATATTGATCCCTTTTTCTTTAGCCGTATCAATCGCAATTTTATACCCGGCATCCGCATGGCGGATAACCCCCATGCCCGGGTCGGTGGTTAGTACCCGTTTCAAGCGTTCTGCAGCTTGCGGGGTTCCGTCAGCAACAATCACCATACCAGCGTGTTGGCTGTAGCCAATTCCAACCCCTCCTCCATGATGGAAAGAAACCCAGGTCGCTCCCCCTACCGCATTGATCAAGGCATTGAGAATTGGCCAATCGCTGACCGCATCAGTACCATCTTTCATTCCTTCTGTCTCACGGTTCGGAGAAGCCACCGACCCTGAATCCAGATGATCCCTGCCAATCACGATGGGCGCCTTCAATTCCCCACTCGCTACCATCTCATTGAACTTCAAACCAGCTTTTTCCCGCTCGCCATAACCCAACCAGCAAATACGGGAGGGCAGTCCCTGAAAAGGTACCCGCTCTCTTGCCATGATCAGCCAGCGGTGTAAATGTTCATCTTCCGGGAACAGGTCCATGATCGCTTGATCGGTCTTGTAGATATCCTCTTTATCACCAGACAATGCTACCCATCGGAAGGGTCCTTTCCCCTCGCAAAATAGAGGGCGGATATAGGCAGGCACAAATCCTGGAAAATCAAAAGCACTCTCAAGCCCATTATCAAAAGCACGCTGGCGGATGTTATTGCCATAATCAAACACTTCTACCCCTCTGCGCTGGAACTCAAGCATTGCCGCCACCTGGGCAGTCATGGCGTCTGTGGAGAGCCGTGTATATTCTGCAGGATCTTTTTTGCGTAATTCATTGGCTGCTTCCAAGCTCATCCCGTTGGGCACATACATCAAGAAATCATGGGCGGGGGTCTGGTCGGTAACTACATCGGGCAGCATGTCTGTCTTCAGCAGCGCCGGATAGACATCGGCAGCATTGGCAACCAGACCGATCGAGCGCGGGATATTTTTCTCCTTGGCTTCTGTAACCAGATCAAGTGCCTCTTCAAGATCATTGGAAACCATATCTAGATAACCAATATCCTTCTGCCACTTGGCATGAGCAGGGTCGATTTCGACCACAAGCCCAACCCCTTCATTCATGGTGATGGCTAATGGTTGTGCGCCACCCATCGCTCCCAAACCAGCGGTAAGAACAAATTTCCCTTTCAGTGATCCCCAACCCTTTTGAACCGCCAAGGAAGCCAATGTTTCGTAAGTTCCCTGCAAAATTCCCTGTGTTCCAATATAGATCCAGGAACCAGCGGTCATCTGCCCATACATAATAAGCCCCTGAGCAGCTAGTTTGTCAAAATGTTCTTGAGTAGCCCAGTGCGGCACAAGATTCGAATTGGCAATCAAAACCCGGGGTGCGTCGGTGTGAGTACGGAAAATACCTACCGGCTTTCCAGATTGTACCAATAACGTTTCGTCATCTTCAAGGTTCCGTAATGAGTCAAGAATCGCATCAAAGCAATCCCAATCGCGAGCTGCCTGACCGCGCCCGCCGTATACAACCAATTCATCCGGTCGCTGGGCAACCTCAGGGTCAAGGTTGTTCTGGATCATACGATAAGGAGCTTCCGTCAACCAGGATTTACAGGTAAGCTGTGTTCCTCGTGGGGCTCGTACAACTCTTGGTACTCCCATAAAAACACCTCCAATTTTTTCTCATTATAGTATCGCAGAAAAATTTCCTACAGAGAAGAATTTCCTCTTTTTAGAGCATGCTCATACCATCAAAAAAAACTTGCAGCATGGCTGCGAAGTGACTATAATTCAAGACTTGAGGTGTACCTATGCCGGTCTATGTTTATCATTGTGACAATTGTGGAATTCAATTCGAAAAAAACCAGAAGTTCAGCGATGAACCGTTGAATACATGCCCCGATTGCGGTAAGAAAACTTTGCATAAAGTGATTACCGCTCCAGTAAGCGTAATTTATAAAGGGTCGGGGTTTTACTCAACCGATCATCGTTCCAATTCAGGTGCCACTTCATCCGCGCGCAATACAAAAGAGTCAACTGAAAAAACTGATGCGGTCGAAAAACCCGCTGCAAAATCCACAGAAACCACGGAGAAAAGCGAAGCATAGTCCGAATCGTCTGGCGAGATCTACCTGCCAGGGATTGCATCTCTGGTATTTTTTTAAGTACGTGAGGTCGTTCTCCGTTCATGATAGAATCAACACAATGAAACGATGGGTATATTGGGTTGGAATATTCATAAGTTTGCTTTTCCTTTATCTGGCAATCCGTGGACTTGACCTTGAATATGTTTGGGAATCCATCAAGACCATTGACTTTTGGTGGTTCATACCGGGCATTCTTTCTTATTTCGCGGGTGTTCTTGTTCGAGCACAACGCTGGTCAATCCTTCTAAAGGGAAAGAAACGCCAAACAGCTCTACAACTGCTTCCATCAATCTGTATTGGTTATCTTGGAAATAATGTTTTTCCAGCCAGAGCCGGTGAGTTTTTACGTGCCTATCATCTCAAGGAAAAACAGGAAATCCCTTTCGCTACATCCCTGGCATCCATCATTGTGGAACGCATCTTCGATGGGTTGGTGATGGTTATATTCATTCTCATCGGTTTACCGGCTTTTTTAGGACAGCTCGAAAATGGGTCTCTGACCGGTCTGCTCAACTGGATATTGATCGGAGGTTCAGTTTTATTCTGCATTGCTTTCGTGGTTGTCTTGATATCAGCTATCTTCCCCCAAAAGGCAAAAAAAGTATTTGATTTTATCTTTCTGCACATTCTCCCACGCAAAGCGCACGATAAATATCATGCTGTACTCAATCGCTTTTTCGATGGTCTGGATGCGCTCAAATCCCCTCTACAAATCCTGCATGTTTTTACCCTGACGATCATCGTCTGGTTATTTGAGACCGGATTGTATTGGAGCGTCCAACAAGCATTTCATTTTGACCTGCCGTTCAGCCATCTATTGCTGCTCAATGGAGCATTGAACATCCTCTCATCCATTCCCTCTGCACCCGGGTATATCGGTGTTTTTGATGCGCCGGGAATCAGTATTTTAAGTGCAATGGGGGTGGCATCAGAATCCGCCGCTGCGTATATTCTAACCCTGCATGCAGCCTTATGGCTTCCTATTACTATAGTGGGTTTCGTGTTTTTCTTTAAAGAAGGGCTTCAATGGAGCAAGATAAAACCAAAAACAAATGAGTGAGGAAAGATGAAAAAAGCTGCGATCATTGGTGCCGGAATAGGGGGATTAACAGCCGCACTCGAATTAAATAAAAAAGGTTATCAAGTAACCGTTTATGAAAAGGGGGCTCAAGCCGGGGGATTAGCAGGTGGTTTCCGTCACTCTGATTGGGATTGGTCGATTGAATTCTTTTATCATCACTGGTTTCGCAGCGACAAAGCCATTCTCAACCTGATCAAAGAATTAGGATTTTCTCATAAAGTCCATTTTTATCATCCCAAGACCGTTATGTTCCACGAGGGGAATTTTTTTCCACTTGATTCGGTCACTGCTGTCTTAAAATTCCCGGGCTTCACTTTTTTCGAGAAAATGCGTTTTGGCGCTGTGACAGCTTATATTCGCTTTGTAGCAAGATGGCAGCCACTGGAAAAAATAACCGCTCATGAATGGCTATTGAAGTATTACGGGGAAAAGATTTATCGCATCAACTTCGAGCCTATGTTGAAAGGAAAATTTGGGGATTATTACCAACAAGTGCCCATGTCTTGGTTTTGGGCACGTTTCAAAGCCAGGTCAAGCGATTTGGGCACTTATGATGGTGGTTTCCAAGCTTTCTTTGATGACTTCACCAAAACCCTTGTGGAGCGAGGTGTGGCAATTCACTTTGATACCGGTGTGGAGAAGATAGAAGAACACACCGGCGGCGAAGTTGCTCTCTTCGTTCGCGGGAAAAAAGAACTCTATGATAAGGTATTGGTAACTACTTCTCCATCATCCTTTACCATGCTCGCACCACAGCTTCCAAAGAATTACGTTAGCACGATCCATCAAGGAAAAAGCATTGGTGCGGTAGTGTTGCTGCTCTCAATTAAACATCCGCTCTCAAGAGAAAAATATTATTGGTACAATCTACCCAAATCAAAGGAATTTCCCTTCCTTTCTCTGGTAGAACATACCAATTTCGTCTCAAACGATCATTTTGGGGGAACACATCTATTGTATTGTGGCGATTATCTTCCTCAAGACCACGAATATTTCCAACTTTCCAAGCAAGAACTCATCGAGAGATTTCTGCCGAGCTTGAAAAAGATCAACCAAGATTTTGATAGAAACTGGATAATAGAGAGCTGGCTCTTTCGTCAGGCTTATGCGCAACCCATTCCCTTCCTCGAGCACTCGAAAAATCTATTACCAGTCACAACGCCTTTGAAAAATGTATTCTTGATCACAATGAGCCAGGTATATCCGTGGGATCGCGGAACGAATTACGCGGTTGACCTTGTGAAGAAGTCTTTGGCGAAAATTCTACAGGAATCATAACCATCTTAAGCTGTTCTACTGGAAAATATTTTATGTTTCCAACAAATAAAGCCTCTAGCTTTCTTTAAGCTTTCCCAATTCGAGATAAGTTTGTCTGAATTATCAATTTATTGCAAGCAGGACATATTGGGGAGGCTCATTTTTTGCCGTTACAGGTGGTGGGGAACACTCGTTCTACCTTGTGTATTGTCTAGACCTATTATTGTCATCATTTTTTAAGGTTGCTAACCTTAAGGTTTACCTATTTTTAACCTTAAGGTTGTTCATTCCACTTGTACAACCTTCTTCAATTTGCTAGAATATTTTCTACCAATTTACAAAAATCGGCTTCATACCAGAGGCATTTCCCACAATCACGAAACCTTAAACAGGTTACTCAGGGGTTGCTTTTGTGTACATATCATTCAGAAAAGGAGCAGGGAACAACCAATGGAAGCTTTTCAGGCATGGCAAGCAACGCTCGGACAATTACAAATGAATATGTCAAAAGCCACCTTTGATACATGGGTGCGTGACACAAAATTCATATCGCAGCAAGATGATATTTTTTATATTGGTGTGCAGAATGCTTACGTTCGAGATTGGTTGGAAAATCGCCTGACAGGTACAGTCACAAAATTATTAAGTGGCATCATGGATGCGCCTCAAAAAGTCGTGTTTCAGCTTCCAAACAGCATAGAGTCTGCGCCATCCCCATCCAAGACAACAACTTTACCCGCACCAGACCGTAAAACACAATCGAGCAATAACCTATTACTTAATGAACACTACGATTTTCAAAACTTTGTGGTCGGACCCAATAATCGCATGGCTCACGCAGCCAGTCTGGCAGTTGCAGAGAACCCTGCACAAGCATACAATCCATTATTCCTGTATGGAGGGGTTGGGTTAGGGAAAACCCACCTTCTGCAGGCAATCGGCAACCACATACGCGACAAAGGACAGAACGTCCTTTATGTTTCATCAGAAGAATTTACAAATGACCTGATCAATGCCATTCGGGCACACAACACCGAGGAATTCCGCAAAAAATACCGGTTTATTGATGTGCTTTTAATCGATGACATTCAGTTCATTGCAGGGAAAGAATCCACCCAGGAAGAATTCTTCCACACTTTCAATACACTGCATGCCCAGAACAAACAGATTGTCATCACCTCCGACAGACCGCCAAAAGCCATGACAACACTAGAAGAAAGGCTTCGCTCACGCTTTGAATGGGGTCTTTCCGTGGATATCCAACCGCCTGAACTTGAAACACGCATTGCTATCCTTCGTGCAAAAGCAGAAAGTGCTGATAAGCAGGTACCCTATGAGATCATCGAGTATATCGCGCAAAAGATCCAGTGGAACATCAGAGAACTGGAAGGAGCGCTTACTAAAGTGCTTGCCTGTTCAGAATTAAGCGGAAAGCCACTAACCATGGAAATGACTGCAACAGCATTGATTGATTTCTTCCCTAATGATGATCCGGTTGAACCCGGTCGTATCATCCATACCGTTGCTAAAGCTTTTAATGTGACGGAGAATGATCTGCTTGGAAGAAACCGTACGAAAGAGGTAGCCCTATCCCGCCAGGTAGCCATGTACCTGATGCGAGAGGAATCAGAAGCTTCCCTTCCCCAGATTGGCAACAGCTTGGGAGGAAGAGATCATACAACAGTTATGTATGCTTGCGATAAGATCGCAGATATGATAGAAAGAGATGATCGTTTCAGGCGCCAGGTCTTTCAAATTCGCGATAAATTACATGCCGAGCAGGCACAATTTTAACAAATGTTAATAGAGTAACTTAAAAAGCATGATAGAATGTAAATCCGGTAATTTGAGGATTATCGGGTAATTATCGGAGAAATAATACGCGAAGGTAGCGTTAGTGCCCTGGTTGCCATTTGATCCGGGGCATTTTCTTTAAAACGAATTTTTTACTGCCAAAAGAAAGGCAGTTGCAATTGAGGTTAGTATGAAAAATAAATCTTTAAAAATCATTCCAGTTGGTGGATTGGGGGAAGTCGGTCGCAATATGATGATCTACGAATATGATGGTGACATCATCATCGTAGATTGTGGGTTGATGTTCCCTAACAACGACATGCTGGGAGTTGATTACATCATCCCTGATTTCCAATACCTGCGAAATAATCGCGACAAGATCCGCGCATTGATCTTCACCCACGGTCATGAAGACCATATTGGTGCTGTCAATTATTTTCTGGAAGAATTTAACGTGCCAATCTATGCCACTCCGCTGACCATGGGTTTGATCAAGGTCAAACTCGGGAAAGCATCCTCCGCCAATCGAGATGTTGCGCTGCACACTGTTCAAGCAGGCAGCCAGGTAAAAATTGGTAAATTTAAGGTGGATTTTTTCCACGTGTGCCACTCCATCCCTGATTCAGTGGGATTGGGCATTGAGACACCGGAGGGATTGATTGTTCAATCAGGTGATTATAAATTTGATCACACCCCCGTAGACAATTGGCCCACAGATTATGGCAAATTGGTGGAATTTTCAAAACGGGGTGTGCTTGCGTTAATTTCCGACTCAACCAATTCCACCAGACCCGGATGGACTCCATCTGAACAGGTGGTAGGAGAAGCGCTTGAGAAAGTCTTCTCACAGGCAGATGGACGCATCATCGTTGCCAGCTTCGCATCGTTGATCTCCCGTATGCAACAGGTGGTTAACGCCGCCAAAAAATTTAACCGTAAAATCGCTTTTGTGGGCACCAGTATGGTTGAGAATGCCAAGATCGCGCAAAAAATGGGCTTTCTCTCTATTGATGAAGATCAGAAAATATCCATTGAAGAAGCCCTGCATTTACCCGACGAGAAAGTTGCCATCATGTGTACCGGATCACAGGGGGAGCCCACTTCCATCCTTGGCAGGTTGTCACGCGGAACACAACGTCAATTCGATATAAAGGAAGGCGATACCGTCGTCCTTTCATCAAAAACAATCCCCGGTAATGAAGAAGCAGTATTTTCCACCATCAATGATCTGTTTCGACGCGGTGCTAATGTGATCTATGAAGAGATCGCTCCCGTGCATGTTTCAGGACATGGTGGTCAGGAAGACATCAAATTATTGCTGCACCTTACACGACCCAAGTATTTCATCCCTGCTTATGGCGAACTGCGCCAGCTCAAGCAAGCGGCTATTCTTGCAATGCAGACGGGTATCCCTGAAAGACATATTGCAGTGGTTGAAGATGGGCAGGTTATCACCTTCAAGAACAATAAAATGCGTATGGGAGATATTGAACCCATCTCAATGGTATTCGTGGATGGCTCCGGCGTGGGTGACATTGGTCCCGCAGAAATGCGCGATAGGGAAATGCTCTCCAAGGATGGCATTATCCTTGTGCACGTCATCTTGCGCAAGAGTGACGGTTCGTTAATTGCAGATCCGGAAATTGTTAGCCGTGGATTCACCTCCACAAAGGAAGCAGATGGTCTGCTCAATCAAGCTCGCAAGACCATTCTCACCACTATCAAACGGAATCCCGACAACCTGGAGAAGGACATCACCAAAACCCTCAGTGGTTTCATCTATCGTGAAACGCGGCGCCGTCCCACGATTATGGTGACAGTAAGTTCTATCTAAAACTACTCTTTCTACTGTGGTTTTTCTTCCCAGCCGCATTTTCCAAGCAAGGGAACAAAAACCACAGGAATGATCGATTCATTAATAAAGTCTCCTTTTTCTCGCACCCATATCTGCAATACCTGCGTCCAGCGGTCTCCCACCGGGAGGATCAGCCTTCCTTTGTTCTTTAATTGCTCTTTCAATGGAAGTGGTACCTGTGGTGCTCCGGCAGTAACAAGAATGGCATCGTATGGGGCTGCAGGAGGATAACCAAGCGTACCATCCCCAACATGAACATGGACATTCGTGATTTTCAATTCCTTGAAAATTCTTTCTGCCTGGTTTGCCAGCGGGGTAACGCGTTCTATAGTATCAACGCGCTCGCACAAACAAGATAGGATGGCTGCCTGGTACCCAGATCCAGTCCCTATTTCCAGAACATGGTCGCTGCTTTGCAAATTCACCTGCTCGGTCATCAACGCGACAATATAGGGCTGCGAAATGGTCTGCCCATAACCGATGGGAAGTGGATGATCCTGGTAGGCTTCTGGTTGGTACTGTTCTGATACAAAACAATGACGAGGAATTCGCAGGAATGCATCCAGCACAGCGCTATCCGTCACCCCTCTTCTACGAATCTGGTCTTCGACCATGCGTGTTCTAGCATGCTGGAATGAAAATCGTTCTTCCGTATCCTGATCCATATATTCATTATAAGATGTTCAAAGAAGAATGCTTCCCATACCACACAGGTCGCGAGCGATCATCCGATCAACCTTTCCCATGGCAAATCCTTGCATTTGTTCACGTGTCACCCATTTTATTTCCTGCGCTTCCAGCGCTTGCGGGGCTGGTCCATCCAGTGTGCAAAGATAGGCGCGCACCACGACCCTGAAATGGGTATAAGCATGACGATAACCACCGATCTTTTTCCCTATCAAAATGGATGTGCCCAATTCTTCACTTATCTCTCGCAGCAATGCGGTTGGGTCATCCTCCCTCGCCTCCACCTTCCCGCCAGGGAACTCCCACAGTCCAGGCAACATCCCTCCTTTGGGTCTTTTTGCTAATAAAAACTCACCATGTTCGTTAATAATGGCTGCCGCAACCACTTGGTAGGTGGGTATCTCTTTTTTCTTCTTCATCACCGGTCGCTGAGTTTGTGTGCCATTTTGATGAGAGACACAATATGGGCTCAGAGGACACAACTCACAATTTGGATCACCCGGAAGGCAAATCGAGGAACCCAGATCCATCAATGCTTGATTGAGGTCACCCGCGTTAATCTCCCCCAGTAAAGTTCTGCCAAAGTTTGCCAGCTGTGTCTTGGCAAATTGGGAGGTAAGAGGTTCCTCAAAATCCATCAGGCGCGCAAAGATACGTTTGATATTAGCATCCATCGCCACTAGAGGTACCGCAAAGCAGATGGAAGCAATAGCATTTGCAGTGTATTCACCAATACCAGGTAAGCTGCGCAATCGGTTTGGGTCCTGTGGAAAGACTCCCCCATATTTTTCATGGATAAGCTGTGCGGTAAGATGTAAATTGCGTGCTCGTGAATAGTAACCAAGTCCCTCCCACAACAGCAGCACATCCCCTTCTGGAGCAGCTGCAAGCGCTTGCAGTGTGGGAAATCGTTTCTTCCATTTCAAATAATAGGGAATGACGGTATCTACGCGAGTTTGCTGCAGCATGATCTCGGAAACCCAAACCAGATAAGGATCAATCTCACCGCGCCATGGCAACGAGCGTTGATGCTTTCTATACCATTTCAGCAGTGCGTGGGATATTTCATGCATAGAAGAATAAGATGATCAAAAGACACTTAAAACTGAAAGCCACCGTTTGCAATTGCTAACTTTTGTTTATAGTTAACCACATAATCGTTCAATTTATCCACCAGAGAAAACCATTCTGAACTGTCCAGCGTTTCCCTGATCTCATCCACGGAAGCCATTACTGCACCGATCAAAATTTGCGGGCGTTCTCCATAAACCGTCACCCAAGCATCGGTCAATTGAAAACCAAGTTTTTGCATGCCCGGCAAGAATTCACGAACAAGAAATTCAAAGTATTTTTGTTCGTTCTTTGGGGATACATCCCATGTTAAGATGAGTTTGCCTGGTTCAATTTCCATGCTTATTTCGACATATAATCCAAGATCACAACCTGTGTGTCTTCAGGTAAATCCTTATCGCTCGCAATCTTATAACTTTCTTGTGTTCCAACCTCTGAAAGACCCATTTCTTTTAAGAATTTCGAGATGGGGTCTAGTTTCAGTTTTGCATGGGCGGTAGCATAATGCATGGGGATCACAATATTCGGTTCAAGCAAACTAATCACTTCCGCCGCTTTACTGGCATTCAGGCTACTGCCATCTCCGACCGGCACCAGAGCAATATTGACCGGACCGAGGGATTCCACTTCCGCCTGTGTTGGAACGTGTTCCATATCACCCAGGTGGGCAATGGTTAAACCGCCATAGTCGATCAGGTAGAGAGTATTGGCAACTAGTGAATCATTTTTACCATCATCGTTGTTTTTTCGAACACGATGGCTAGTGCTGAGTCCGGTGATAAAAACCCCTCCAATTTCATACTCGCCAGGTCCATTAATCTGGTATGGATTCCCCTTCACGTTTTTGATGCAATTATGTCCGGGGGAATCATGGCTGACAGTAACAATTTCAGCCTTCAAACGCAGTGGATTGTATCCAACCACCTCATGATCATAGGGATCACAAACAACCGCTGCCTTCCCTCGTTCATTGATCCGAAAACAAGAATGCCCATACCAAACAATTTCCATAGCACCTCCAACTTCGGTTTGATTATACTTTAGTTATTGTGCTGCTTCTTTAAAATGTGACCTTCATGATCTCTCCATAAAAATATTGCCTGCGTGATTGGGTATCTAGCGATGATGCAAAGCAATGATAGTAAGATCATCAGAAGGCGGGAACCCCTTTTGAAAGACCAGAATATTTTTATCCAATGAATCGAGCAGAGCATCCATATTCGTTTTGGCACTCTGCTGCAAGAACTTCTCAAGACGCGTCATGCCATATAATTTCCCATCCGGTGACTGGGCTTCGGTTACACCATCTGTGTACAGGAAAAGAGTTTCCCCTTTAGCGATCTTGATCGACCTGTTGAGAATATGCAGATCAGAGGATACGCCCAGGGGCATTCCTCCTTTTTCCAGCAAACTGACATCCTCATCTTTTTTCTTAACCAGGATGGGTTGGTTGTGACCTGCATTGGTATATTGAAATTCACCGCTCTCTTCACAGAGAATTCCATACAGGGTTGTAATAAAAAGACCCTGTGGTGAACTCTCCAGCAACAGCCGGTTCACTTTCAACAACGCTTGGGCGGGGTCAAGATTCTCTTTTGCGGTAGCGTGGATAAGAGTACGCGTTACGGTCATATACAAAGCTGCCGGAATGCCCTTATCCGATACATCTGCAATGACAAACCCGGTCCTGCCATCCGGCAAATTGATGAAGTCATAGAAATCACCCCCTACCTGACGAGCCGGGCGCCAACGCACGCTGATCTCCCATCCCTGCACCTGCGGAATCACTTCTGGCAGGAACGCCTTTTGAATTTCCTGCGCCAATTGAAATTCCTTTTGTAATCTTTCACGACCAACCATTTCTTCTTTAAGGAGCTCATTCTGAAAAGCTAGGATGAGCTGCTGGGCTACCCCAATTAAAATATCTAATCTTTTTTCACGATATTCAATTTGATCTTTTGAATCATTCACCAGCATCACACCGTAAAACTCTTCCCGATCTTGCAGCGGGTAAATAAGTTGAACATGTTGATCTATCGCGATAAATGCATCTCGGTCTTCAAGTAATTTAAAAGAAAGTCCGTTGAACCAGGAGTGTGGATTCAAATCATCCAGAGCAATGTAAACCGGTGCCTTTGTGTCAACCAGTTTTTGCAAAGGTTCATAGTCTTGTGGTTGGATGTATTCCCCAATTTTTTCAAATTCGTCTTCCCATTCCCCACAATAAGAATCTGCAATGCGGAAAACGCCGCGTTGTTTATCCCATACCAGGAAAGAGATGCAATCTACACCAACCAACAGGGGTATGATTTTGACGACATTATCTAAAATCTCATTGATCCCGGATGAGCTAACTACAGTTTCGGCAACCTGCAGCAAAACCGCAGTGACGTACGCTTCGGTCTGTTCAGTTCTTTTGAAATTGAGATTTTCAAGGGCAACCGCACATTGGCGTGCTACTGCAGAGAGCACCTCACGCTGTTTAGCACCTGAACCTTCCAGAAAATCATGTTCGCTCATTTCTTCATCCATTTGAACGAACAATGCACCCAAGACTTTTTCTTGGGTTTTAATCGGAATAGCAAGCCAATCTAAATTTCCATCACGCTTGTTTTCTTGCGAGATCGACAGCGATTGGTAATCTTCTGGCTGATCCCCTAACATGCGCGAAAAAGCCAGTATTCCATCGAATGTAGAGGGATAGCTTTTATAAATTGCTTCTTCTGTTGGTTCCACTCCAACTGCTGCTACCAGGTTGAAATCACCCGTGCGATCACGTTGATACATGAGTGTTGTTTTAACCCCTACCACAAACTGGATAAGTCTGGCAACAGTTGTATACAATTCATCTTCTGTTTCAATTGACTCCGATGCTTCACTTACTAAAAGCAAGGTGGTTGCCATCAGTGCCTGTTCCTGTGAAGCAGAAAACAGCCCCAGGTTTTGAATGGCAACTGAGGTATATCCAGCAAACGATTTCAAGACAGCCCGTGCTTCATCCCCAAAGCGGTTGGGGTTTTCATGCACAATCTCAATGGCGCCTAATTTCTGGTTAGCAGTGATGATGGGAGCCACAATAGCAGAATAATTCTTTCGCAGTCGTAAAATACGACCAAGTGGTTCAGTCTCATCATACCCGTAGCGAATGATTGGTTCCCCCTGCTCGATCGAGTATTTGATAAATTCGAGATCTTCATCCAGTAAAGAATCATTGAGATCATCCTTATCCACGCCAATGGCATCCACCGCACTGATCTCTCCGTCTTTTGATAAGTGCCAGATCACACCGGCAGTACAGGGCAAGTTTTGTCCCGCAATCTTGAGCACTGATTGATAGATCTCATCCAGCGAATAATCCCGTGAGAAGATATTCGCAATTTCATGAAAGCTTTCAGCAACTTTGCGGCGCCATCGTTCAGAACGGTATATCAAGGCATTCTGCAGTGCGATCGCTATGCCATCAGAAAGTAAGCGAAAAAGCTCGGCATCTTTCTCGGAAAACGCTTTCTCTTGTGGGCTCTGTATATCCAGAACACCAAGCACCTCATCGGAATAAATGATGGGGATAGCCAATTCAGAACGCGGATCATCCGGGGGCAAATTGGTTGGCAGGTATAGATCGTCATCCAGAACATCGGATGAGAGATAAGGTCGTTTCTTACGCGCAACGTAAGCAACAATACCTTTTTCACTTTGCATATCGAACCAGAGCCCATTGGTTTTCAGCACATCACTGAGCTTTCCCGTACCGGTCCTGAATACTACCCGATTCATCACCCGATCGATCGTGAAAATATGCACATAAGGATAATGGAACTCCCGGCTGATGATATGGACGATCTCATCCAGTAATTTATCCAGATCCAGGATCGAAGAAAGAGCTCGTGTGATCTCAGATACAACCTGAATTTTTTCAGATTGGACACGGACATCTTGTAGCAAACGGGCATTATCAATGGCAGTGGCGATAGTATCCGCCAGTATTTGTAACACCAGCATATCGTTCTGATGGAAACCATCCAAAAAATTACTTTGTATATCCAACACACCAATAACAACATCATCGATCATAAGGGGTAGGCAAACCTCAGATCGTGTTTCTGGCAATCCACTTACATAATGGAATGTTTTATCATTGCGCACATCCATACAATGCATTTCTTTCTTATGAAGAGCGCAGGTGCCGATCAGTCCTTTCCCAAGGGGGATACCGTTTGTAAAGATCTCTTTGAAATCAGGGTCGCGCGAAATATTCTTCCCAGCATTATCTTGGAAGATCAATTTTTGTTTTGTTTCATCCAGCATATAAACAGCCACAAAATAGTAGTGAAACGTGTCTGCGATCAATTCTGCCACAAAGTGAAATATCTTATTGATATCGTGCTGTTTTATGATCCTGTCAGAAACGGAGCGAACCAGGTCAAGTTGTTTATTCCTCCATTCCTTGATGCGAATCTGACGGGTGAGGGATAATCCATTTGAGATCTGTTGGGCGAATACCGGCAGTTTGGATTTCCATTGAGGGATGGTATTGAAGCGAGAACCCTCCAACTGCATCACACCAATAACCCTGTTGTGAAATTCAAGGGGAAAAGCAACGGAAAGCAAATCTCCATCCTTCTCAGATAGAATTTCCCGCTTGTTGAATGCCGACTGCATTAATGGGGAGCATTCATCCGCCTTGAAGATGGTTGACCCACCTTCATCCGGAAGGGGAAGGAAAGTATTCTCAAGCCAGATAGACACCTTCGCATGCAATCTGGTGGTAAGGTATTGTTTGATTAAATGAATTTGATCGCGAAGGCTGGTTTCATCCAGCAGGTTCCCGCTAAAATCAAGAATATCTTGCCACTCCCAAGAAATCCCATCAACGGGAGGAATTTTCAACGGGGTTCTCCTTATACTTTTTCATGATGAGGATATTGCCTCCATCACCATTGAAAGTGAACTTTACTTCGTCCATCAGTTTCTGCATAAAATACAGACCTAATCCACGTGGTTTACGGGAACATGGATCGGAGGTTACATCTGGTGGAACAATCAATTCAGGATCGAATGATTTCCCATGATCGTGCAGTACGATTTGAATTCCGTCCTGCATCATTTCATAGGAACACTCAATGATTCCCAAGTTTTCCCCACCATAAGCATGGTCGATGATGTTCGCCGCTGCTTCGTCAGCAGCCATTTCAATATCATAAACCGCTTCCTCATCAAAGCCTGCTTTACGTGCAGCTTGCGCAAAAAAATCTCGAATCTTTTCCAGATTTTTAAAATTAGCCGGGAAAACCTCTAGTGGCATACCAAACGATCAGAAGCTCCCTACCGCTTCTGTGGCAGAATCAAACACTTTGTAATATGGGATGAATCCTGCCAGATCCAAGGCGTCATAAATGCGTTTGGGAACCGATGCCAGGTAGAGTTCACCGCGATTGAAACGCTTGCATTTTTTCTGTGCGGTAACCATAACCCAAAGCCCAGCGCTGGAAATGAATTCCACCTTGCTCATATCAAAAACAATATGGAACTCTCCCCCCTCAGTGATCTCATCAAAGGTATCAGCCAATTGGGGTGCAGTGGAACTATCGATCCGTCCATCTACTTCAAGCAAAATACATCGTTTCAGGGGAGTAGTTTTAATTTCCATCCAATCCTCCAGCAACTTTCGTTTTGTTAATGATTATGAAAAAATTATATCATTCATAGCACAAGATTTATTGTATAGCAGCAATCCGAGATTTGCATCAGGAAAAAGTCCAATTTTTCCATTACCATCGTATTTACTTGTATTTACTGCCTTGCCGATAATTTCATCCATTGTGTAACTGAAGGATATTCAGGCGCTCGTTGGCTACCGCTGGCATCACGCGAAAACCTACTTTAAGAAAAGTGGTTTTGTCTTTCCTCATTTTGGTTCTGTAGGGCTGGAAATTTCATAATTTTACACCTTATCAAGACCAATTTCCATTTAACTCTTCAAAGTTTTTAAGCTTGTGGTAAAATCCAGTCCTTGCTTGCTAATTTGGGTTTTGGTATAATCTCAAGGCTGTACCTTAATAAGGAATTTAAGAATATCGATGCCGACGTAGCTCAAACGGCAGAGCAATCGCCTTGTAAGTGATAGGTTACGGGTTCGATTCCCGTCGTCGGCTCAGTTGACCGTTAGCAAGTGAGTTGGATCTTTGCAGAACTGCTCACTTGTGTTCGGGCAACACAATCGTATATGGGCGGTTACCCAAGTGGACAACGGGGACTGACTGTAAATCAGTTGGCAGACGCCTTCGGAGGTTCGAATCCTTCACCGCCCACTGGTCTTTTAGACCGGAAAAAGGACCGCTTTGTCGGCAATGCACGGCAAGCCCTCATAGCTCAGTCGGTAGAGCACGTTCTTGGTAAGAACGGGGTCATGGGTTCAAATCCCATTGAGGGCTCAGAATGCCGGGGTATGAACGAAAAACATTAAAAAAGTTATTATCATTCGATAGGAGAATAATTATGGCAAAAGAGGTTTATGATCGAACGAAACCGCACCTTAACGTAGGGACAATGGGACACATTGATCATGGCAAGACAACCCTGACAGCTGCGATTACCAAGTACTCGAGCTTACTGGGATTTGCTGATTTCATGGCATTCGATAAGATCGACAATGCTCCCGAAGAGAAAGAGCGTGGTATCACCATCAGTATTTCCCACGTGGAATACCAGACGGAAGCTCGCCACTACGCGCATGTGGATATGCCGGGTCACCGTGACTACATCAAGAACATGATCACCGGTGCAGCCCAGGTAGATGGTGCCATTCTGGTGGTAGCCGCTCCCGATGGTCCCATGCCCCAGACCAAAGAGCACGTGCTGCTGGCACGCCAGGTGGAAGTCCCCAATATCATCGTTTTCCTGAACAAGGTTGACATGATGGATGACCCCGAACTGCTTGAACTGGTTGAAATGGAACTGCGCGACATGCTCACCGACCATGGTTTCCCTGGTGATGAGATTCCGATCATCCACGGCAGCGCCCTCAAGGCATTGGAAAGCACTTCCACTGACCCCAACGCTCCGGAATATGCCTGCATCAAAGAATTAATGCACGCATTGGATACCTACTTCCCCGAACCGGTTCGCGCCACCGACAAACCTTTCATGATGCCCGTGGAAGACGTCTTCTCCATCAAGGGACGCGGTACTGTGGTGACCGGACGTATCGAACGCGGTATTGTCAAAGTTGGCGATGCAGTTGAGATCGTTGGTCTGCGCGAAAAGAGCATGAGCACCGTTGTCACCGGTGTGGAAATGTTCCACAAGACCCTCAATGAGGGTATGGCTGGTGATAATGCGGGTCTGCTATTGCGCGGTGTGGAACGCACAGATGTGGAACGTGGTATGGTCATTGCCAAACCTGGCAGCATCACCCCCCACACCAAATTCAACGCCGAAGTGTACGTGCTGCGCCGTGATGAAGGTGGGCGCCACAAGCCGTTCTTCAGCGGTTATCGCCCGCAGTTCTACATCCGCACCATGGATGTAACCGGCGACATTACCCTGCCTGAAGGCGTGGAAATGGTTATGCCTGGCGACCGCACCAATATGCAGGTCGAACTGATCATCCCGGTTGCTCTCGAACAGGGTTCCAACTTCGCCATCCGCGAAGGCGGTCTCACCGTCGGCGCTGGTGTTATCACTGAAATTTTGGAGTAAATAGAAAATATGGCTAAACAGAAGATTCGCATCCGCTTGAAAGCTTACGATCATCGAGTACTTGATCAATCTGCAAAGAGAATTGTTGAAACCGCCGAACGCAGTGGTGCAAAAGTGGTCGGTCCAGTACCTCTGCCCACCAAGATTGAGAAATTTACCGTGAGAAGATCGACCTTTATTGATAAAGATTCTCACGAGCATTTCGAAATCCGCACCCACAACCGGATCATTGATGTGTTGGAACCGGATGCGAAGACTATTGATATGCTAATGCGTTTAAATTTACCTGCTGGCGTGGATATCGAGATCAAGATATAATCAAAAAGCTGGTAAAATCACGGAAGATATGGTATATTAGTTCGGTTTTGGATATTCTATAAGTTGTGATTCAAGAATATTCATTGCAGCGACTGAAAAATAAACCTAGGTTTGCTGAATGATTATTGACTGAATCACTGAAAGATGATGCAGCTTTGCCCAAGCTGACAGTCTGATAAACAACTAACAAGGAGAAAAACAAAATATGTTCAAAGGGCTTATTGGGAAAAAGGTTGGCATGACCCAGATTTTCGATCAGGACGGCAATGCTGTTCCGATTACACTTATCGAAGCTGGGCCATGTTTTGTTACTCAAATCCGTCAAACTAAGCATGATGGCTATTCAGCTGTACAGCTTGGTTTTGGCGCAGTCAATGAACGAAAAATTTCTGGTGGGGAAAAAGGTCATCTTAAGAAGAATGAAATCCCTTCTGTAAAATATCTGCGAGAATTCAATGCAAAGACGATTGATGTGAAAGAAGGCGATGTGGTAGATGTAAGCCAGTTCGCCGTGGGCAATCACGTTGATGTTGTTGGTTACAGCAAGGGTCGTGGATTTGCAGGTGCAGTCAAGCGATATGGTTTCCGCGGTGGACCCAAAACACATGGTCAATCTGACCGTGTGCGTGCACCTGGTTCTCACGGTTCTGGTACCACCCCCGGACGTGTCTATAAAGGTTCGCGTGGACCCGGTCATATGGGGAATGAACGCGTGACATCGCAGCATGTGGAAGTTGTGTATGTGGATGTTGAGAAAAACCTTCTTGGGATCAATGGATCAGTTCCTGGCCCCAAAGGTGGATTGGTTGTTATTAAAGAGGCTAGGAAGCAATAGCGAAATATTCACGGAATATTCATTCCGTCTAAATGGAGCCGATAATGAAGGTAGATGTAATTGATTTCAAGGGAAAGAAAATAGGTGATATGGAGCTTCCGAAAGACATTTTTGAAGCAAATGTAAATGTCGATCTGATGCACCAAGCCTATGTTCGCCAAATGGCAAATGCGCGCCTGGGTACTCATGAAACAAAGGAGCGCGGTGATGTATCGGGTGGCGGTCGTAAACCCTGGAGACAAAAAGGGACCGGACGCGCCAGACAGGGTTCAATCCGTGCTGCTCAGTGGGTTGGTGGTGGTAAGATCTTCACCCCTCACATGCGTAGCTACGAGAAGAAAATGCCGTTGAAAATGAGACGTGCCGCTCTTCGTTCAGCCCTGACCGTAAAAGCTGGTGATGGAGAAATTATTATTGTTGATAGTGTCGCAATGGATCAGCCTAAAAGCAAAATATTAGCTCAGGCAGTTGAAAAATGGGTTGGAGAAAACACCGCTTTGTTGGTAATGCCAAGTAAAGCAGAAGAAAATGTTTTCATCTCTGCCCGTAATCTGAAAGGCGTGAAAGTTTTACATGCAAACTATCTCAATATTCGCGATCTGCTCACCTACGATCGCGTAGTATTAGATAAATCGTCCATCACGGTTATTGAAGAATATCTAGGAAAAGGAAAATAGGATGAAAACACCATACGATATCCTGAAACGACCGTTAATCACTGAAAAGACAGCTTATCAAACCAGTAAACTGCATCAATATGTTTTTGAAGTGGATGGAAAAGCAACCAAAGTGGATGTTAAGGATGCTGTTGAAAAAGCATTTGACGTCAATGTGTTGAAAGTAAATATTGTTAATGTTCCTGCCAAACGTGGCAAACGAGCGCGCAGCCGAAGGGTCGCCATTCGTAATTCCGCTTACAAGAAAGCAATTGTTACCCTGGCAGCTGAAGACAGAATCGCTATCTTTGAGGGAGTTGAATAATGAGTGTAAAGGTATATAAACCAGTTACTCCCGGGCAACGACATCGAACGGGATACACTTTTGAGGAGATCACCAAGACCACACCGGAAAAAGCATTATTAGTTTCACGCAGTAAGAAATCTGGACGGAATATGTATGGACGTATCACGGTACGCCATCGTGGTGGTGGACATAAGAATAAAGTCCGTATCGTTGATTTCAAGAGAGCGAAGGTTGGCATTCCGGCAAAAGTGAGCGCCATTGAATATGATCCAAATCGTTCAGCTCGTTTAGCTTTGTTGACCTATGCAGATGGTGAAAAGAAGTACATCATTGCGCCGTTAGGGTTGAAGGTTGGTGATACTGTCATGTCTGGATCTCAAGCAGAGGTCCGAAATGGGAACAGTTTACCGATTGCAAATATTCCGGTAGGTACGATGATCCACAATATTGAGCTGACGGAAGGTCGCGGTGGTCAGATGGTTCGCTCTGCGGGCGCAGCAGCTCAACTGCTGGCAAAAGAGGGTGAATACGCTCACATCCGTCTTCCATCGGGTGAGGTCCGTCTGGTTCGGCAGAAATGCTTTGCTACTATTGGGCAGGTAGGGAATGTGGAACATGGACAGATCAAACTTGGACGTGCAGGACGAAAACGTCATCTGGGCATCCGACCTACTGTCCGTGGAAGCGCGATGAGCCCCCGAGACCATCCCCATGGTGGTGGTGAGGGACGTTCTCCCATTGGTATGCCTGGACCAAAATCTCCTTGGGGTAAACCTACCCTTGGTTATCGCACCAGGAGGAACAAGAAAACAGATAAGTATATCGTTCGTCGCAGACATGCTGCGAAGAGATAATCGATCGGAAGATTAAGGAGTTAGATATGTCTCGATCTTTGAAAAAAGGACCATTCGTGGATCCGAAACTATTGAAAAAAATTGAGGAAATGAATACCAAGAATGAAAAAAAGGTACTTCGCACCTGGAGTAGAGCCAGCACGATCTTTCCTCAAATGGTAGGACATACCATTGCGGTCCACGATGGACGACGTCATGTACCGATCTATATTACTGAGAATATGGTTGGCCATAAATTGGGCGAATTTGCACCAACCCGGCATTTCCGCGGACATATGGCTGAGAAATCCACGAAGAGAGATTAGGAATAGACCATGGATGTACGTGCTGAATTAAAATATTGCCCGGTTTCTCCACAGAAAGTCCGCCTGGTGATCGATGTGGTCCGTGGACAAAGTGTAGAAAAAGCGGTTACCGATCTTCGATTTTTGCATAAGGCTGCTTCAGAACCGGTCCGAAAGTTGATCGAATCGGCAGCATCAAACGCGGAAAACAATTTCGGTCTTGATCGCGATAATTTATTTGTCAGTGAAATTTACGCCGATGAAGCCCCAACAAGGAAATGGCGTCGTTTTGGTGCGCGGGGACGCTTTAAACCGATTTTAAAGAGATCCTCACATATAAGAGTTGTGCTGAAAGAAAAAGCATAGTCGGAGCACTATAAAGGAAAGATTAGGAGAAATTATGGGTCGAAAAGTTCATCCAATCGGATTTCGCTTAGGGATCAATAAACCTTGGGAAGGTCGTTGGTATGCTGAGGGTCAGAATTATATCGATCAGTTGCATCAGGATTTCGAAATCCGAGCTCTGATTATAAAAGCTGCAGAAAAAGCAGGCATCTCTTTCATTGAAATTGAAAGGTATCCTAGCAAGATCAAAATTGTTGTCAATACGGCTAAACCTGGGATCTTGATTGGACGAAAAGGCGAAACGGTAAAAGAAATCCGCAGACAGCTGGAGGAGTTAACCGGGAAGAAGATTGATCTCGAGATCAAAGAGATTGTTAATCCCGATTGCGACGCTCGCTTGGTGGCAGAGAATATTGCTAATCAGATCACGCGTAGAATTAGCTATCGTCGTGCGATGAAGCGGGCGATCCAACAGGCTATCCGTCAGGGCGCGGAAGGTATCAAAGTAGAAGTAGCTGGTCGATTGAACGGTGCTGAAATGTCTCGCTCGGTTTGGCTGCGTGAAGGACGTGTTCCTCTGCAAACGCTGCGCGCCGACATTGATTTCGCTTGTACTGAGGCATTGACAACCTACGGGCAAATTGGAATCAAGGTCTGGATCTACAAAGGCGAGATTATGCCAGGGACTGAAGAAATTGTTGAAGAGACAGAAGGTGTTTACGTTAGTGAATAACCTGGCGTATCAAACTGAAAAGAGGAAATCATCATGTTAATGCCAAAACGTGTTAAATATCGCAAACAAATGCGTGGAAGAATGCGCGGGAAAGCCATGCGCGGAGCAGAGATTGCATTTGGTGAATATGCTCTGCAGGCATTAGAGCCCGCATGGATATCCGCGCGTCAGATCGAATCGGCACGTCGCTCGATCGTTCGTAATCTAAAACGACGCGGTAAAGTATGGATCAGAATATTCCCTGATAAACCCATTACCAAACGTGCTGCAGAATCGCGCATGGGTAAAGGGAAAGGTTCTGTGGAATTCTGGGCAGCTGTTGTAAAACCCGGTCGTATCCTATTCGAGGTGGGCGGCGTTGATGCTGATGTAGCAAAACGCGCCTTGAAACAAGCGACTTATAAATTCCCGATTAAAACGAAGATCATTTCGCGATCGGATATTGATGGAGAATAAAAATGAAGATTGATGAAATTCGAAAATTCTCTGATGAAGAATTAAAAACAAAAATATTCGATACGAAAAAAGAGTATATGGAAATGCGTTTCCAGCTTATTTCAGGGCAATTGACCGACACGAGCAAGGTCAAAAAGATCCGTCATGATATAGCCAGGTTGGAAACCGTGATTCAAGAACGGGAAAACAAAGTAAATCTGGAAGGTGAGAAATGACCGCAAGAAGAAGATTACAGGGTATTGTCACCAGTGACAAGATGATGAAGACCGTTGTGGTCGAAATTTCTCGGACATATCGGCATCCTGTCTATCAAAAGGTTGTCCATTCTGCAAAGAAAGTCATGGCTCATGATGAACTTGGCAGCAAAATTGGCGATGAAGTCTTGATCGTAGAAAGCAAGCCCATTTCTCGAAAGGTGCGTTGGGTTGTGCAAGAAATCCTGAATAAGACTGAAATTCAGGCAGAAGACTTGGTGAAAGAGGATTAGTGCCATGATCCAACAAGAATCTCGCGTGAAAATAGCTGACAACACAGGTGCCCGTGAAATTTTAGTTATTCATGTATTGGGCGGGTCACGTCGAAAATATGGGCGCATCGGTGATGTGGTGATTGGTACTGTGAAATCCGCCACACCGCAGAGTAGTGTGAAAAAGAGTGAAATCGTAAGAGCAGTTATCGTCCGCTGTTCCAAGGAATGGCGCCGAAGTGATGGATCTACCATCCGCTTTGATGATAACGCAGCGGTCATTCTTGATGGTGAGAGTCAGAACCCCAAAGGAACCCGTATCTTTGGTCCCGTTGCTCGCGAACTTCGCGAAAAGGGTTACTTGAAAATCGTTTCACTCGCTCCGGAAGTTATTTAGGTTATGGAAGTAGGAGATAAGAATGAGACTAAAAATTAAACGTGGCGATCAAGTTGAAGTAATTACCGGCAAAAGCGTTGATAAAGGTAAACGTGGAGAAGTCATCCGTGTATTACAGAAGAGCAATGAGGTGATTGTGCAGGATCTGAACATCCGCACCAAACATCAGCGCCAAGTACAATCCGAAGGTAAAAGTATCAATCCCGGTATCGTAAAACTTGAAGGACCTATCCATATTTCGAACGTTATGCTTGTTTGTAAAAAGTGTAATAAACCGACTCGCGTGGGTTTCATCCGTGAAGATGGAAAAAGTATCCGAATCTGCAAGAAATGCGGAGCGAAATTAGATTAAGGCAGCGGAGAAAACAATGAATGTATTAAAAGAAAAATATCAGAAAGAAGTTATTCCCGCGCTGATGAAGGAGTTCTCACTCTCCAATGTCATGCAGGTGCCAGAATTGGAAAAGATAGTTTTGAACATCGGCTTGGGTGAAGCATTGGATAATCCAAAAGCGCTAGATGCAGCAGTTGCCGATATTATGTTGATTACCGGTCAAAAACCGGTCATTACAAAAGCGAAAAAGAGTATTGCGAATTTCAAACTGCGCGAAGGAAGAATTATAGGTGCGAAAGTAACGCTACGGGGCGAAAAGATGTGGGCTTTTGCTGATCGATTGATCAATATTGCACTACCCCGTCTGCGCGACTTTCGTGGAATCTCACGCAATTCCTTCGATGGACGCGGCAATTATACTCTTGGGCTGCAAGAACAGTTGATCTTTCCCGAGATTGAGTACGACAAAATCGACAAAATACGCGGGATGGAAATCACGATCGTTACATCTGCTCCCAATGACGAGCAATCACTGGCAATGTTAAGTATGTTAGGAATGCCTTTCAGGAAGGTATAAGAATATGGCAAAAAAATGTATGCAATATCGTGAATATAAAAGGAAATATCCTAATCAGGTTAGGAATCGTTGTAAGATATGTGGTCGCCCACGTGGCTACATGCGACGATTTGGAGTTTGTAGGATTTGTTTCCGGGAATTGGCGCTCAAAGGCAAAATTCCTGGCGTAACAAAGTCATCATGGTAAAAACCATCCGGAGGTATTTAAATGAGCGTAAATGATCCTATTGCTGATATGTTGACTCGCATCCGGAATGGTATTGCAAATAACCAAACCGTGGTTGCGATGCCTGCTTCGAAGATGAAAGCAGAAATTGCCAGAATTCTAAAAGAGGAAGGATTTGTTTCCGGATATGAGATCGTAGATGGACCAAAAGTTCCTCAAAAGATTCTGCGTGTAAATTTGAAATATGTTGGAGAACGCCGCCAACGAAAACCAGTCATCTCTGGTCTTGTCCGTGTGAGCAAACCTGGGCGACGAATTTATACCCAAAAGAAAGATATTCCTTGGGTGCGTTCAGGAATGGGTGTGGCAATCATTTCTACACCTAAAGGTATCATGTCTGGTCAAGAAGCCCGCAAGAATGGCGTGGGTGGCGAAATTCTCTGCAAGGTATGGTAGGAGGTCTACAGTGTCAAGAATTGGAAAATTACCGATAACTATACCATCAGGTGTCCAGGTAGATCTGGCTGGAACGTCGGTTACAGTCAAAGGTCCCAAGGGAAGCATGCAGTATACCTTCTCTGATCAAGTTGAGATCAAAAAAGAAGATGATGTGCTGGTGGTCACACGGTTATCCGATGCAAAGCAGGTACGTGCTTTACACGGAACTACGCGTGCGTTGATCCAGAATATGGTAACTGGTGTACATACCGGTTTTAATAAAGTCCTGCAAATTGAAGGCGTTGGCTACCGTGCTGAAAAGACTGGTAACAATGTCACAGTTCATGTAGGATTTTCTCACCCGGTTATTGTAGAGCCACCTGAAGGTATCAGTTTTGACGTGGATGAAAAAGCAAAGACCATCACCATTAATGGGTACGATAAGCAGGTGGTCGGACAAATTGCATCCGAGATTAGAAAACTACGACCGCCAGAGCCTTACAAAGGTAAAGGTATTCGTTATATTGATGAGCGTGTACGCCGGAAACCCGGTAAATCTGCTAAAGTTGGAGCATAGGAAATTATTCCGGGAAGGTTAAGCTATGGCAAACAAATCAAGAAATGAAGCAAGACTGAAGAGACATCGCAGAGTTCGCAAGAATATCTATGGTGTTCCAGAAAAGCCTAGAATGTGCGTTTACCGCAGTTTATCAGATATCTATGTTCAGGTGATTGATGATACACAGGGCATGACCCTGGCTTCTGCATCCAGCCTGGATAAAGAGTTAAAAGGTAAACTGAAAGGGAAGACGAAGACAGAACAAGCTGTTGAAGTTGGCAAACTGCTGGCAGCACGGGCAAAAGACAAAAAGATTGAAACGGTTGTTTTTGATCGCGGTGGCTATCAGTTTGATGGTCGTGTGAAAGCATTGGCAGATGCAGCACGTGAAGCCGGATTGAAATTCTAACGGCAGCAAGGGCTAAAAAGAGGAATTGGAAAATATGGCATATCAATCAATCGAAAAAGAATATGATGAGCGAGTAGTTGAGATCAAACGTGTCGCCAAGGTTGTAAAAGGCGGTCGAAGATTTCAATTCCGTGTGGCTATCGTTGCCGGTGATAATAATGGGACTGTTGGTTTGGGCGTCGGGAAAGCAAATTCCGTACCCGATGCAATGAAAAAAGCAACCTCCCAGGCGCATAAGAATATGCGCAAGATCTCTCTTCAAGGAACGACGATTCCTCATGAAGTTATCGGTAAGACAGCCGGTGCGCGTGTTTTGCTAAAACCTGCATCCTTGGGCACTGGTGTTATTGCAGGTGGTGGTGTACGTGCCGTGCTTGAAGCTGCTGGTGTTCGTGATATTCTCACAAAATCCCTGGGGAGCGCAAACATCTTAAATGTGGTGAAGGCTACTTTTGACGCATTAGATCAGCTCTATTCTCCATCAGAGATGGCTGAAATGCGTGGAAAACCCGCAAAAGAGCTGGCTCCTTTCTGGGAGAGGAGAAATAATGGCTAAGCAATCGTCGAAAATGTTGAAAATTACCCTGGTGCGGAGCCCAATTGGGAATACCGAACGGCACAAAGCAACTTTGCGTGCTCTGGGTTTACACCGACTGGGGCAGGAAGTGGAAAAAGAGGATTCACCTTCTATTCGTGGAATGCTCTCTAAAGTAAATCATCTTGTAAAAATTGAAGTGCAGGAAGAAAAATGAAGTTACATGATTTAAAACCCAATCCAGGTTCAAAGAAAGACCGGACTCGTGTCGGTCGTGGTATTTCAGCTGGTAAAGGTAAAACAGCTGGGCGCGGTACCAAAGGGCAGCGTTCTCGCTCAGGTTTTGGTGGAAATCTCTACCGCCAGGGTGGGAACTTGCCTTTCTATCGCCGGCTGCCATTTATGCGTGGTGAAGGATTCACCCCACCAAACCAGGTTGAATACAATGAGGTCAATATCGAAACGTTGGCTGAAAAGTTTAAATCTGGTGCTGAAGTGTCACCTGAAACACTGGCTGAGATGAATTTATTGCATAAGAAACTTAATCCTGTGGTTGTTTTAGGTCGCGGTACCATTGATAAACCGCTAACAGTCAAAGTTCAGCGTGTCACAAAATCAGCGCGTGAAAAAATAGAAGCCGCTGGTGGTAAAGTGGAAATTGTTAGCTGAGTAGGGCAAACAAAGGAGAGCAAAGATGAAGAAATCAGCTTGGCGGTACTTGTGGACGTCACGAGATATTCGTAAGAAGCTGCTTATTACATTACTGATTTTGATATTGTATCGATTTGCTGCTAATATCCCGGTTCCTGGTGTTAACCGTGCCGCAATTTCAGCGATATTCACGCAATCGAGTGCAGCTGGAAATCTATTGAATGTATTTGACCTGCTGTCAGGTGGAACGTTATCGAATTTTTCCATCCTGGCAATGGGTGTTTATCCATACATTACCGCGCAAATCATCATCCAGCTTCTGGTACCGCTGATCCCTTCATTACAAAAGAGAATCCAGGATAATCCAAAAGAAGGAAGAAAGCTCACTGAAAAATATACCATCCTGCTAACCATCCCCCTTTCAGCATTGAGCGCCTTTGGACAGATTCAGATATTCCGCCAGCTGGTTGGAACTGCTTCTCTTTTCACCTACGATTTTGGCTTTACGGGGGAAAACTGGTTCCCAACATTGACGACGATCTTAAGTATGATGGGCGGTACTATGCTGGGTATCTGGCTCGGAGAATTGATTTCGGAATATGGTATTCCCAATCAAGGTCTTTCCCTGATCATTTTTGCTGGTATTGTTTCTCGTATCCCGCAAAGCGTGTATCAGATTATCGCCTCCGGAGAGAATGTGGTTCTCCTGCTCTCGATAATGATAGCAATTCTTATCCTTTCCATTTTCGCGATCGTGTATGTACAGCAGGGTCAGCGGAAAGTCCCTGTGATCTTTCCTGGACGTAGAGTCGGGAATCGAATGTCCATGCCTGTTCGCAGCAGCATTCCTTTGATGATCAATATGGCAGGGATGATTCCATTGATCTTTGCTCAGACAATACTCTCGCTCCCGGCTATTCTTGCACAGTTTTTTGTCAACTCAAAGACAGAATGGCTGGCAAATTTCTCCGTAGGCGTAGCGAATGTCTTCAGTACGGGTAGTGTTTGGTACGTTGTTATGTACTTTGCCCTGGTAGTCGCATTAACCTTTTTCTACACCGAAGTATTATTTGAACAGCAGAATTATGGTGAAAATCTCAAAAAACAGGGTGCCCAAATTCCGGGTGTGGTACGTGGTGAAGCTACTCAGCGATATTTACTGAAAGTACAGCGCAGGATAACATTGGTTGGAGCTTTATTCCTGGCGGTGGTTGCAACAGCACCATACATTACACAGCTATTCCTTAGTGATGGGATTGCGTCTCAATCTGGACTGTTCCTGGTATCAACATCCGGTTTGTTGATTGTTGTGGGCACTGTGCGCGATACATTCAACGTAATTGAAACCGAATTGAAGTTGCACGGTTATGAGGATAATCTGATCAAAGGATAATCAAAAATATGGGAAAATTTATCGTTTTATTAGGACCTCCGGGAGCAGGAAAGGGAACACAGGCTGAAAGAATAGCTGAAGAGTTATCTATTCCGCATGTCTCTTCCGGTGATCTATTCCGTGAAAACCTTGGTAATGAAACTGAATTAGGGAAAAAAGCAAAGGGTTTCATGGATAGCGGTAAACTGGTTCCTGATGAAATAACCATTTCCATGGTTGCAGAACGATTATCCAGAACGGATTGTAAGGATGGCGCTTTACTAGACGGCTTTCCGAGAACACCTTTTCAAGCGCAGGAACTGGATGCTATCCTGAAAAAAAATGGAAACGTAATTTGCTGTGTCCCTTATATTATGGTATCGGATCAGGATCTGCTTGAACGGTTAACTGGTAGATGGACTTGCAAGGCTGCTGGGCACATTTACCACCAAACGTTCAACCCTCCCAAAGATTCTGGTATTTGTGATATTGATGGATCTGCTCTTTATCAGCGTGATGATGATAAAAAAGAGACCATCGAGAAAAGACTGGCTGTTTTTCACGAACAAACTGCACCATTGATTGAGTATTATCGTGAAAAAGACCTGCTTGTTGAGGTTGATGGAACGCAACCGATCGAAAAGGTCACAGAAGCCATATTGAAATCCGTACAGTCAAAAAAGTGATTGGACGGGATGAAGTAAATTGAGTATAATAAAAACTTTGCGGAAATAAAGGAGTTATTTAGATGAAAGTATCACCATCTATTAGAAAAAGATGCGCGAAGTGCAAGATCGTTAAACGCAAAGGCGTTTTATATGTTATTTGTGAAAACCCGAAACATAAACAAAGACAGGGATAAAAACTATGGCAAGAATTGAAGGTGTTGACTTACCACGTAATAAGCGTATAGAGATAGGTTTACGCTATATCTACGGAATTGGACCTACCTCTGCTAACGAGATTTTGAAAGCTACACAGGTTAATCCAGATACGCATGTAAAAGACCTGACCGAGAACGAGGTCAGCGCTTTACGCGAATATATTTCGAAGAATTATAAAGTGGAAGGTGATCTACGCCGTGAAGTTCAAATGAACATTAAGCGCTTGATCGAAATTGGGTGCTATCGTGGATTGCGCCATCGCCGTAGTCTTCCTGTTCATGGTCAGCGAACACGAACGAACGCTCGCACTCGTAAGGGTCCAAAACGTACTGTAGCAGGTCGCGGACGCCGCCGTGGAGCTACCAAGAAATAAGCGAAAGTAAGAGGAATAAAGAGGAAATATGGCTCAAGCTTCGAAATCTTCACGCAGATCAACCCCACGCAAAACAAAGCGGAGTTTGTCTGCAGCTACGGTGCATGTTTTTGCATCATTCAATAATACAATTATTACAGTTACTGATTCGCAAGGGAATACGGTTTGCTGGTCAAGTTCAGGATCTGTTGGCTTCAAGGGCTCACGAAAAAGCACTCCCTTCGCTGCTCGTTTAGCAGCCGAAGAGGCAATGAAAAAAGCGACTTCAATGGGCGTTGATCAAATTGATCTCATCATCAAAGGTCCTGGACCTGGTCGAGAAGCTGCGATCCGCGCGATTCAATCAATGGGAATAAAGGTTACTGCAATTGAAGATATCACACCTGTACCCCATAACGGCTGCCGTCCACCCAAGAAACGACGTGTGTAGGTTAGGAGAGTTAAAGAATGGCACGATATACTGATTCAGTATGTAAGTTATGCCGCCGTGAAGGCGAAAAATTATTTCTAAAAGGCGAGCGCTGCTATACCCCCAAATGCGCTTTTGAAAAACGTCCTTATGCTCCTGGTCAGCATGGTCGTGCTTCGCAAGCACGGCAGGGTCGCACCTCTGATTACAGCCGCCAGTTACGTGCAAAACAAAAAGCACGCAGAGTCTACGGAGTGTTGGAAAAACAATTCAGACGTTATTTCTCGGTTGCAGTGAAGAAACGCGGTTTGACTGGTCTTAATTTGTTGCAAACCCTCGAAATGCGGCTTGATAATGTGATTTACCGCATGGGTTTGGCTGAAAACCGCTCACAGGCAAGGCAGATGGTATCTCATGGTCATTTCATGGTGAATGATCGTAAGACGGACATCCCATCAATGCTGTTGGAACCTGGTGATATCATCAGTGTTCGAAAACAATCACGAGAGAACGGATTGTTCAAAGACCTGGCAGAAACCGCCGAAAAGAAGAATTGTGCGTTATGGATAGAACGAGATCTAAAAACCTTTACTGGTAGAGTATTAAGGTATCCAGAACGTGGTGAAATCGATGGAAATCTGGATGAACAATTGATTGTTGAATACTATTCAAGATAGGCAATCAATTTAACAAAAAGAAGAGGGAAGTACTGTGGCTTATACAAAAATGATTACTCCAATACTGGAAAGGGAAAAAGAATCCCGCAATTATGGTCAGTTTTTGATCAGCCCTCTGGAACGTGGATATGGCGTAACGATAGGAAACGCTCTCCGGCGGGTAATGCTTTCATCCTTGGAAGGAGCTGCAGTTACATCTATTCGCATTTCGGATACATTGCACGAGTTTACTGATATTCCAGGGGTGCGTGAAGATGTCCTGCAATTTATGCTGCAGATCAAGCAGCTTCGTATCATTATTCACGAAGGGGATATCGCCCATCTGCATCTTGATGTGAAGGGTGAGGGTGTTGTTACGGCTGCCGATATTCAGGTTCCCTCTGAAGTGGAAGTTGTGAATCCTGACCTGTATTTGTTCACTGTGGATGATCCGAAAGCTGAACTGACTGTTGAAATGACCGTAGAACGTGGCAAGGGTTATTCACCTGGAAACACGCGCAGCACAGATAAATCTATCGGTGAACTGCCAGTGGATGCGATTTACAGCCCGGTACTTAGGGTTGGGTTTGATGTTTCCAATGCACGTGTTGGGTTAAGCACCAATTACGATAAATTGGTCATGGATGTGTGGACAGATGGCACGATCACACCCGAACAAGCGCTGGGGAATGCTTCCAAAATATTAATGGAGCAATTAAGTCTCATCTCAGGAATTGAACAGGAACTGCTGGAGGTCTCAAAAGAACCAGAGATTGTTGAGGTTGATCACTTGCGCAGTGAAGCAGCGGATACTCCCATCGAAAACCTTGATCTATCAGTACGTGTATTCAACTCACTCAAACGAACCGGTATCACCAGTGTTGGTGATGTTATGGATCTTTTGGATAAGGGCGAAGAAGCTGTCATGTCAATCCGCAATTTTGGTGAAAAAAGCCTAACAGAACTGCGGGACAAAATGAGCGAGAAGGGTTTCTTGCCCGATGAAAATGAAATGGAATCGGAGAACTAAAAAATGCGACATCAGGTTGCTGGAAAGAAACTTAATAGAAATTCAGGTAATCGCAAAGCATTGCGCAGAACCTTGATCAAGCAATTATTTACTCACGATCAAATTAAAACTACCCGTGCAAAAGCGCAGGCGATTCGTGGTGACGCAGAAAAGTTGATTACTCTTGCAAAGAACAGCAGCAAGGGTACCGATATTGATAAAGTCAACGCTCGTCGCTTAGCAGCTGCAAAATTGAATGATGCGGGGGTCGTGAAACATTTATTTGATGATATTGCTCCCAGATTTGAGAACCGGAATGGTGGCTACACCCGTATGATTAAATTGGGACCACGCAAGGGTGATGATGCTGATATGGTTCTTTTAGAATTGGTGGAAAAATAAAGGCAAGAATAATGAAGGACGTCCCGTAAGGGAATGGAACTTTACCAACTTATTATCGCTTATGATGGTACTGACTACTCTGGCTTTCAACGCCAGAAAGGGTTTACTACGATCCAGGGCGAACTGGAAAAAGCCTTACGCAAGATTGGCTGGCAGGGAAAATCGATCCTGGCGGCAGGCAGAACAGATGCGGGAGTACATGCTACTGGGCAGGTTGTAACTTTCAACCATGAATGGCAGCATTCTCTTCCAGAGATGCAGGCGGCTTTGAATCATTTTCTCCCTGAGAGCATCTCGGTTAGAAATGTGAGAATGAGAAAGCCAAATTTTCATCCTCGCTATGATGCTGTCAGTCGTGAATATACGTATGGTGTCCTGATCGCAGATAGCCGTGATCCACAGAAAGAGCGATTTATGTGGCGCTTGGATCGCGATATCGATTGGGAAGCAGTATATCGCTCAGCCAAAAGTTTTTCCGGAGAACATGATTTTATGTTTTTCGGGCGACCTATGTCGCCTGACGGTAGTACGATTCGAAAGGTATACAACTCACAATGGGTTGAGCAGAACCCGGGAGAATACTACTACCACATCAGTGCTGATGCTTTTCTCTATCACATGGTACGCCGTATCGTTTTTGTGATGATGGCGGTGGGTGATGGACGTGTAAGCCGGGAAGTAGTAAAACAGATTATTGCAGGTGAAGGTGGGAAGATTCCCCCAGGAATTGCACCAGCACGAGGACTGACTTTAACAAAAGTACTTTACAACGATAATAAAGAAGATTGAAGATTTAGGAGATAGAAAAAGTGGAAAAGACGTTTGTCTTAAAAGGAAATCCGGAGTCAGAGTGGGTTTTGTTTGATGCAACTGACCAAAGCTTGGGACGACTTGCCGGAGAAATAGCGAATCATTTACTGGGGAAGCATAAACCAACCTATACCCCTGGTGTGTTGATGGGTGACCATGTTGTTGTGATCAATGCAGAGAAAGTATCGATTAATCCAAAGCGAATGGAAGAAAAGGTTTATTACAGCCATTCCAATTATCCCGGTGGATTAAAAGCGGTCAAAATGCCCGATATGCTGGCAAAACATCCAGATCGGGTGATCACAAAAGCTGTTTGGGGTATGATCCCGCATAATAAATATGGGCGGCAGGTCATCAAACGATTACGTGTTTATACTGGGAATAAACATCCCCATACAGGGCAGAATCCCAAACCAGTGAAATGAAGGAGAATTAAGAATGGCTGCTCAATATTATGAAGGAATTGGTCGAAGAAAAACCGCAACCGCACGTGTACGTATCACCGCGGGATCTGGGAACTTCGTTGTGAATCAAAAGAATCTGGCAGATTTTTTCACCCGCTACGGGGATCCTGAAACCATTATGGCACCCTTTATTGCGACCGGTGAGAACCAGTCACAATATGATGTCAGTGTGATCGTATCAGGGGGGGGGGTGAATGGTCAAGCTGATGCAGTACAACTTGGTTTAGCTCGTGCGTTTGCGAAGATGAACCCCGATTATGTTTCTGTTCTGCGCCGCAATCGCCTGCTTACTCGCGATCCACGTGAAAAGGAACGCAAGAAACCAGGTTTGAAACGTGCCCGCAAGGCTCCTACTTATACCAAACGCTAGAACCACAATTTTCTTTATCCTGTAAATTACTACCCGCTTCGTGATAACAAAGCGGGTAGTATAATTTTGGGGTTCAGATAGTCCTGAAAGGAAAGGATCTTCATGCTTGACAATTCTATTTTACAAACAGCCCTTACTTTAAGTGATAATTCTTTGACCATTATTCCCTGGAATTTGATGAAAGAAAAGTATTCAGCACCATTTTCAAGCAACCAGAACGTGTTGATCATTGGGTTCACACAAAATGATGATCTTAACAGGCTTCAGGATTTGATAAAAACAGTTCATAGCGACCAGCACACAGTAGTATTTCTCCAGGCGGAAGACAATATGGAGAATAATATTAAGCAAAGCAACATTAAATTATCTGAATTAACTGAATTTAAAAATAACAATAATGAAGCAGGTTTTTTTATTGGAGCCAGCTCAGAAAAATATTCTTTGCTAGATTTTCAAGAACTGGTAGCTCATCTTCGTTCACCGGATGGATGCCCATGGGACCGCAAACAAACGCATCAAAGCCTGCGTCCGAACCTGCTGGAAGAAACCTATGAAGTGTTGAGCGCCCTGGATCACGAGAATTCTGCTGAAATGCAGGAAGAATTTGGGGATCTTTTGTTGCAGATTGTGCTGCATGCACAGATTGCTTCTGAAGCGGGCACCTTTAATCTTGAAGATGTTGCAACTGGAATACAGAAGAAGCTTATCTTCCGCCATCCGCATATCTTCTCTGACACAGTTGTCTCCGGGTCGGAGGAAGTCATCAGAAATTGGGAAGTATTGAAAGCACAGGAACGGAAAGAAAATCATAAAGAACCACGCATGTTAAGATCCGTCCCCATGTCAATGCCTGCTCTTTCATTGGCGCAGGCTTACCAAAAACGAGCTGCGCGAGTTGGGTTTGACTGGGAAACCATGGAACCTGTCAAGCAAAAGATCCAGGAAGAATTGCAGGAAGTGGAACTCGCCAAAGACGAAGAAGAGCAGGGGAAAGAATTGGGGGACGTTCTTTTTGCAGTCGTAAATTTGATCCGCTGGTATGGTTTTGATGCGGAATCCCTTTTACGCGAAGCATCTGAACGTTTTGCTCAACGTTTTGAGTATATTGAAGAATGTGTTGAAAAACAAGGGAAAACCTTTGCAGAGTATTCCCTTGTTGAATTGGATGCCTTCTGGGATGAGGCGAAAAAAGGATCGAAGCGATCAGGTTAGAGGTGTAAACCTTGCTGTGAAATGGCGTAATAAAGGTGGGGCATAAGTGAGCTTATACCCGCGCAGATCTTTCCGCCGATCCTTTAAGTGGGTAAAGATTTCTACAACGTAATCAAGATGGCTTTGTGTATAAACCCTGCGCGGGAGCGCTAACCGGACCAGTTCCAGTTTAGGATATACCATTTCCCCGCTATATGGGTCGGGATGGGCAAACATCACTGAACCGATTTCAATGGCACGGATACCGCCTTCCAGATAGAGTGCTGCCGCTACTGCTTGCCCGGGAAATTCTGGTTGGGGGATATGGTCAAGAAAGGAGCCGGCATCCACGTAGATCGCATGCCCACCGGGTGGTTCGATGATGGGAACCCCTTTTTCGATGAGCTGTTGACCAAGATAAGCGGTCTGCCCGATACGGTAGGTAAGATAATTCTCATCCAAACCTTCCTTCAAACCAACTGCCATCGCTTCCAGATCTCTGCCTGATAATCCCCCATAGGTAATAAAACCTTCTCTCAGGATCAATTCATTACAAATGTCTTGAAATAGATCTTGATCGCGAACTGCCAGGAATCCACCGATATTGACGATGGCATCCTTTTTTGCGCTCATAAAAGCTCCGTCGGCTAGCGAGAAGATCTCATTGGCGATTTCTAATAGGGATTTTTGCTCGTAACCGGCTTCACGCTTTTTAATGAAATAGCTATTTTCTGCATAACGACAGCAGTCAATAAAAAATGGAATATTATATTTGTGGTAAAGAGCGGCTGTCTCCTTGATGTTTTGCAGCGAAACGGGTTGACCGCCCCCCGCATTGTTGGTGATGGTGATACAACCAAAGGGGATATTTTCTGCCCCAGCGGTCTTGATCACGTTTTCCAATTTTTCCAGATCCATATTCCCTTTAAATGGGTTTGAAGAATGGATATCGAATGCTTCAGAAGTCACACAATTATCGGGAATACCACCTCTGGCACGAATATTTGCATCGGTTGTATCAAAATGCATGTTGGAGGGTATGATATTGCCCGGTTTTATCTTGATGGCACACAAGATATTCTCTGCAGCACGTCCCTGGTGGGTGGGTACAAAATACTCGAATCCGAAGATCTGCTGCATGGCTTCTTGCAGGTGGAAATAAGAGGAGGCACCTGCATAAGATTCATCCCCCTCCATGATGGCTGCCCATTGGTGCTGGCTCATCGCACCCGTACCTGAATCTGTCAGCAGATCAATATATACATCTTGCGCTTTTAACGAGAATAGGTTATAACCGGCTACCTGCATGGCTTTTTCTCTTTGTTCTCGAGAGATCAAGTGGATTGGTTCCACCATTTTGATGCGAAATGGTTCGGCTGGGTGATTGATCATGAATTATCTCCTGTATGATAAGATGGAATTAGTGTAGCAGTTTATGGATTGATTTGACTGTGTATTTTATACTCTATCCTCAGATGGTAAATAATGAAAAAAACAAAACACCTTGATATCATACAAATTGTAGCAGCGATTCTCTTATTTTTAGCTGTTGGTTCATTATTCTACTTGACGAATAGTGCAAAACCTATTGTCGAAAAAGAATATTTCTTCCCTGATGAATTGTCCTCCGATATTTCTTCTCCAACAAAAGAGATTGTACAGGATGCAATGCAAAATTATCACCTCCTCATGCGCTATCCAAGTGATGCCTGGTTTGGGGAAAGCTATTTGCTTGATATTGAAATGGTGCCAAATGAAAATCGGGTAACTGGGGTTGCCCAAGAATTGGATGGACAAGCTTTATTTTTAGAAGCGTTACTCGAAATGGATGCTCGAGGAGTAAACCCTGGAAATAGGATTCTGGTCCCATTCCAGCTTTACCAGCCCTCGAAACTCCACTGGGAAGTACAGCCTGGCTCAGATTCATTAAAACCGGGCAAAATATGGATTACCATTTATCCGGCAACAGAAGAAGGATTGCAGATTGCCCACGACCCGATCATGGTTCTGCCGGTCAGTGTAAATATCCATACCATCTTTGGAATGAAGGCAGGGGTGGGACGCTGGACCTGCGCGCTGATCGGATTGGGATGTGCAGGTGTTATTTTGATGCGACGGCATAAATTAGCGAAGAATATTGAATGATATAATCTGCCCTTATGGATACACAAAACAAGTCAAATGAACTGGATGAAAAAATCAAGAAAACCATCCGCAAACAATATCTAACAGTCGCACTGGTCACCATAGGCATTGCTGCTGCCGCGATTGGTATTGGTTATCTCATTGACCTTGCCCGTGGTTCGCAGCCCATGTTCATGCTGATTGGGCTGGTTGTTTCTGCGCCGCTTACCGTATGGATCAATTTTGGGATCATCAAACGAAAACTGATTGCGATCAACCAGGAATTAGAGGAACAATCAGAGAAGGATATGGAATGAGTTCAAACCGCACGCTGAAGAATATGGTGCGGAATTGTCCCGGTATTGTACGACCAATCCCACCGTTATCTGACCGGTCAATTATCAGCGTGGAATTCGACTCTCGAAATGTAAAGCCGGGTAGCATATTTGTTGCCATAGAAGGCGAATATTATGATGGACATGCTTTTATTGAGGATGCGGTAAAAAAGGGGGCTGCATTGATCGTGGGTACCCAGGAGCAATACTGTGACCAGCTCCCCGATAAATATCTGCAGGTGGAAGATGCCAGAATAGCGTTGGCGTATCTTTCCGCAGCGTATTATGATTTTCCAGCACGCAAGATGACCATCATCGGTGTTACCGGTACCGATGGAAAAACAACTACCACCAATCTGATCTATCATATTTTAAAGTGTGCTGGATTCAAAGCAGGTATGATCTCAACGGTGAATGCTGTGATTGGGGATGAGAGTATCGATACTGGCTTCCACGTGACTACGCCAGAAGCGCCCATAGTGCAGGAATTGCTGGCGCACATGGCAGCAGCTGGAATTACACATGTAGTACTCGAGACTACCTCACATGGATTAGATCAGTACCGTGTGGCTGCTTGCGAATATGATATTGGTGTTATTACCAATGTTACCCACGAACATCTAGATTACCATAAAACCTATGAGAATTACGTAAGGACGAAAGGTCGTCTTTTTACCATGCTGCAAGAAACGGAGCAGAAGGCTGCTGGGAATATCCGTCTGGCGGTATTGAACAAGGATGACTGTTCCTATCCCATGCTGAAGGAAATTGTTACCGAGCTGCATGACAGCTTGATTCGTTGTGTGGAATACAGCAGAACGCAAACAGCAGATATCTTTGTACTTAAGGAAGAGCAAACCAAAGAAGGATTACATTTGACACTTCAGGTAGCGGGAAAAGAAATAGAGATCAACAGCGGTTTGGTGGGTACTTACAATGTATCCAATATACTGGCTGCGGTGGGTGCGACTGCATTGGGATTGAATATCGCTCCGCAGTGGGTACAGCAAGGGATTGAGGGTTTTCCGGGCATCCCCGGGAGAATGGAGAAGATAGACCTCGGTCAGCCTTTTACAGCGATTGTGGATTTTGCCCATACCCCCAATGCGTTGAATGTTACACTGGAAACTGCACGCCACCTGACGGATAAAAAAGTCATAGTGGTGTTTGGTTCAGCCGGATTGCGTGACCGTGAGAAACGTAAGATCATGGCAGCAGAGGGAGTGCAGTCAGCGGATGTTTGTATTCTGACAGCGGAGGATCCACGCACAGAAAGACTGGAAGATATCCTAGGAGAGATGAGGCAAGCTGCTCAAGTTGCTGGGGGAATATTGGAAAAGGACCTGTTTGTGATCCCCGATCGCGGAAACGCCATAAAAAAGGCAGTGCAGATCGCTGAGAAAGGCGATCTGGTGATCGTTTGCGGGAAGGGTCATGAACAATCCATGTGCTTTGAAAAAACCGAGTACCCCTGGGATGACCGGATTGCCATGAAAGCTGCTTTGGCAGAATTGCTGAGAATTGACGGTCCTACTATGCCCTATCTTCCAACACAGGATTAAAAGTAAATGAGCTGGTTGAAAGAAAACCAGCTCATTTTTATTATAATGGAATTTTGTTTAACTTCTACGTCGATTGTTGCTGCGACCGCGATTTCCGCCCCTATCATTCTTTTCATTGCTGCCATTAAGATGTTTATCATTCTCACGCGCTTCTTCCACACTCCAGCCTTCCAGAGCTGCGATATGGGAAAGACGAACTTTACCGCTGCGCGGATCGATATCGGTGATCATCACAGACAGCTCATCTCCTTCCGCTGCCACATCCTGTACTGTTTTGATGTGTTCAAGGCTGAGCTGTGAGATATGTACCAATCCCTCAACACCGGGTAGGATCTCAACAAAAGCGCCGAAGTCAACGACTTTGGTGACTTTTCCGGTATAGATGCGACCGACCACAGGTGTTTCGATCAACCTCTCGATATATGCGCGAGCGTTCATCTCATCGGTCTTGTCGGTGGCTGCAATGAACACCGTTCCATCTTCTGCGATATCGATTTGAGTTTTAGTCTCTTCTTGAATGGCGCGGATGGTTTTTCCTCCGGGTCCAATGATCGCTCCGATCTTGTCAACCGGAATTTGGACGGTGGTGATACGAGGAACGAAATCCTTCAACCCCGGTCTGGGAGTTGCAATGACCTCGGTGATTTTACCCAAGATGAAAAGACGTGCGTCTTTGGCTTGCGCTAAAGCTTGTGACATGATCTCAGGAGTGATACCTTTGATCTTGATATCCATTTGTAGTGCAGTGATGCCATCAGCAGTACCGGCGACTTTGAAATCCATATCGCCGAGATGATCTTCCAGCCCCTGGATGTCGGTCAGAACGGTATATTGCTCCCCTTCTTTGATTAAACCCATAGCAATACCGGCTACCGGCGCCTTGATGGGTACACCGGTATCCATCAGCGCCAGGGTTGAGCCGCAAACGGACGCCATGGAGGTGGACCCGTTTGAGGAGAAGACTTCTGAGACCAGACGCATGGTGTATGGGAAAGTATTCTTGTCGGGAAGGACCGGGATGAGAGCGCGTTCTGCCAGCGCTCCGTGCCCAATTTCGCGACGGGAGCGGTGTAACCGCTGCACCTCACCGGTCGAGAAGGGTGGAAAGGTGTAGTGATGGATGTATCGCTTTGATTCGGTGGGTGTGAGGTCATCGATCTCCTGCGCTTCTTTTGGGGTACCAAGAGTAGCCAGAGTCATGACCTGTGTTTCTCCACGGGTGAAAAGACCTGAACCATGTGCGCGCGGGCTTGTATCCACTTCGCACCAGATAGGTCGGATCTGTTTGGGGTCTCTGCCGTCCGGGCGGATGGATTCGTTCAGGATGCGATCACGAACGACCTTTTTGTAAGCATCGTGAAAAGCTTCAGCGGCGTCGTGCAGAAGGGTAGCGTTATCTTCCTCTGTTTCAGTTTCATATTCCGCTAAAAGGTTTTTTTGAATGGTATCGATTGCGCTATCCAGTTCGGCTTTGGTGTGAGGTGTTTCCAGTGCCGTTTGAATCGAACGGGCAACTTTATCGTACACTTGTGTTAAGAGCGCTTCATCAATCGATTTCACGTTTACTTCGCGCTTTGCTTTTCCGACTTCTGCTGCCATCTTTTCCTGTACCTCAATGACTGCCTGGATGGATTCATGTCCAAAACTGATCGCAGCGACCATGTCGTCTTCAGTAACCTCGTTTGAACCACATTCCACCATCAAAATGGCATCCTTGGTGCCTGCCAGACGCAGGTCGAGATCTGAGATATCCATTTGCTCGAAGGTAGGATCAATGACAAATTCGCCGTCAATTCTTCCGATGCGCACCGCGCCCACCGGACCAGCCCAGGGAATATCAGATATAAGCATTGCCGCTGAAGCTGCGTTGATCGCCATGATATCCAGTGGATTCTCCCCATCGGAGGAGATGGGGAACATGATGACCTGAACCTCGTTGCGCATATTCTGATCGA
>DMDF01000111.1 GCA_003446605.1 Anaerolineaceae bacterium
AGATTTCGAATTTTTCAAGGATAGGTGTTTCTTTACCGATGATACCGTTTTGACGGCAGCCACGGCGAAGGTTTTGATGACGGGAATCAGCTATGTAGACGCTTACCAGGATTTCTCACGGCGATACCCGGGACGTGGTTACGGGGGTAATTTCAGCCATTGGATTCACGCTGAAAATCCAGCCCCCTATAACGGCTGGGGGAATGGGTCGGCGATGCGAGTCAGCCCGGTTGGGTTTGCTTTTGATACCGTTGATGAAGTTCTGGCAGAGGCGGAACGCAGTGCTGTCGTAACGCATAACCACCCGGAGGGAATCAAAGGCGCCCAGGCGACAGCCCTGGCTATTTTGCTCGGTCGCCAGGGTGCTTCACAGGAGGATATCCGGCGAGAGATAAGTCTTCGATTTGGTTATGATTTGGACCGCACGCTGGATGAGATTCGCCCGGGATATCGTTTTGATGTCTCCTGCCAGGGCTCGGTTCCGGAGGCAATCATTGCATTTTTAGAATCAGAGGATTATGAAGATGCTATCCGCAAGGCAATTTCTCTCGGCGGCGACAGCGATACGATTGCCTGCATCACCGGGGGGATCGCCGAAGCTTTCTATGGGGGTGTAACCGAGAAGATTGCTAAACAAGGACGAACCTATTTGCCGGAGGAGTTCCTAGATATTGTTGATGAATTTGAAGAATGGCTTAGGGGATAGATTTTTTAAGACACTTGTTATTACCGATAGCTTTACCCAATAATGACAGAAATCATTGTAGATACAAGGTCACGCTTCCAGCGTGACTGAAAATCAACAAAAATAGCTTTTCATCCTGGTTCTGATGAATAATTATTTTTTATCACGGAATTCTCCTACTACACAATTTGTGGGCCTTGTCGAATTCCATACTTCAATCAATTTGGGCTTTGAAGATGTATACCAATACCTAATTTTCCTTAGATTTGCCGCTGAAACATTTCCAGCCAACAATGAACAATCTTCAATTGCAAAAGAAGCATCTATGTTCTCGGCTTGTACATGAAAGTGTGGTGGGGGATGTTCTTTGGGATTTATTATGATCTTTAGATTTCGATAAGTATCAACCCGCGCTTTAACCTGGATGACCTTATACTCGCCATCTTCATCCCAGATAACAAAGGGTCCGTTTAGAATTAATTCTAGGTAAACCGCATGATCTAAAATGGTTGATTCTGAATCTATTGGGATTTCGGATAGATATTTCTTACACTCAGCATGGTATTCTTCAATTTCCATATTTCTTTCTCACGCTATTCTCTATTTACTTCGCGTCTCCCCTTCCACAATCTTGATCTCTTCCTCGGTCAGGCCGTAGAACTCGTACACCAGGCGGTCGATTTGGGCATCGGTGGCATCAATTTCGCGCTTGAGCCGTTCCTGCTCATAGGGGGTTTTTGAACTGCGCTTATGTAATTCAAGCATATTTTTTACTAGATTAACCATGATTTCATGATTTTCAAGCTCTTTATGATTACTTAAGTCGGGTGCATAAATTGGAAGTTCATCCAAATGAACTTTTTTCACTTGAGCTATGCTTTGCTTATTCGTTAAAGACTTTGCTCTAAAGTAGGCATTAAGCGTTTTGGAATTTATTATTCCTAAAAGGTAAAAATAACTGATTTGGGAATTATTTTCATAAATGAAATAAAGTGATTGCTCAGGAAAAACACCAGTATTGTCATATGTTGCCACAATACGATCTCCAGTCTTTCTAAGCAATATTTTAGGCTTATATCCGAGTTTGTATTTATTAGTGGTTCTCCCAGTTATATTCTCTTTCTTAAATTCAAAATAAAAATAGTAATTGAACTTGTAACGCCCAATGCTTTCACCTTTCATAGTTGGTATTTGTTGTTCATTTATCCGTTCCTTGGTAATTAGTTTAGATTTACCTCCAAACCCAGAAGTTGTTTTACAAATATCTTTCAATTTATAATTACTTTTCTTTTCGATTTTATTTACTAAAGATTGAATTTCTTTGTTTTCAAAGTATCCAAACGAACAGTCACTGTTTTTCAATAACTCATTTTGTTTTTGAGTAATTATTTCTTTCTCATACTCAGAAATCTTTATTACATGGGAGTTGATATGGTCTGATTTTTGGAATACAAAAATTAGTGTATCTGCAGTGATTCCTGGGAATGGCGCTTTGTATAAAAGATTATGAATTTTCACTTCCCTAACAATTCTTTTTCTTAAATTTATAAATTGGTTATTAAAACCAAGCCTATCTGGAACAATAAAACTAAAGTAGCCCTCTTTGTTGGTCAGATCTAGACCTTTAGATATAAAATACTCATACATATTAGGCATATATGTGTTCCCCGAGTATTTTTTTATCAAATAATCAATTTGTGTATCTGAATACAGATCTGTTCCAAATTTCCCTGATAAAGAAATCCATGGTGGATTACCAATGACAGCATTAAAACCACCTTGAGCAAAGATGTTATCAAAATTTCTATCCCAATCGAATGGATTTACTTTTAATACTTCATCTTCGCTTGGAAGGAGCTGTCCCTCAAAGTAATCCCAGCCAATCAATGAGTTACCGCATTTAATGTTGTCGTTCAGGTCGGGCAATGCGCGCTCAAAACCCAGGGTCAGCTGCCCGGTCTCTTCCTCCAGCACTTTGAGCAGCAAACTCAGCTTGGTCACCTCCACTGCCTGCTGGTCAATATCCACCCCGTGGATGTTATTCACCAGGATGCGCTTCTTTTCATCCGTGGTCAGCCGCCAATCCCCATCCGCTGTCTGGACCAGCGCCGGGTCTTTGCCCTTTGTCCATTTCTCCGGGTCATGCGCCAGGTAATAATCTTCATGCCAGTCCATCAGGTATTGAAAAGCACCCAGTAGGAAGGAACCCGAACCGCAGGCAGGGTCAACGATCTTCAATTTCTCAACATCATTGGGCGTTTTGCCTTCAAGAAGTTTACCGACCGTATTTTCAACAATGTAATCCACAATATATTTCGGTGTGTAATAAACCCCGCCGGCTTTGCGTACCTCGGGCTTTTCTTCGATTTTTGCCCTGCCGCCGGGCGTCAGCCGGATGACCTTGCCCAGGAACTGCTCATAGACCTGCCCGAGGATCTCAACCGGGATCTCTTTGAAAACGTAGGGGCAGGGGTAATACAGGCTCTTGATGATCGTCTTCAGAACTTTATCGTCAATCACCAGGGAAGGGGTGAAGGTGTCCACGTTGTTTTTGTTGCTAGATTCGGCTTTGAAGTGGAATAAGCCCGAATTGTATTTGAGGTCCGCCCGTTCAAAGAGGCTCACCAATCGTTTGTAAATATGATCGTCTTTGATCAATTCAAGCAGCTGGTTTGGCGGCTCGATGCGCCTGTCCTCAGAGATGCGTAAAAAGATGATCCGGTCGATGGTCATCTGGACGGCGAAATTGAGCTGGCGTTCATTGATGATCTGCTCATTACGCAGGGCAATATTGCGCGCCAGCAGCGTGCGCCAGGTTTCGATCTCCTCAAGGAAGGCATCATCGACCTTGATCGTCCCTTTCTTGGCGGTGTTATCCTCAGCGTATTTATCGAAAGCGCCCTTGCGGATGGCATCGGGGGAGAATATACCTGCGATTTCATCCCATCGATCTGGGTATTCATCATACTTAACGTACATGATGCGTCCCGTGGCGGGGCTGTCTGAAAGATTTGGTTTGCTCCGGCAGTCATAAACCGCAAATTCTTCAAAATCTGTCAGAATAGATAAAGGAAGGCTGGAATTCCAGGCATAGATCTTCAGCTGGTAAGCGTATTCCTTTGTGTTTTGAATGTCCTCAGCCGGCTTTTTGGCTTCTACAAAAAATTTACGCACCCCGCCTAAACGGAATGCGTAATCAGGGGCTTTGGCATTGGGACTGCCCTTGATATGGATCGAGTCCTCATGGATCACTTCACGGTATTGAAGCGCATAATCCTTTTCATTATAAACATCCCATCCTAAAGCTTTGAAGAAGGGATTGAGGAATTCCTGGCGAAGCTGCGCTTCGTTATAATGAGGCGAATGATAAGCCTCTTTATTGTAGTCAAAGCGTTCTACGAGTTGATGGATGGCTTCTGGTGCAGGCATGCATTTCCTCCGGTGATGATCTCCAATTAGGGTTATTGTAGCATAAAAAGCAACCTGGATTGAACGATACTACTTTATAAAACTCCGCAGGGTGGGTTGGCGAGCCTTTTCAAAATAAGCCGATAACTTGTAGCATACCTCTTTTAAAGATACAAGGTCACGCTTGCTTCGCTTGCGTGACTGTCACGCTGAAAGCGTGACCTACACTCAAGTCGAAAGAGACAAGTTATTGTGTTGCGCAGGCAATACAGGGGTCAAAGGAGCGTACCACTCTGCCGACAGCCTTTTCCAATTCCAGGTTGATCCCGCTAGGAGAAACATAACGATCACCTGCCACCATCAACGCGCGCTCAATTGCCAGCATATTGTGCACCGTGGGGATGATGAACTCTGCATCCTCGATTAATCCATCCTTGACGGTGTAATGATGCACCAGTGGACCGCGTGGCGCCTCTACCAGGCCGTACCCCTCACCATCCTTCGGCGTATAAGGAACATCGGTATCTTCATAATCCAGGTCATTGGATAAGATCTCAATTGCACGTTCAAAGGCATAAACCATCTCAATCCCCCGGCACAAATCGAACAAGAGAATGGGGTGTGCTGGTTTGCCAAAGGTGTTTGTTAACCGATCCAGGTAATCATCAGCGCAGGGGGTGCCCATTGAGAGTGCCAGGTTTATCCGGGCAAGGCTGTTTGCCCGCAGCACCTGCCCCTGGTAGCTGGATTGACCCGAATAACTGTATTCTGTTTCCTGGTAATCCAGGTACTCCCGGATTAAATGCGGTGGGAAGCTCGCCCTTTCTGCGCCATCCGGGCCAAGGACACGGATCGTATCGCTGTTCAACTGAGGTCTTGTTCTGCCGGTGGAAGCAATATAAAAAGCTGGCTGGTCATCGCCCCAGGTGCCAATACGCTCCCGCATCGCCAATGACATTTCCCAATATTCATCAAATAAGGTGCAGGCGATTGGCAGCATTTCCCTGACCTCAGAAAGCATTTTTTCCGCATCTTCCTTTTTGATCCCGCTGGTTACCCCGCCAATAATTGCTTTGACAGGATGAATGAACTGCCCACCTGCCAAGGTGATCAGCTTCGTGCCAATTTGCCGCACTTTTAGAGCCCGTTGGGCAAGGCTGAGCTGCTGGTCTGGATCTGCTTCGCTTTCATCCATATGGAAAATACTGCTGGCGCCCACACGGTCTGGCATGGTGAAGATGAACAA
>DMDF01000189.1 GCA_003446605.1 Anaerolineaceae bacterium
GATGGTAGAACCAGGTTAGCAATGGACGTGGTACAGGAGGTACGAAAATTCTTCCCTGATAAAGTTTTCCAAACCATCGTCCCGCGCAGCATTCGTCTGGCAGAAGCACCATCGTACGGATTACCAATTACGGTCTATGCGCCTGCTTCCTCTGCCGCCAGAGCCTATGCAGCTTTGTCACGCGAGATCATGCAACAGGATGGTAAACCGGTACCCGAGATTGGGGAAGAATCATTTTCGGGATAGGATTAATAAAAGGATAATCGTATGGCACAAAGAAAAGGCTTAGGTAAAGGGCTGGATGCGCTCATCCCAGGGAGTGATTTTTCAAGCGGGGCAAGCTCCGATGGAGTAAATTTCATCTCGATCGAATTGATTAACCCAAATCCCTACCAACCCCGCACCGACATCCGCGATCAAGATTTAGAAGAACTCACCGCTTCCATTAAAGAACACGGCATCCTCCAACCGCTCATCGTCACAAAAGATGAAAGCGCAGACGGCAGCTATACTTTGATCGCCGGGGAAAGGCGTTTGCGAGCTGCCAAATTGGCAGGGTTGGAATCAGTACCCGTCCTTGTTCGGGAAGCCATGACAAGCCAACAAAGATTGGAACTAGCACTGATTGAAAACATCCAGCGTGAAGATCTTTCTGCCATCGAAGCTGCTGAAGCATACCAGCAACTATCAGAGGAATTTGACCTCTCGCATGAAGAGATCGCTATTCGGGTTGGGAAAAGCCGTACTGCGGTCACCAATACCATGCGTTTGTTGAAATTACCCCCAGAAGTATTGAATGCCCTCATAGAAGGAAAGATAAGCGAAGGTCATGGTCGTGCCCTGCTTGGTTTGGAAAACCCGGCTGCACAGATTGCAGCCATGAAGAGTATTCTCTCCAATGACCTCAATGTTCGTCAAACAGAAGACTTGGTGCGAAAGTTAACCGAACGAAAAAGCCCTACCCCGCCACCCAAAAAAGAAGTTCCTGCGGAAGTGAAAGCATTTGAAAAACAACTGCGCTCGCAGTTTGGCACCAAGGTGAGCATCCACCATGGAAAACAAGGCGGCTCTGTCACGTTTTATTACTATTCCGAAGAAGAGTTAGAAAATCTGATTGATCAAATGCTACAATCGTAAACCCGATATGTTGATCCTGACGAATGGAATCATCCATACCATGAATGCGCTTCAACCGACGGTTGAAGCGCTTGCCATTCAGGCAGATCAGCTTATTGCTTTGGGTTCTACAAAAGATGTCCTCAATCTGGTTGATCACAATACAACAGTCCTTGATCTGCAAGGGCGAACGGTGTTTCCCGGGTTAATTGATGCGCACATCCACTTGCTACAGTACGGCATGAAACTCGCTCAGATCGATTGTGAGACAAAAAGCAAAAAGGAATGTTTGCAGCGGGTTGCTATGGCAGTTGAAAAACAACCCCCAGGAGAGTGGATCATCGGACAGGGCTGGGATCACAACATCTGGGAAGACGGGATTGGCAATCGAACTGAATTGGACGCCATCAGTCCGCAAAACCCCATTCTTTTATTTGCAAAATCGTTACATGCCAGCTGGGTTAACAGCTATGCGCTCAAGCTGGCAGGCATAAACCAGAATACTCCTGACCCGCATGGGGGGTGTATTGTGCGCGATCCATATGGCGTTTCCACGGGAATTTTACTTGAATCAGCCACTTTACTTGTTGAAAGAGTGATTCCCCAGCCTGACCAGCAACAGATGAAAAATGCACTATTTTCTGCCCAGCAGCAGTTATTCCAGTTCGGTATCACCAGCGTGCAGGATGTAGATGAATGGAAAATCTACCCCGTACTCGAAAAGTTATACCAGCAAAACGAATACCAGCTGCGAGTCGTAAAAAGCATCCAGCTATCTGCTCTACCCGAAGCAATTGATCAGGGCTACCGAACAGGCTTGGGTAATAACCAACTCAAAATTGGATGGTTAAAATTATTCATGGATGGCGCTCTTGGGCCACAAACAGCCGCCATGCTGGAACCTTATCAGGGTTCAGATCAATATGGAATGTTAACCCTTACCGATGAAGACTTGGAGGAGATCGGCAGACAGGCTCTTTCCCATAAAATAAGCCTTGAGATCCATGCCATCGGGGATAAAGCTATACGCAAAGCGCTGGATGGATTGCAAAAGTTGCAAGAAACCTTCTCACAGGTATCCCTACCCTATGCGCATCGTCTGGAGCATGTTCAGATCATCCATCCAGATGATATCCCTCGTATGGCTGCCATGCAGGTGGTTGCTTCCATGCAGCCCATCCATCTCATCTCGGATATGAATACAGCGGATCGCTACTGGGGGAAACGCTGTGAATTCGCCTATGCCTGGAACACGATACGAAAGGCGGGCATTCCACTCATCTTTGGATCGGATGCCCCTGTCGAATCCCCCAATCCGTTCCTTGGGATTCACGCTGCAGTGACCCGTTGTCGAAAAGGTTCCCCCAGTGCTTGGCATCCGGAACAAGCCCTTCCATTGGAAGCTGCCCTGGCAGCGTACAGCATCAACCCCGCCAGCATCATCCAACAACCACAAAATAGTGGCATGCTTGCAAAAGGGTATCTGGCTGATCTCGTTATTCTGTCTGAAGATCCAACAGTAGTACCTCCTGATCAACTTGACCATCTGACCCCCCTGGCAACCATGGTTGGTGGGAAATTCGTTTGGCAACATTCTGATTTTTTCCCTGACGAACCTACGCTATAATGAGAAAAAGAAAACCCCCAAGAGGTTCGCATATGGAACTATTTAACCCTGATCTATCGTCTATCGCCGCAAATCTGACGGCAACAAGAGAAAAACGCGGTAAAAACGTGAAAAACTGCGCCGATGCCCTTGGTATCACCAGCTCTCGCTATAAAAAATATGAAAGTGGAGAAACTCTTCCAACTCTACCCGAATTGGAATCTCTATCCTATTTTCTGAATGTACCACTCACAGAACTCGTGCATACCCGAGAGAATAGAGCCTCATCAGATGTTGTCAACCCTGATGGAGAGAACCTGCTTCACCTGATAGAGATCAGAGATAGTGTCATCGGCACTTTACTGCAGATCGAAAGGGAGAAAAACGAACTAACCCTAAAGTTGCTAGCCAGCCGCTGTTCAATCCCTGTCTCACGATTGAAACGCTGGGAATCCGGACAGAACGGCATCCCAATGGATGATTTGCTCAAGCTCACGCAGGAATTGAATATCCAACTTGCTGCTTTCCTGGATGTAAACAGTCCCATCGGATTGTGGCAGCAACAACAGCAGCAAATCACTGCTTTTCTGAATTTACCAGAGGAGATGCAGGCTTTTGTCAGTAACCCAGATAATATCCCCTATCTCTCACTAGCTAATAGGATGAAAGAAATTCAACCTGAGGACTTGGAAAATATCTCACAAGCTTTTCAACTCCTGGTTGAAAAGCTATCAGATGAAACACAAACAGCCGATTCTCAACCAGTAGAATGATTGCCGAAAAGTCAACCATCACCCCGTACGAAACCTTTAACGACCCTGGCAAGATTGAAACTTTTTTGAGAGGCTCCCTTAGGATACATGCTCATCTTGATTGGCGTAGACCGCAGGAATGGTTCAACAATCCACCCTGTGTACTTTCGTATGACAGCAGTTCCGTTACAAGCATTCTCAGCCTTGCTCCTGACCCCGCGCATTTACACTGGGTCCGCTTCTTTGCTACCCAGCGTGAAGAAGAATATACTCCGGCATGGATCACACTGTTCGACGCCATCAAGGAAATTTACCCATTTTCTTCCGAGGATCGGTTGGTTTCACTCTGCTACCAAAATTGGATGGAAACAATGCTTGCCTCTCACGGCTGGCAGAAAGTTCAAAAAGTTATTGTTCTTAACTGGCAGGGGAATCTCCCCATAAAGAAAAAACAAGACAAGCATGTTGCTATCCGTCTGATGAAAGAAGCAGACCTACCCCATGTTTTTCAAATAGACGATAGTTGCTTTAGCAGCTGGTGGAAATTCTCACAGACAACCATCACTCTGGCATTTGAACAATCTGCTTATGCCACAGTTGCTGAAGTAGATGGACAGATAGTAGGTTTTCAAATAAGCACAGCTGATTTGTATCGGGCACATCTAACCCGCCTCGCGGTTCTCCCATACGTTCGTAATCAGGGGATCGGTGCCAGGCTTGTAGAGAATATGCTCTGGCATTTCTCCGTCCCTTGGATCAAGCAAATCACAGTAAACACCCAGCATGACAATAAATCATCTATTCACCTTTACGAAAATAACGGATTTGAATATCAGGGTGAGTTTTTCCCGATCTATCAGTATTCTCTATAAGATTGATTTCATCCCTTTTTCAAGCGTAGCAAGCGATTGGGGTTTTCCAAACATCTTGCCGCTAACCTTCTTGACCCAACCCCAATGGATGACCAAATGCACAATCACACCAACCAGCATTCCAATACCGGTCCAAACATGAACATCCTTCCATGTACCACGGCTAATATTGAAAATAAGTGCATAGGCTGTACCGGGACCGCCCGGAACAACAAACAAAATAATACCAGAAACCAAGCAGGCAAGAAAGAAGACAGCAATCAATCCATCATCAATGATATTTATCAATGCCAAATTATTCTTGAAATGTACATTTTTTTTCCAGATCTGGATATATTTCCAGAACACATTTTTTACCCAAGACCAATGAAAAATGATGTGCACAAGCAAGATCCCCGAAAGGATAAAACTGGTCCAGGTGTGAATCTCACCCCATGTATCACGGTCGAAGATGATCTGCATGTTGTAACGCGGGTTGCGCCCTCCTTGATAACCAGCAGGCACATACAAAAAGTACAGGCTGGATGCAGTTACCGCCAGCAATAGAAAGAACATGACGAAATTAATCACATATCGTTTTCTGGTGTTTTTAGATAGTGAAGTCTTTGTATTCATAATTCGCTCCTGAGTAGAATGAACTTATTTTCACAAGGACCTGTGAATAAACTATGAATTTCTGATATGAATGGGAAGAATGTATTAGTGCAGTTGATCAGCACGCAGCCATAGGATATAAAACAACGTGGAAAGACGATTCAGGTAAGCTAGCATCTCTGCAGAAATAGAAGCATCCTGCGGTAAGGCTGCAACCGCTTTGCGCTCAACGCGGCGCGTTATCGCGCGCAAGACATTATATAATGCGCCCAATTTTGTCGATCCGGATTGTAAAAATGCATTAGGTACCTGGATATCTTTTTCTTGAACGGTTATCCAATCCGCTATTTTTTTACTGTTGGGAATATTTTGGGATCGTGAAACTGAATTATCGGAAAGGCAAGAGCTTAAAACGGACATAAGGATGGAAAGATCGATCTGGATTTGGGGAAGTATCTCAGAAATGGATGGATTTTGTTCTTCACTACGAGCCAACCCAATCCAAGCTGATAATTCATCGATTTCGCCGATCAGATCGATCATGGGGTGGTCTTTCCGTACCCGTAAACCACCCAGTGTATCAGTGAACCCTTCATCCCCTCTACCGCTGAATACAGACATTGATAAACTCCTCAACTAATCTTCGGCAGCACTGGCAATCAGATACCAATCAGTCACTGAGAAAAAGCGATCTGCCGTATCATAAAAAGAACCCACCCGTACGCCGTTGATTCCCTCATCTATTGCGAAATTGTAAACAGGATAATAAAGTGGCAGCGCAGGGAGTTCATCTTGAAAGACAACTTGAAAATTCCGGTATAGTTTTGCCCGTTCGTCCAAATCGGTTGTAACACGAGCTTCTTCCAAATATTCACTAATTACTTTATTTTCCCATTGTGAATAATTTTGCCCGCCGCTTTGCTGTGCCTGGTCCCAGAAAGGATAAGGATCAGGGTCAGGTGAACGTTCAAAATTCAGATCGATCAAAACCGCCTGGTAAGTTAATGGTTCGAGATAATCAAGGATAAGGACATCATAGGGTACTGCGACCAACTCAACCTCCACCCCAATCTTCTGCCAATCCTTCTGGATTGCCTGTGCAATGGCTGTATGAGTAGCATCATCAGGATGAGTGAGTTCAAAACTTAATGCGCTGCCATCATTCTCGCGGATAGAACCATCCCCATTGGGAAGGATATAACCAATTTCATCTAGTAAGATACCTGCTTTCTGCGGATCATAGTCAAACGTTTGGATACCTTCATAATAAGCCCAATTGGAGGGAATAAGCGGGATATCTGATAAAACACCTTGCCCTTGCAGAGCTAAATCGACCATGCGCCTGCGATCAATAGCGTGCAGCAATGCTTTACGCACGTTTTCTTCTTGTAGGAATTTCACTTTATTATTGTTCAGGTTCAGGAGTACCATGGACACTTCGGGTTTTACGGCAGAATAAACAGCCAGGTTTGGATCGCTCAGTACATCCGAAAGGATTTCATCTGACACCTCACTGATACCCTGCACAACACCTTCTGAATATGCAGAGTACGCGGAAGCAGCATCGTCATAATACATAAAAACGAACTGGCTAATAAGGGGTTCGCCTCCATAATAGGATGGATTTGCAGAAAGAACCACACCCTTGATAGCGCCATTTTCTGTGATCAACCGTTCAAATTGATAAGGTCCACTTCCAACCGGTTCCAAATTGAAAGAAGAATTCACAATCTCCTGATAAGAGAGCTCACCCAGCAGATGTTTAGGAAGGATTCCGAAGGATAGGTAGTCCATAAAAGGCGCAAATGCCTCAGAAAGTCTAAACTGTATGGAATGGTCACCCAGTGGGATAACCTCGATATTGTTCCAAAATTCTTTCAGATCGGTAGGCAACACAGATTCCGCGCTGCGCATAATATCCACCGTAAATACGATATCCGCACTGGTAACAGGAGTGCCATCATGCCAAGCCGCATCAGGGTTGATATCAAAATTATAGGAAAGCCCGTCGAATGAGATTCCCCACTTCACAGCCAGTTCGGGTTGTGGTAATCCATTTTCATCATAGGTGATCAAACGACTAAATAACAAGCGGTCCGTATCGCGATCAGCCGAATTGTAATAATCAAGAACCGGATTCAATCTTTGCAGATTACCGATCAGAGCTTCTGTGTAGGTACCTCCTCTTGTAGCCGTAGGACGGGCTATGCTGAAACCTGTCTGTTCACTGAGAAGAAGAATACCTATCACCAATCCTGTGACCAGGATGATTATTAACTGCCAACGTATATTTTTCATCGAAAGTGAATTCTAGCATAAAAAAAGGCGTACTCCAATAAGAAGAGAGCCGCCTTTTGTCAAATATAGAAGGAATTAATTGGCTACAGCGATGGTTCCAAGCACTAATACGATGAACAAAATCGCCAAGACGATGGTGATCTTGAACATGGTTTTTTCAATGCCGCGACGGGTGGTAATGTTTGAACCAAGATCAACACCAGTTAAACCACCCAAGCCAACACCTTTAGATTGCAATACAACACTCGCAATCAAAGCGATGGATGTGATCATGAGAGCGATTTGAAAGAAACGTTCCACGGTTTACCTCCTGCAAAGTAACAGCACGATTATACCTTTTATATAGTAGATTCGTCAACACACTTTTATCCCTTGATCACAGCGAGCGGACGTAATCTGGCTACTTTTGTGACTATCCCCGCTGCAACCACACAATCTACCACCTCATCCACATCCTTATAAGCTTGTGGCGCTTCCTCCACCAAACCTTTCATGGATCCAGCCAGCACGGAAATTCCTTTTGCATCCAACGACTGGATCAACTGGTCCGCCCGTATCATCTTCCGGGCACTCTTGCGGCTGTGTACTCTACCAGCACCGTGGCATGAAGAACCCAGAGATCGCAACATGGCTGATTCTGTCCCCAATAAAACCCAGGATGCTGTACCCATACTGCCGGGGATTAGCACCGGTTGTCCGATCGCCCTGTAACGGTCAGACACTTCTGCTTGCCCCGGACCAAAAGCACGAGTTGCACCTTTGCGATGAACACAGACTTCTCTTTGAACCTCCTCCACACGGTGTTTCTCGATCTTACCAATGTTATGAGCAAGATCATAGACCGTGTGCAGGTAGGGGTATTTGCACTTTCCGGAAAGGGTTCTTTCAAAAACCTGTTGTGCAAGATATGCCATTACCTGCCGGTTACAGAAGGCATAATTAGCAGCACAGCGCATGGCACCCAGATAGGCTTGCCCTTCCGGTGATTCGATCGGTGCACACGCCAGTTCTCTATCAGGTAAACTAAATTTAAACTTTGTCTGAGCTTTTTGGTATTGCTGCACATAATCCGAACAGATCTGATGCCCTAACCCGCGCGACCCCGAATGGATCATCAGGCATAAGCACCCCTGTATCAACCCCATCACTGCCGCAGCCTCGGGATGAAAAATCTTTTCAACAACGCTAATTTCAATGAAATGGTTACCTGCTCCCAACGAACCAACCTGTTCCATTCCGCGCTGTATGGCACGATCACTCACTTTGCTGGTATCTGCACCGGCTATCCCGCCACCATCTTCTGTAACATCCAGGTCAGCGGCATTAGCATAATTGTTATGCAATGCCCATCGCGATCCTTCCTCTAAAATCCTGATGAATTGTTTTTGAGAAATACCATGCAATCCTCCTCGCCCCAATCCGGTAGGAATGGTTGCATAAAGCGCATGCAGCAAATCAGACACATAAGGGCGCGCTTCCGCAACAGTGATCTGAGAGGATAGCAAGCGCACACCGCAATTGATGTCATACCCGATAGCCCCTGGAGAAACCACACCGCTATGCGCATCGGTCGCTGCCACACCACCAATGGGAAATCCATAACCCTGGTGAACATCCGGCATAACCAGCACCTCACCCACCAATCCGGGTAAGGAGGCAGCATTCACTGCCTGTTCCAGGGAAAGATCGGATAGACAATCCTGAATGATATGCCAGGAGGCAAAGATGCGCACATTACCCTGCATCCCCTGCCTGTAAGAGGAGGGAATCAACCACTCAATTTCGGATATTTTCTGCAGATCATTTCTCGTCAGCATTTGCGTACCTTAGACATCAAACACAATCCTTGTCCGATAAATATCATCCTGAAGCTGGATATCCAAATCGTGATAGGTGATCGCCTTGACCTCTCGTCCGATGAGTGCCTTTCGCCCTCCAGACAATTCCCCGTTCAGAGAGCACTCCGTTATAGTTATCTGCATATTGGTGAAAAATATCCCATCATCCAGGTAATACAGTAGTTCCGAAAGGAAGGCTACCAGAAGAGTCTCTATATCAGTTCCTTTCAAGTCAAGCTGCAATGCCGAACTCTCAATGCCATCTATCATTTGAACAGCTGCAATCGCATACAGTGCCATGGCTGCCTGATTAAACAAAACCTGAATAGAATCGCCCCATACTTCCACTGCTATGTCAGCAGTGTGTTCAATTTCTTTAAAACCACAAGTACAAGTCATATAGAAGGTTTTCCAAATTTATTATACCCAGCTGAACATTCAAAACGAATGTCGAGTAAAATAGTATATTGTCTGGAGGAATTCATGGACAATATTGGAGTGTTCGTCCTTGTTTTGAGGGGGTTTATGGCAGTGGCATTGCTTGCTTTCACAGCAATTGCTCTGATCATGTTATGGAAAGACCTCACCAATAAATCTCCACAAAATCCAGATAAAAAGGGAAAAGTACAAAGGAGAGAGCAACAATGAAAGATGAAATTTTTTTAGCCGTTATTGGTGGTTCAGGAGTATATAAATTTCCTGCATTAAAAGATATTGAAACAGTTGAAACCACTACTCCCTTCGGAAAACCATCATCACCCATTGTGATCGGAACACTGGATGGGAAAAAGATCGCCTTTTTAGCCAGACATGGTGTAGGGCATGTGCTTACCCCCACCGAAGTAAATTATCGCGCCAATATTTATGCCTTGAAACAAATCGGCGCCAGACGTATCATCAGCATCTCAGCCTGCGGGTCTTTGCGAGAAGATTTTGAACCCGGTCATTTTGTGGTCCCGCACCAATTATTCGATTTCACTAAAAGTCGCGAGCGCACCTTTTTCGGAGACGGTATGGTTGGGCATATAGGCAGTGCTGATCCGTATTGTGAAGATCTCCGTAAAGCGGTTTACAATGCCGTACAGCAAAGCGATGCAACCGTTCATGATTCAGGAACCTACATTACCATTGAAGGACCCCGTTTTTCAACGAAGGCAGAATCCAACATTTTTCGCGAATGGGGCATGTCCGTCATCGGCATGACTGCCTGCCCCGAGGCATTTCTCGCCAGAGAAGCAGGTATGTGCTACGCAACCATGGCACATGTAACAGATTACGATGTATGGCACGTCAGTGAAAAACCCGTGACGGTTGAAATGGTTCTCAAAGTTGCTCACAAGAATACGCAAACCGCACAAAAAGCCATCCAGAACCTGGTTGGAACTCTTCCGCCTGTATCCCATTGTGAATGCTGGGATTCGCTTAAAAATGCGGTGCTCACCGATCCTAAGATGATCCCGGAACCAACAAAGGAAAACCTCAAAGTGATATTCGAATAGAACCTCGAATCAAGTGGGATTCATAAACAAGGAGAAAAATAATTAAAACCCAAAAACGTCTGATGATCGCGGCGGGTTCTTTCCTTCTTTTTTTTGCGATCATCCTGACCATTTCACCCGCTGTCAAATACCACTCATGGCAGGTAGAGCTGCGATGGACCCATTGGATTGGACTTGGGTTAATTACAGGGGGGTTCTTTTTCCTTCAGCATACCCTTGATCGAATTGGCAAAAACTGCGACCCGACCATATTGCCAATCATCTATCTCTTGAGCGGTTGGGGCATGCTGACCATATCGCGGCTTAATACTTATTTTGGATTACGTCAAGCTTTATGGATCCTGGCAAGTCTTCTTCTCACGTATTTTTTGTTCGTGAGAAAAAAATCAATAGTCCCCGGGGTACAGAAATACAGCCTGATAGGATTAATTGCCAGCCTGGTCCTCCAGATCGCCACCATATTCTGGGGAAATTACCCTGGAGGGAGTGGCCCAACTTTATGGCTGAACATCCTGGGAATAAATATTCAACCTTCAGAATTCTTAAAGGTTTTTTTTATCATCTTCCTTTCTGCTTTTTTTGCTAAAAAAGAAGAACATCCACGAAAATTCAAAACGCTTTTCCCCACGCTGCTGCTTTTTGCTATCATTAGCGGTGTCCTAATATTCCAGGATGATTTTGGAACAACAATCATCTTTCTGGTTATATATGCTTCATTTCTGCTCTTTTTTACCGGCAGAAAAAGAGCATTTGGTTTTACAGTTCTTGCTTTCCTCTTATTAGGGGTTGTTGGCTATTATTATTTCGATATTTTCACCGCACGGATCTCTTCCTGGTTGCTGCCATGGGATGATCCCAGTGGGGGCTCCTACCAGGTAATCCAATCCATCCTCTCCATTGCTGCCGGAGGCGTTATTGGAACCGGTCCGGGATTGGGGTATCCCAACGTGGTACCTCTTGCACATTCCGATTTCATTTTTTCCGCAATAGCTGAAGAAACCGGATTCCTTGGTACCTCCTGTTTCATTTTGTTGTATGCGATCTTGCTCACGCGTGGATTCAAACTCGCTCGCGAAAGGAAAGATCCGTTCCAGAGCTACCTTGCCGCAGGCGTGACAACCTATTTGGTAGCACAAGCCATTCTCATCATTGGAGGAAATATCCGTCTGCTACCTATCACTGGGGTTACACTGCCTTTTGTATCATATGGGGGGTCATCCTATGTCTCAGCTTTTTTTGCCATCTCGCTGCTGTTTTGCATGGAACCATCTACCTCCACAACGGTTGTGAGCGAAAAGCACACCTATTCCATAAAAAAAGCACTTTCCGTGATCGGTTCGCTATTTATGATCGCTTTGCTCCTGATCGAATTCGTGCTTTTCTGGTGGGGATTCGTCAGGGCAGATGATCTGCAGAGCCGCAGCGACAACCCCCGTTTAATCTTCGCTGATCAATATGTTTCGCGCGGAACAATTTATGATCGGGATGATTCTCCCCTTGCTATCACCCAGGGTACAACAGGAACTTTGTACCGGTTCTATCCTTATCCTTTGCTCTCGAACACCATTGGCTTCAGCCACTCCCGTTATGGACGTTCTGGGATCGAAGAATCTCTTAATGAGTATCTGCGTGGATACCAGGGATACCCGAAATCGTATGTCTGGTTTAATCACCTGATCTACGATCAACCTCCTACTGGCATTGACGTGCAGTTAACACTTGACCTCGATATTCAACAGGAATTGGATTCATTATTCGGGGACCTTTATGGTTCCGCTATTGTTGTGGATGGATCCAACGGGGAAATTCTGGCAATTGCATCCCACCCTGGTTTTAATGCAAATGAACTGGATGAGAATTGGGAGAACTGGAATCAGGATGAAGACGCACTTTTTTTGAATCGGGTCATGCAAGGTTCCTATCCCGCTGGCAGTATATTAATTCCATTTTTACTTGATGAAGAAACATGGCAAGACTTTTCCCCTGCCCCAGAATCACAATCAAGCATAGGACCAAATAACTGTTCTTCTTCTCTCTTTTTCCCCAATGACGTCATCGACAAAAGCATGGCGCAGCATGGCTGTCCGTATGCTCTCTATAAATTACTGGAAGATATCCCCAGCCAATCCATCAAAGATCATTTAACGGCATTTGGTTTCTTCTCTCACCCCAGTGTTGCCTTACCCTTATCAGAGACTTATTTGGTGGAGAATCTATCCAACCCGATATCCTATGGGCTGGGTCAGCAGCAAATCCGCTTTTCACCCCTGCTTGTTGCTCAGGCAGTATTACGTCTCAATTATCAAGAGAACACCCCTGAATTGCATTTGGTGATGGATGAGGCTGTTGTATCTGAATCGACCTTTCAAACTCAAACAAACCTGGAGAATTCTCAACTCACCCGGAATCAAGCTAATTTTCTACTGAGTGAATTCTTTCTGCAGGAAAAAGGATGCTGGACCTTCCAGGGTACTGCCTTGGATGAGAACGGTACATATCAATGGATCATGCAGAGCACCTCAGCCGATAGTGATTCAAAAAGAACGATCGTTGTGATCGTTCTCGAAAATGCGGACGAAGAACAAGCTCGTTCTATCAGCGATGCGATTTACCGGTTCAGTCAAACCAATCAAGACTAGAGTTTTAGTTCCAGAAACTTTCGTTTACCCACTTGCAGCACACCTGGTCTAGCGAATGTGCCCCAGTCAGCGATGGTCTCTCCATCCAACGAAACACCACCCTGTTCAAAAAGCCGTTTCCCCTGGCTCTTGGAAGGCGCCAACTTTGCAGCCATCATCACATCCAATAAAGTCTGGTCTGCAGTGATTATGAATGAGGGAATATCATCCGGGATCTCTTTTTTCTGGAATTTCAAGATGAAATCTTGCTGTGCTTTATCAGCTTGCTCTTTTCCATAAAAAGTATCGGTAACCTCATAAGCAAGGCTCATCTTCGCGTCGCGTGGATGCACTTTCCCCGCCGCCAGCTCTTTTTCAAGGGCATCTACCCGGTCGGGCGTCCAGCGCGTTACCAAACGGAAATATTGCGGCATGGCTTTATCAGGGATACTCATCAATTTGCCGTACATATCATCAGCATTGGTGGTGATGGGAATATCATTCCCTAGTGATTTGCTCATCTTTATTTCACCATCTGTACCCGGCAGGATGGGAAGTGTGATAACAATGTTGGGCTGCTTTCCCAACGCGCTCATGATCTTTCTCCCAGCCATCATAATATTGAAGAATTGATCAGTGCCGCCTATCTGCACATCCGTATCCAGAGAATAGGCATCAAAACCCTGCATGAAAGCATAGAATGTTTCATGGATATAGATCGGATCCCCTTTCTCCCAGCGCAATTTAAATTTCTCACGGGAGAGGAATTGCTGTACCGTGAAATTAGACGCAACCTTAATCAGGTCAGCGAAACCCAACTTTGAAAGCCATTCAGAATTGTAGCGAATCTCTGTTTTTTGGGGGTCCAGAATGCGGAAAGCCTGCTCTGCATATGTGTGTGCGTTCTTTTCAACTTGCTCACGTGTCAGGATAGGACGGGTAACATCCTTATCAGAAGGATCACCGATCAACGCGGTAAAATCACCAATTAAGAATATAACATGATGCCCCAGTTCCTGAAATTGGCGTAATTTGCGCATGGTAACAGTATGTCCAAGATGAAGGTCTGCTTTGGTAGGGTCATAACCGCAGTAGATACGCAGAGGACGGTTTTCTTTTTCAGCCTGGTTCAGGCGCTGCTTTAACTCTTCCCTCATAGATTCTTTGATCTCATCGTCTCCGTATTCGGTTCCCTGCATCAACAAAGCAACTTGGTCATCAATATTCACACGTACCTCCGCTAAAATTACTTGGAATTGAAAAGCATTATACCATCACGCTTTCAACCTGCTTTTCTTAATCATTCTTTAATATGTGCCTTGCTACTCGTGCTATAATCCTGCTCAAGAGCAACATGAAAACTGTATTAGTCCTAAACGCAAATTTTGAACCGATCAATATCTGCAGCACCCATCGTGCAATAGGATTGATCTACCTTGATAAAGCCTCTCTGGTTTTGAACGGAAGGGGTGTCATCCATACCATTAACCAAGACTATCCAAAACCATCCGTCATCAGGCTTCAATACATGGTGCACTGCCCCCGACCACAGGTTCCATTATCACGCAAAGAGATATTTCGGCGGGATAACTACACCTGCCAATACTGCGGGAAGCACAGTGATGAATTAACCATCGATCATGTTATCCCAAAGCATCTGGGCGGTGCCCATACCTGGGAGAATGTTGTTACTGCTTGCGCCAGATGCAACCACTTAAAGGGTGGTAGAACACTTGAAATGACCAATATGCAGCTGCACAGTAAACCTCACGCACCCCCTTCGTCAGCAGAATACATTTTTGAAAAACACATCGCAGAAAATGAGGAATGGGAACCATTTTTACAGGGTTGGTAAATAAAAAAGAGCTGCTCATATAAAAGCAGCTCTTTTCGTTCTTTTTGAGTTATTCTGCCCGTCCTCCAAGAGAACGATCGAGCATGAACAATGCAGTACCTTTGTCACCAACTTTTTTCAAGGTTTCCAAAATTTCTCCTGCATGTTCTTCTTCTTCCACCTGCTCATCTACAAACCAGTTCAGAAAAGACTGGCTGGCATAATCTTTGTCTTCGACCGCTATGCTATACAGCAAGTTAATGCGGTCAGTAACGCTTTTTTCATGTCCCAATACCATTTCGAAGATCTCAACCAGAGTTCCAAATTCCAGGGGTGGCTGCTCAATCGCTTCGAGATTCACCTTGGCGCCGCGGCTGTTGAGATATTCATAGAATTTCATACCATGTTCCATTTCCTCTTTTGCCTGAACTTTCATCCAATGTCCAAAGCCTTTCAAATTTTGGGCATCAAAATGGCTCGCCATGGATAGGTATAAATACGCAGAATACAATTCATGTCTGATCTGCACATTCATTTCTTTGATCAATTTTTCACTAAACATCATTTCTGTTCCTCTCTGTATGATTAAGTTATCTTAATTTTAAGGATCTGGAGTGAAAAAAATATCGAAACTTTATTAATGTTTACTGCATCTCTGATTCTGCTTCATTTTCCTCTTCGGAAGGAATTACCTCATCCGTTCCTTCAGGTATCTGCTTCGAAAATTTACGATGTCTTATGATCAACATCACAATCGAGAATATCATGACAACCACCATGGTTACCTGATTGATATTGACCCCTCCCACTAACGAAGAATCCAGCCGCATAAATTCGAGCAGGAACCTTCCAAGCGGATATACGATCAAATAGGTAAATAAAAGATCACCAGGGATCAATTTATCTTTTAACTGCCTTTCCATTAAAAGCAGCAAGAACATGTTCATCAGGTTCCATAATGATTCATACAGGAACATGGGATGGTAGGTAGAGTACTGCATATATTCCGGTAAACGATTCGCCTCATCGATGTAGATCGCCCAGGGGAGATCGGTGGGAGAACCATACAGTTCTTGATTAATAAAATTCCCCCAGCGACCAATCGCCTGTGCCAGCGCTACCCCAGGGATGATCACATCCGCCCAGGTGTAAAAATTGATCTTCTTCTTTCGTGAATAGATCATCAGTGCTAATATCCCACCCAGGATTCCACCAGGGATTCCCAAACCGCCTTTACGGACCATCAAGATTTCAATCGGATTGGAAAGATAATAATCGCCCCCGGCCCCCATTGATTTTGAAGGGGTGAATACATGCCATAAACGCGCTCCAATAATGCCTGCAATAA
>DMDF01000061.1 GCA_003446605.1 Anaerolineaceae bacterium
CTTTCTGGTCTACAGCAAGGCGTCGCATACATCGATCCAGAAGTTGAAGTAGTGGTTGCTTATGTTGGCTCATTCCGCGACCCTGCCAAAGCCAAAGAATTGGCGCTCGCCATGATCGAGAACCAGGACGTAGACATCGTCTACTCTGTATGTGGTTCAGCTGGTGACGTGGGTGTGTTTGAAGCCATTGAAGAGACCGGTGCCTACGCAATCGCGAGCGATATTGACTGGGATAATGAAGTTCCCGGACATATCTTGACCTCAGTCCTGAAATGGACAGATCGTGCTGTTTATGATGTGATCGCACGTGAATACGCAGGTGAATTCACTTCCGGAGAGATTGCCTATGGTGTCACTTCTGGCGTTATGAACATCACTGACATGTCCGTCATGGGAGACAAAATCCCCACTGCAGTAAAAGAAAAATTGGGTGAAATCAAAACCGCAATCGCTAGCGGCGAGATTGTTGTCACACGTCCTAACTAATCAATAAATTCTATCCGGGACCTTTCTCCACGCGATATTTTTAGGACCTTAAAAATGGAGAAAGGTCCCAAACAAATGATTATAAAACCAAACGATATTGGAATTCATAGAACGGTGAAACTATGGCAGAAGCGATATCAGTTAATAACATTACAAAAACCTTCCCAGGAGTTCTCGCCAATGATCGCGTGAGTATGGAAATTGAAAAAGGAGAGATTCGAGCGATCGTTGGTGAAAATGGAGCGGGGAAGACAACCTTGATGAAAATTCTCTATGGATTATATCGACCGGATTCAGGAGATATTCGAGTTAAAGGTGAGATCGTTAAACTCTCCAGCGCCAGGGATGCTATTTCAAAAGGGATCGGCATGGTGCACCAGCACTTTATGCTGGTACCCTCTTTCACCCTCGCCCAAAATATCGTACTTGGAGTTGAACCGCATAAAAGGGTTTTCATTGATGAAAAAGCATTAATTGAAAAAGTACAGAGAATTTCAGATCAATACAACCTGGATGTCAACGTTAATAAATTAACCTTGAATGCCTCTGTTGGTGAGCAACAAAGAGCTGAAATTCTCAAAGCATTGTACCGCGGGGCAGATATTTTGATCCTGGATGAACCCACTGCTGTTCTAACAGACATAGAGACTAAAGAATTATTCTCCATGCTGCGCGGGTTGGCGAAACAAGGAAAAACCATCCTTTTTATCAGCCATAAATTACGCGAAGTGCTAGAGATATCCGACAACACTACCGTAATGCGACAGGGCAAAGTGGTAGGTACTGTCAGAACCTGCGAAACAGATGATTGTGAGCTGGCAGAGATGATGGTAGGACGCGAAACGATCGGGGGACGCATCAGAGAAACACCTGAAAACAGAGAAAAGGATGTTGTCCTCAATATTGAAAACTTGAGCGTACTCAACTCCCGTGACTTGCTAGCCGTAAAGAATATCAACCTTGAACTGCACAGCGGTGAAATACTGGGAATTGCAGGTGTGGACGGCAACGGTCAGGAGGAATTTGTAGAAGCACTGATGGGTCTCCGTCCCGCACTTACTGGAAAAATATCCATTGACGGGCAAGAAGTGCAGGAGTTTTCCACCAGAGGGATTCGGGAATCAGGAGTGGCATATATCCCTTCAGACCGCTATCGTTCGGGCGTAGCAGTGGATGCAGCGATCTGGGAAAATTTAATTACCAGTGAATACTATAACAAGCCATATACCAATGGCATGTCTTTGATGATGAGAGAAATCAATAATCTGTCAGACAGCCTTGTTAAAAAATTTCAGGTTTCAACGCCAGGTATCAATGTGAAAGCGGGAAATCTTTCGGGGGGTAATATCCAACGGGTAATCGCGGGAAGAGAATTGGGATTGGACAAAGCAAAAATCGTAATTGCCTCTCAACCCACCCGTGGAATCGATATTTCAGGTACTGAAGCAATCCGACAGATGTTGGTTGATTATGCCGATCGCGGAGCAGGGGTTTTACTATTATCCGCTGATCTGGATGAAATCATCGCTCTTAGTGATCGTATTATCGTTTTCTACAACGGGAAAATTTATAATGCCGGTTTCTGGTATGAAGGTATCCGTCAGGTTGTGGGTCAATTAATGACCGGCGGTGAAGGAGGTTGCAATGCAGAAGACAACGCGCAAACCTGTTAATTCATTTTTCAAAAAAATATTCGTTGAAGCCGGCACACAGGTGGCAAATTACGCCATTATTTTCTTGATTTCCATCCTAATTGGTGCTTTGGTCATTTTTCTTTCCGGGAAAGATCCCATCGCCGCTTATAAAGCGCTGTGGATTGGAGCTTTTGGAAACGGGCTCAAATTTGCGGATACGCTTGATCGTTCAACCGTAATGATTCTGGCTGGTGTGGCAGGCGCCCTGGCTTTCAGGACTAACGTTACAAATCTGGGTCTGGAAGGACAGCTTTATATGGGCGCTTTTGCTGCCGCCTGGGTAGGCTTCAGCATCCATGGATTGCCCAGTTATGTTCACATCCCACTTTGTTTGATCGCAGGTTGCCTGGGCGGTGCAATTTGGACATTGCCCGTCATTTATCTCAAGCTGCGCTGGAACATCACAGAACTGGTCACAACATTGATGATGAACTATATCGGTATCCGTTTTACAGAATACCTGATCGCTTTCCCCTTCAAAGATCCCACAGCAACCTTAGCAGGCAGCCCGGTATTGGATGCCAGCGCGCGTCTTCCTAAATTAATGCAAGGTTCAACGCTAAACATAGGGTTCATTATCGCAATCGCAGTTGCCATCTTCGTTTACTGGTTCCTCTTTAAATCGAAAACCGGGTATGAAATGCGCATGGTGGGGCTCAATAAAGATTTCGCCGCTGCTTCCGGCATTCCAGTCAATCGCAGCTATATCCTGGCAATGACCATGAGTGGTGCCATTGTTGGTTTAGGCGGTGCCATCATGATCACCGGCTTTTTCGGGCGCTTCCTGGGCTCGTTTTCTTCCGGATATGGGTGGGATGGCATGATGATCGCCTTACTCGCCCAGAACCATCCTCTGGGAGTATTGCCTGCATCCCTTTTCTATGGTGCGTTAGCAAACGGGGCACTAGCGATGCAATCTGCGACAGGGGTTCCTCAAACTGCGGTTGTAATGGTGAAGGGATCCATCATGTTCTTCGTGACCGTTACAGTGTTCGTTCCTTACATCAGAAGGAGGTTGGAAAAATGGGTGGCATAGATCTAAGTCGCATATTTACATTATCCTTATTCGCAACAACATTCCGTATGGCAACCCCTGTTCTTTTTGCCACTCTAGGCGGAATATTCTCCAGTCAAGCCGGTATTTTCAATGTTGGGCTAGAAGCACTTTTAAATATTGGCGCCTTCTTTGCAGTTGTTGGTAGTGTAAATACCGGAAGTCCTGTGGGGGGCTTATTGTATGCTGTAGTTGCCTGTGTTATTGCCTGTTTGTTTTTCTCCGTCGTCCATCTCGAGCTCAAAGCCAATGCCATCATTGTAGGACTCGCAATGAATATTTTTGCGTCTGGAATGACAAATTACTTACTGGTAACCATGCTTGACTCAACCGGGTTCTACCAATCTGATTTAATAATTGGTTTTAAAACTGTAGAAATACCTTTCATAAAAGATATCCCAGTTCTCGGTGACTTGTTAAGCGGGCATTTTCCACTGGTGTATATTGCCTTCTTCAGTGTATGGTTAGTTTATCTTATCCTGTACAAGACACCTTTTGGATTTCATTTACGTTCGGTAGGCGAAAATCAAGATGCCGCCGAATCGGTAGGGATCAATCCGAAGAAAATGCGCTATCTATCCATGATCCTTTGTGGTGTGTTTTGTGGATTTGGCGGTTCTTTTCTTTCCCTTTCGTATCTGACACTTTTCTCTGAGGGTATGACAGCTGGACGAGGCTGGTTGGCGCTAGCAGCCATTAATTTTGGAGAAGCCAAACCGGTACGCAGTTTGATCGCCTGTCTGGTGTTTGGTTTTGCCGATGCACTGGCATTACGCTTACAACAGTTCGGGCTTCCATCTCAAGTAGTTTTAATGCTGCCCTATGTCTCAACGCTGGTCGTCTTGCTGGGTTCAGCCATTGCCGACGAGCGCAAGAGAAAAGCACTAAACGCAAAGCATCGCAGTGCCGAGACAGCCTTGACATAGACCGGATTTTCAACATCGTTCATTGATATTTGGAAATGCTCATTTGAATATCTGTTTTTGAAACAAGTTTTTTGGGAGATTTTTTATGAAAATTGTCGTACTGGGTGCTGGCGGATGGGGCGCGTTAGTGGGTGCATATCTGGCAAATGCCGGGGCAGACGTAACTCTGTTGTTCCGGAGGCAAGCACATGTAGATGAGATCCGCAGGAACCACCATCGCCTGCTGATCGAAAAACCGGAAGGCAATATCTTTGTGCCGGTTTTTGCCACCACCAATCCGCACGAGGTCAAAGAAACCGATTTGGTCATTGTGGCAGTTAAAAATCACGACACCCAAACCGCATTGGAAAGCATCAGTCATGTCCACACCAAAGCCATTGCCTCGGTACAGAATGGATTGGGGCATGGTGAGAAATTCCGGGCATTATTTCCCCAGGCAGAGATCTTGCGGATCGTAAGCCGGGTAGCAGGTTCATTGATCGATTATGGCAAGGTTCATCGTGGCGATGATGATTTTCCCACCTGGATTGGGAACCCGTTCGACGGCATCACCCCGTTTGTAAAAGAAGTGGTTGACCTCTTCAACAAAGCCGGCTTGCCCTGTGAAGCATCCAGCGATATTGAAGGCGTAGAATGGTGCAAGGTGATCTGGTGGACCCCTTCCTCCATCAGCGCTGTGCTTTCCCGCTTACCCCAAACCGATGTAATGCAATCCTCTGATTTCGCCCACCTGATGGTCATGATCACACGCGATATGGTGAAAGTAGCCAACGCCATTGGAGTTACCATCAAAGATTACCCGACCATTGAGGTCATGGATCGCTGTACAGGTAGCATTGTAGAAGGTGTGCGCAATGTTCAAAAACATGGGTTGGAATGGGAAGAACGGGGTGGAAAAGGATACAAACAAGCCATGCTGCTGGATATCGAACGAGAACGCAAAACAGAAATCGAAGATACCGGCGGTTATATTTGGCGCATCGCACAGGAAAAAGGCATCGAGGTACCCTATCTGGATGCCGGATATCGTGTGGTGCGCGGACTGGAGAGTCGCTTCCAATGATCGTTGATGCGCACGCCCACGTTTGGGTTCTCGACCCACAAAAATATCCATGGAATCCCATCGGAGGATATATTCCGCAGGAAGAAGCATCCCTATCGCGTTTTCTCGCGTTATTGGACCAACAAAACATAGAACATGCTGTTTTGGTGCAACCCACACCCTATGGTTGGGATAACTCCTATCTGATGGAATGCGCCAGAGGAAATGAGGAACGGCTGCGCCGGGTTGTGCTGGTCAATCCCCTTTCAGCCCATGCAGGGCTCGATCTCCAATCGTTAATACAAAATGGCGCTAATGGGCTACGCATCAACCTGCACCTCAATCCACCCGCTACTATTGACAATGAAAACTTTATGACACTATGGGATACGATCGACACGCTGAAAATACCGGTTTGTCTTCAGTTGACCCCGCTACACTTTTCGATGGTTCGTACTCTGGCTGAAAAATATCCATCCATTAAGATCATTCTTGATCATCTGGCACGCCCAGAGATCGGTTCCTCCCCCATGGATAGCCCCTTTCAAGATTTGCTGGAGTTATGTGAGTACCCCAACATCTATGTGAAATTATCCGGTTTGAATTATTACTCCAAACAAAAGGCTCCCTACCGTGATACCTGGCAGTTATTATCCGCAGTCGCGAATCGATTCACACCGCAACGCTGTATGTGGGGTTCCGATTTTCCATTCATTGAGGAGCATTGGAGCTATGCACAGAATCTAGAAACGTTTAAACAGGAACTGGGCTTTCCCACAACTGAGCTGGAGTGGATATTAGGTGGTACTGCTGGGAATATCTGGTGGAACGATCGATCTTGCGTAGAGGATTGATATGACGTTAGTTAAGAATGGAAAAACATGGCGAAATAATGGCTTTCAAGAAGCTGATCTTTCCATTAAAATGGGAAAGATCGAGGCAATTCATACTGGTGCGAATCAGTCCGCTCGGCTGAACGAACCCATTATCGATGCAAAAGGGTGTTGGATCCTGCCCGGCGGGGTCGATTTACACGCCCATATCCAGGATGGAGCAGAGACCTTCTTTCACGGCTCATGCGCTGCTGTCAAAGGCGGGATCGCCACTGTTATTGATATGCCTCCTTTTAAAACCGTAACATCGCGCGAGCAATGGCGCGCACGCACTGCCTGGGCAGATCAAGAATGCGTGTGCGATTTCGGCTTTACCGGAGGAATTGTGGTTGATATGGAAGACCTCGATCATCTGGCGGAGTTGAGTGCGTGCGGCGTCAGCCAATTTAAGATATTCATGCTTTCGCACCCAAGCGACGAACTCTTATGGAAAGCGGTCCAATTTGCAGCACACAGTGGAATCCGTTTGGCGGTACACATGGAAGAGCCCAGTATGTTGCAAGAAGTGGACTGGAGCAATCCATCCGGTTTCTACAAAGCCAATCCACCAGAAGCGGAAAATGTGGCTGTGGCGCGCATGCTCGAGATGGCTCGCGCTGCTGGCGCACCCATCCATGTATGTCATGTATCCTCCGCTCGCAGTGTGGAGTTGATCGATCGATATAAGGGCTGGGGGACCGCTGTTACAGCAGAGACCACACCCCACTATTTGATCCTTAATCAGAAAAATATCATGGATTTTCCGGAACGAGCCATCGTGACTCCCGCATTGCGTGGGGAGCATGATAATGACATCTTGTGGCAAGCACTGGAAAACGACGTAATCGATATTTTGGTGAGCGATCATTTTCTAGATGCTCTACCCGACCCGGAAAAACCACGACCAGCACCCAAAGATGCCGAAGCGGGTATCGCAGGCTTGGAATTAAGCCTGCCATTGGTATATACCTTCGGAGTGGAACGAGGAAAACTATCCATGCAACGTTTTGTGGAAGCATTCGCTACTACCCCCGCTGCACTGGCTGGTATCGCCGATCATAAAGGCACAATTGAACCCGGTATGGATGCCGATCTGGTTATTTTTGACCCGGCAAAGAAATGGATCGTGCAACCCCTTGGAAAAGACTCCAGAATTACCACCCTCCCTTATGAGAAATGGCAATTACAAGGATTTGTAAGTAAAACCTTGGTGCGGGGGAAAGAAGTCTGGAATGGGAATGAGATCACCTGTGATGCAGGTTGGGGGCACGCGATCCCGCATGGAATTATTGAACCTAATTACCTTATGGAGAAATGAAAATGGCAATTGATCTACTTATTAAAAACGGTGTTGTGATCACCATGGACCCAGACAGGCGCGTATTGGAAAATTGTGATGTAGCCATCCACGATGGCAAGATCCTCGAGATCGCGCCGCACCTGGAAATGGAAGCGGAAAAAACACTGGATGCCGGTGGGTGTGTAGTCTGCCCCGGATTGATCAACGGTCATTCGCATGTGTATCAATCCATGATCGAGGGGTTGGGTTATGACATGCATTTCAACCCCTGGAACTGGCGTTTCCTGATCCCGGTCGTCTCGAAGATCACGCCGGATAATGCTCAAGCAGGCGCGTCTCTAGCTGCCCTGGAAATGATCCGCAATGGTGTTACTACCATATCCGATCACTGGTATCTGCACACTGATATGGAAAATATTTATCGCGTGACAGAAATTTTCGATCAATCCGGAATGCGCGCTCAGATGGTATTCGGTTTTCTGGATGAAACCTTTGCCGGCGTGCAGCGCGATGCGGATGATATGACCATGATCCAGAGTCAAGACCTGCTCATCAATGAAGCACGCAGATTCCACGATACATGGCACGGTAAGAAGCGCACAACCGTCGCTCTCGGTCCGGGTTCCACAGAGGATATCAGTGAGAGCTTAATGCTTAAATTGGTAGCTTTAAGTAAAGAATTGGATATCAACGTCAGCACCCATGTGGCAGGCTGGATCGAGATCAATTCTTACACCATCCGCCACTTTGGTGAGCGCGATCTGGAACATTTCAACAGTCTTGGATTGACCGGTCCGCGGGGCGTCATGTTCCATGCTGTTTGGCTTTCTGATAGAGAGATCGAGATCATGGCAAAAACCGGGACCAAGGTGGTGCACTGCCCGGTTGCAAATGCGTATCTGGGATATGGCATCTCGCCCATCAGCCACATGCTGAGCCGGGGAATTACCATCGGGTTGGGGACGGATGGCGCAGCCAGCTACACCTATGACATGCTGGAAGTCGCTCGTACGGCAGGAATGCTACAAAAAGCATCCAAACTGGATGCTGAAGCGGTGACCGCAGAACAACTGTTTGAAATGCTTACTATCGGTGGTGCTAAGGTACTGGGAATTGATAAAGAAGTCGGCTCATTGGAAAAAGGAAAAAGAGCGGACGTGATCGTGGTGGATTTCAAACAGCCCCACCTGCTACCTGTCGGACGCTGGCTGCCCAAGCTGGTTTACAGCGCTCGTGGTAGTGATGTGATCCATACCATCGTGGATGGAAAAGTTCTGATGGAATCACGAAAAGTGATCTCAATGGATGAAGAAAAAGTAATGGCGCAGGTGATGGAATCTCGAGAGGATCTCATCACCAGAGCCGGAAAAGAGACACGTGACCTATTGAACATGCCATGGCCAAAAGATGGTCCTGCATGGCGTTGGCTGGTAGACCGGTAGAGAGAGGAGAGAGTTAGTGGATAAAATCACATTACAAGTAAATGGTCAAAAAATTGAAGTAAAACCAGAACATCTCTCCTGGACGCTTGTGCGTTACTTGCGCGATGAACTCAACCTTACCGGTACCAAACAGGGCTGCAGCAGTGAGGGAACCTGTGGATTATGTAAGATCATCCTGAACGGGAAAGCACGCACATCTTGCAAATTGTTTATGAAAGAGCTTAATGGCGCAGTGGTCGAAACCATCGAGAATTTGATCGTCAATGGAAATCCGCCTCACCCGCTGCTTCAGACAGCCATTCAGGATGGCATCTTCCAATGCGGATATTGCGCACCGGGTGCTATTTTATCTGCCAAAGCTTTGCTAGATGAAAAACCCGATCCGACCGATGAAGAAATATCGCGGGCTATCTCCGGCGTATTATGCCGCTGCGCAGGATTGAATCGCTTTGATCGTTCGATCAAGAGAGCCGCCGCTATCCTGCGTGGAGATGAGAAGAGCACCTGGACAGACGAAGACACCGCCAATGAGTACATGACATTGGAAAAATTAACCGGGGTATTGGTTTACAGCGACGACCTGAAATTTCCAGATATGTTGTATGCCAAAGCACTGCGCGCTAACGTGCCACACGGCAAAGTGAAAAAAGTGGATATTTCAAAAGCTGAGAATATGCCCGGGATCATTCGTATTCTCACCAGTAAGGACATTCCCGGCAAGAATATATTTGGCGTGATCGTCCCTGACCAGCCCATATTCTGTGATGAGATCGTACGATACGTTGGCGATACGCTGGCATTGGTGATCGGGGAATCCAATGAAACGATTGATGCAGCTCTGGATGCCATCGAAGTAGAAATCGAACCATTGCCCATCATCAGTAATGTACGCGAGGCGCTGGCTGCGGATGCCCCTGTACTTCACCCACGCTTGAAAGATGTTTATCCAGATATGCCCAATGTATTGAAGCACTTCCACATCTCCAAAGGTGACATCAGCAAGGGATTTGAAGAAGCGGATATCATTCTGGAAGAATCCTACAAGGTGCCCTTCGTGGAGCATGCTTACATGGAAACGGAAACAAGCATCGCAACCCTGGAAGAAGATGGTGTCGTTAAGATCTACGTCGGCAGCCAGGGTCCTACCGATGACCGTCACCAGATCGCACAGGCACTGGGTTTACCCGAGGAAAAAGTGCAGATCGCGCATATGTATATGGGCGGTGGTTTTGGCGGGAAAGAGGATATCGCCGGGCAGATCCACGCCGCGCTGGCAGCTGTCACCACACAGCATCCGGTTAAGGTCCATTGGGATCGCACCGAATCCCTGCTGGTGAGTTATAAACGGCATGCAGCAGAGCTTGATTACAAAGTTGGCGCAACAAAAGATGGCAGATTGGTAGCAGCTGACATCAAAGTGTATGGTGATACCGGTGCGTACGCCTCTGCCGGAGAAGCAGTACTATTCCGCATGATGGCATTTGCCTGCGGTCCATACGAGATTCCCCATGTGAATGTGGATACCTACGCAGTGCATACCAACAATATGCCCTGCGGCGCGTTTCGTGGATATGGCAGCCCGCAGGTCACCTTTGCAGCTGAAACTCATTTTCAGCGCATCATTGACGCCTTGAAACTAGATTCGATCGAAACCAGATTGAAAAACGCGCTGGATCTGGGCAAAGCTACCATCACCGGAGATGTTCTCACTCCTGATGTAGGCGCTGGAATGATCCAGTGTCTCAAGGCTGTACAAGCTGAACTAGCAAAAACCAACATCCCGGAGTCATCTGAAGAGGAGAAAATCGGGGTTGGCATTGCCTGTGCTTATAAGAACGTAGGATTGGGGTCGAATATACCCGACCAAGCTGGTGCACAGGTCATACTGGAAAAAGATGGAACTTTCCTGGTGCGACATGGCGCCGCTGATATGGGGCAGGGTTCCACCCAGGTAATGGCGGTCATCGCGGCACGCATTTTGGGCGTACCGCTCAGTTCAATCAAGGTACATACAGGTGACACCCGCTTTGACCCGCATGGCGGTATGACCACCGCCTCGCGAGCCACCTTTGTCTCTGGCAACGCCGTTCACCTAGCTGCCAGCGGTCTCAAAGAAAAGTTGTGGAAAGCAGTGAGTGAGGAATTTGGAGTCGCAAGCGATGAGCTTGAAATCAGCGATGGTCAATTCATCAATTCACAAACCAAACAAGTATACATTTCATTAAAAGACCTGGCGGGGGGTGATGAGACCTTCAAATGTCTCTCCGATTATCATGCGCCCACCACCCAACCAGCTCCTGATTATGTGGAATCAAAGCCGAAGGTGCCTGCGGCGCCTCTGCATTTTGCGTACGATTTTGGAGCGCAGGCAGCCATCGTTGCTGTTAATAGCAAAACTGGTAACGTGCGTGTGTTGAAGATCATCGCCGCGCACGATTCAGGGACTCCTATCATTTACAAGAACGTGATCGGTCAGATCGAGGGAGCTGCCATCCAAGGGCTTGGTTATGCCTTGAGCGAATCCTTTGAACTGGAGCACGGAATTCCAACTTCTTTAAAAATGAAAGACCTTGGTTTGCTGCGTTTTCGCGACATTCCAGAGATCATCCCCATCCCCATCACCGACCCGCACCCCAAAGGACCATTTGGCGCCAAGGGGATGGGCGAACTGGCATTGACCCCCACCGCACCAGCGGTAGTGAACGCCATTCATGATGCGGTGGGAGTATGGATCAACGAACTACCCGTAACGAAGGAAAAAATAGTGACAGCTATGCAATTAAATAACCGAATGGAGGAATCCAATGGATCGATTAAAGGATAAAGTCATCCTGTTTGTAGGAGCTGGTGAACATCTTGGCAGAAGTGCGCCCTTATTGTTCGCTCAAGAAGGGGCAAAACTTGTCATTGTGGCAAGACGCGAGAACGTTCTTGAAGAAACTGCTGCTATGATCAAGAACAAAGGTGGGGAGGTGACCATTTGTCCAGGAAGCGCCACCAAACCGGAAGATATCCAGCACATGATTGACCTAACTGTAGACACCTATGGCAGGTTGGACGTGCTTTATAACAATATCGGGGGTGGTTGGGTTGAATTGGATAAAAAATTACACGAGATTTCTCAAGAAGCATACAATCGTATCATCGCAAGCAATCTCACAGCTGTGTATAACACCTGTAAAGCAGCAGTCATCCAGTTCCTCAAACAGGGCAACGGCGGCTCTATCGTTAACATCGTGGCATCAGAAAATGTTCGTCGTATGGCGAATCCCTTATATGCCTATACCAAAGCAGGCATGATCGAGTTTTCCAAGAATCTAGCAAATGATTATCTGGAAGATCGTATCAGGGTTAACTGCTTGCTGCCAGGGTTATTCGAATACGAACCCGTAAAAGACCCCGTTGTAAAACCCAATCCAATCCCCCTTATCCGCCACCAACCTAAAACAGCCCGGCAGGGATGTCCCGCCGACCTGGCTTATGCCGGTTTGTTCCTTGCCAGTGATGAAGCCAGCTTCATCACCGGTCAAGCGCTAGCAGTGGACGGTGGGGATGATATGAAATTGGTGGATCTGGTATTGGAATAGAGAAAGATACAGGAAAAAGCATGACTGATCTGATCAAAGAATTGGTGCAAAAAGCACACAAAGCCCAGCAAGAAATCGAGTTTTGGACACAGGAGCAGGTGGATGAAATGGTGGCTGCCGTAGGGTGGCAGGCTTATATCCATGCTGAGGAATGCGCACGTCTGGCATACGAAGAAACCGGTATGGGGGTTTATGAAGACAAATTGGTGAAGCATCAGAAGAAAACCCTGGGTGCCTTGCGCGATCTGCACGGGTTAAAAACCGTCGGTCTGATCGAAGAAGATCAGGAGCGCGGGTTATTGAAATATGCCAAACCGGTCGGCGTTATCGGCGCACTTACTCCGGTCACCAATGCCAGTGCCACGTTGCCGGGGAACTGCCTGCCCATGCTGAAAACCCGTAATGCAGTCATTTTTGCTCCCCATCCGCGCGCAAAGAAAACCTGCGCGTTGAACGTTGAGATCATGCGTAAAGGGCTGCAACAGGTAGGCGCACCTCTCGATTTAATCCAGTGTCTGGAAGAACCCAGCATTGAACTAACCCAGGCATTGATGAAGGAGGTAGACCTGATCGTGGCTACCGGCGGCGCCGGAATGGTAAAAGCAGCTTATTCCAGTGGAAAACCTGCATACGGCGTGGGCGCCGGTAATTCCGTGTGCATTGTCGATGAAAGCGCTGATCTCGATGATGCTGCCCACAAGATCTTCCTCAGCAAAACTTTTGATCTGGCTACTTCCTGTTCCTCCGAGAATTCCGTTGTTATCCAGGAATCCATTTTCGACACAATGGTGAAAAAGCTGGAGGAAAACGGCGGGTATCTGTGCAATGCAGAAGAAAAAGTGAAATTGGGCAAGGCTATGTGGCCGGATGGCGCTCATTTGAACAAGGATATCATCGCTCAAAACGCCGGCACCATCGCACGCATCGCAGGAGTTGACCTTCCACAAGATAAGAAATTCCTGATGGTTCTGGGCGAGAAGATCGGCGCGGAAGACCTGTTTTCAGGCGAAAAATTATCAGTGGTATTGACCCTGTGGAAGTATTCATCGTTTGAAAATGCCATTGAGTACGTTGAAAAGATCACCTCCTACAACGGGCGCGGGCATTCCTGCGGCATCCATACCAAAAAAGAAGAGCATATCCGAGAATTAGGTGAAAAGGCGCGCGTCAGCCGCATCATGGTAAACCAACCCCAATGTTACGGCAACAGCGGTAATTATGACAACGGCATGCCCATCACCTTAACACTGGGCTGCGGTACCTGGGGTAACAACATCACCACAGAAAATATCCATTGGAAGCATTTCCTCAATATCACCTGGGTTGCCAAACCGATTAAGCCGGTTGTGCCTGACCAGGAAGAATTATTTGGCGCCCACTGGGAAAAATATGGCAGGGATTAATGCAGCCCTGAGGAAAGATGAACACTTATGAATATGAGATCCGATGAGATGAGAGAACAGATCAATTTGGATGTGTTAAAAGACCAGTTTCCACACTGGGAAAAGACCAAGGACATCATCGATCAGGTCATCGATATCATTCTGAATTACCGCCAATCAGGGCACCCGGGTGGTTCACGCTCAAAAGTGCATATTCTGCTCAGCACTATGTTGAGCGGGGTCCTGCGCTGGGATATCCGCCAACCAGAAAAACGGTTCGCTGACCGGTTCGTCCTATCCGCAGGGCATACCATTCCCCTGGTCTACAGCACGCTGGCAGTTTTGAATGAAGCGTTACGTGTGAAATATAAGCAAACTGGCGACATACGCTACCAGATCAAACAGGCAGAAAAGCGCGCATTGTACTGGGAAGATTTACTGGAATTTCGTCGACTTGGCGGACTATCGGGACATGCAGAATTCGTTGACAAGACTCTCTTTATTAAATTCAACACCGGACCTTCCGGACATGGCACTCCGGCAGCTGCCGGAGAAGCCCTGGCTCTCAAACGAGCTGGGCTGGGAATGGTCAACGTGTTCGCGTTGGAAGGCGAAGCTGGGTTGACTCCGGGTGCAGTACATGAAACCATGAATTCCGCCTGGGGATTGAACCTCAATAATCTCATCATGCTGCTGGATTGGAATGATTTTGGCATCGATGCCCATCGCGTCAGTGATGTGGTATATGGAACCCCACAGGATTGGTTTGGAGCACATGGCTGGAAAGTGGTCGGCACCGAACAGGGCAGTGAATGGCAAAGCGTTGCCAGCACCTTACTCGAACTAACTGAACTGGAAAACTTGGATCAAAAACCACGCGCAGCCTGGTTTAAAACACGCAAAGGGCGCGGGTATTTGAAATATGATAACCAATCCCACGGCACGCCGCATGCCATGAACAGTGAGCTTTTCTGGGAAACGAAAGCAGCTTTTGCCGCAAAATATGGAACCACTTTTACAAATCTCGGTGGCAAGGCACCCCAGAGCGAGGAAGCGCTGGCAGCAGAATTCCGCTCCAATTTACAGGCTGTCATGCAGGTACTGCATGATGATCAAGAACTGGTTGATTATCTGGCGAAAACACTGGTGGAAATAGGAGAAAGTGTTCCCACAGAAGTACCTTCCTTCAAACTGTCTGTGAGTGGAACCAAAAATCCTTTTGAAGACCCACGATTGTTCGATTATAAGAATTATCCAACCGATCTGTTCGCTGCTCCCGGTACACAAACAGCAAACCGGGCAGCCCTGGCAAAATGGGGTGGATGGGTGAACGCTTTGGGTGCAAAAGAGTACCGGCGCCCATTATTCATGGTTTGTTCGGCAGATCTGGCAGGCTCCACGAACATCGCTGGTTTTTCAGAGAGATATAATGATTTTGAAGGCTATGGCTGGTATGGTCTGAATGGCTCGGAGGAAGGTGTACTGCTGCCACAAGAGATCACCGAGTTTGCCAATGCCGGACTGATGGTCGGAATGGCAAGCACCAACCTCGCCGAGAACCCTGAAGACCATTTCGATGGTTTCTGGGGTGCCTGCTCTACCTACGGATCATTTTCTTACCTGAAATATGGGATGTTCCGTCTGTTCAGCCAGATGGCACAGGATTGTCCATTGAAAATGGGGAAAGTAATCTGGGTAGCAGGGCACTCAGGACCGGAAACAGCAGATGACAGCCGCACCCATTTTGGAATTTTTGCACCTGGGGTAACCCAGTTATTCCCGCGGGGGAGCGTGATCAATTTACATCCGTGGGAGCATAATGAAGTAGCGGTGATGTTGGGCGCAGCGCTCAAAATGCCAGCACCTATTATCACACTGCATCTGACACGTCCCAAGATCGAGATCCCCGACCGTCAGAAACTGAATATCCCATCTCATTTTGAAAGCGCGAAAGGAGCATACGTAATCCGACCATACGAAGAAAATAAACCTCAAGACGGAACCCTCATCATCCAGGGTACAAGCGCCATGGCAAATATCCTCAAGATCCTCGACCTCATCCGTGAAAAAGGTTGGAATCTTAAGATCGTATGTGCCACCAGCCCGGAGTTGTTTGCCGCGCAACCTGAATCCTACCAGCGATCTATCCTAACCCCCACCGACCGGATCAATTCGACGGTTATCACAACCCAATCTGCCTGGCTCATGCACGATTGGATATTCAATCCACTCGCGGAAGAATATGCCTTATCAGCCGATTGGGATGATCGCTGGAGAACCGGCGGAACGCTGGAGGAGGTGATCGATGAAGCACACCTCTCTCCGCAATGGCTGCTGGATGGAATTGAACGGTTTGTTAAAGACAGAAAAGTACGCCTGACATCTCTCAAAAATGCTTGTGAAGAAGCCCTTTAGGAGCTGCACTTTAAAAAATGCCTTTATGGCAAATACGTATGAAAGAGGTATAAAGAATGAAAACATCAGGTTTTGCAGGAAAGGATTTCTTGGCGGAAACCGATTTCACGCCACAGGAAATCAAAACGATTCTAGAGGTTGCAGAAGAGTTAAAACGACAGTATGGCATCGGCATCTATCATGACGATCTGCTGCGTGCAAAAACATTGTTCATGCTTTTCTACAACCAATCTTTACGCACCCGTAATTCTTTCGAAGCAGGCATGACCCAGCTTGGTGGTCATGCGCATTTTCTGGATCCCTCCAAGATCTATACCCCCGCATTGGAAGGTAAAGAAGTAGCCTACAGTACCGAACGTGTATCGGATGTTGCCCGTGTACTCAGCCGCATGGGGAATGCCATCGCGATCCGCTGCTATGGCGACCCTGTGGAATGGGAATACGGTGGCGCTCACAAATTGATACAGGAATTCGCGCGCTGGTCCGATATTCCAGTTCTGAATATGGAAGACGATATTTACCATCCCTTCCAGGGGTTAGCAGATATGCTGACCGTGAAAGAGGAATTCGGCGGTTTCAAGGGTGTGAATTTCACCATGTCATGGGCTTACTCCCCCAGCGTTCACAAGCCACGAGCGGTTCCCCAATCTGCTATCCTGTTCGCTACCATGCTGGGTATGAATGTTACCCTGGCACATCCCAAGGGTTTCGACCTGGCTCCCGATATTATGGATCAGTGCAAAGCCTACGCCGATGATGCTGGAGGGTCATTCAAGACCACCAATGATTTTGAGGAAGGTTTCAAGGGCGCGAACGTGGTTTACCCCAAAGCATGGGCACCTGTAACTTTATTCCAACCCCCGGTTGGTACCTATGATTTCAAGAAATCACAGGAGATCATGGATACCTATAAGAGTTGGAAAACTACCAGCGAGCTGATGGATACCTGCGATAAAAAGGCGATCTATCTACACTGCCTGCCTGCCGATCGAGGGCTCGAGGTCAATAATGATGTCATGGATAAGACCGAAGGTCCAGGATGGCGTTCTGCTATCTTCGATGAAGCCGAAAACAGGCTTCACGTTCAAAAGGCAGTAATGAGCCTGGTAATGAAATAACCCAAAAACATTCCTTTTCTTCTCTACGATAAGGGAGAACACAGCAGGTGTTCTCCCCTTTTTTATCAGCCACTATGTTGATAAAAAGCAATTTCCATGTTAATAATAAGATATCTAAAAATGGAGAGCAGATATGAAAAAATTCTTTGGGATAGTTTTATCCCTGGTTATAGTTCCTCTCATTCTTGTCAGTTTGGTTACAACCTCGGTCACATTTTGGGTGCTTGATCGCGAAACCACCATCAAATCATTCACCTCGGATGAATTTGTTGAACAGATTTCTTCCAATATTGCTTTTCAGGAAATAATCGAAGGCTATTTGGGTGAAATGGGGCAAACGGAATCTGCGGCATTAAGTGCATCCATTCTTGCCATCCTTCCGGAGGACTATTTCAAGACACAGATCACTTCCATGTTGAATCAGGTCTTTGATTATTTTGAAGGGAAAGCACCCACTCTTTCGCTCCAACTCGATCTCACTACTGTTAAAAATGAACTGACCGGACCTAACCGGGAAGAGCAACTGCGTAAATTTGCGCAAGCACTGCCGATCTGCCAGGTAGAGCAGATGGTTGAAAATAACGCAATAACCATCTGCAAACCAGATTTTATTGATGAAGATGATTTCATTGAATATTATCTCAAACCAACTCTCCCCATTTTGATGATGTTCATCCCCAACAGCATTGTTGTTATGGAACCGAGCGATCCAATGGGTGATATTTCCAATGTTCCCCCTCTACTTCAGTCCTATATACAGCCAGGGAACATGAAAAATATGGTTTACATCCTGATCGGATTAACTGTATTGCTATGGTTCCTGACCGCTTTGATCGGTGGTAAGGATTGGAGAGAACGCTTATTATGGCTGGGGTGGACATTGATCATTCCATCTGTTGCAGTGCTCGTGATGGGTGCGCTGTTGGGAAGCGACCTCGGGGATAATCTCATCCAGCTCGGGTTGGAATATGTGAATTTCCAATCCATCCAAAATCTACCTTTGACCACCCAAGGTATCGCGCAAATCATGAAAACTGCTTTCATGAAACCTCTGCAAACGGGTTCCATCACTATGGGGGGATGTGCTACTGCGTTGGGCATTGGATTGATAGCCTGGGGTGCGGTAACCAGGAAAAAACAAACTACTTCCGCTTCGTAATCAAAAAACTCCCCCAAAGGGAGTTTTTCTCTTTATTATTTATCAAGCCTTGTGAACAAAAGCTGGCATGTTTTACAAACCAGGATATTACAGTTTTCCTGTCCTGGTTTTCCGCGCCAGTTTTTTTTGATATTCATGCAGCGGGTGTCACCGAATTCTTCTTTGAATATCCGATAGAATTCTGCAGCAAGGTCCTGGCATTCCGTATCTTCTGAGGTGCCATCCTGTCTGCCATTTATTGCGCCGATGACCATGATCGCTCCAGCCAGCGCCCCACAAATACCCTCATTGGTGCCCCCAATGCCCCCGGCAAAAGGTGTCGCCAATCGCTGCATTTCTGGAAATATTTGCTCTGGGAAAAGCTGCATGCCCGCCCACAGCACAGCTTCAGAACAATGGTATCCCTTATCCATCAAGGAACCTGTCTGCTCGGAGATCTGTCGTAGTTTCTCTTTATCCATCCTGACAGACCTCTATTCTCCCTGCTGGTTGCCACCTTTGAGCGCCAACAAAAGATCACGGCGCTTCAACGCGCGTTTGCGATCAATCTCAACCATTTCCGCTTTTTCATCAGCCAATTCCAGCAATGCCTGCACCCAGGCGCCGCTCTTGAGCGGTTCATGGCGAACTCGCCAGCGCTCCACCCAGATGGGTAATTGCTTGCTGTTCGTTACACGGCGATGCGGGACCACCTTGGTGACACCCTGTGATTCGATCGTAACCTCATACTCTTCATACTGCGCTTCGACCGGGCAGATCTGCACACAGGCACCACATTTAATGCAGTAATAATCAGCCAGAACCAATTCGCCCTGCTCATTCACATGCAGTGCACGGGTTGGGCAGATATCGGCACATGCCAGACAACCATCCGCACAATATTCGCGCTGCAACACCACGCTGCCCTGCCAGGGCTGCTGCACATGAAAAGCACCATCGCTGGCTACTTCACATTGGCGGCAACGGATGCAGTGAGCATCATCAACCTGCAGGGTTTTGGCATCCTTATCTTCAGAGATGACATTGGTCGGACAATTATCGATGACAAAATCCTTCTTCTTCCAATCAAAGGCATCCTTCTCAAAGGTTGTGCTCTGTAAGAAAGGAGGGAATACCTCATACGTGATAACCGGGATCTCGGGTTCTCCGTTGATGGTCATTTCAATAGCATTGACCGGGCACACCTCAACACATTCACCACATAGAATGCATTTCTGTGGGTCGAGATCCACACTTTGTTTGCTAACCATTCTGCCATCTTGCAGAACCGCATCCACATGCGTGAGAGCATCTTTAGGACATACCAGTGGACCCAGCTGGCATCCCACACAAACATCCAGATCCCAGCGCATGATGTAATGGCGGGTGACCATGGCACGCTCTAACACCATTTCGGTTCCGGTGCGCGTTTTCTGTGATAAACCTCGTTTACTCATGGTTGGCTCCTAATCCCTGCGAATTTCCTGTACCAATTCACGGTTGGCATCATACACTTTCACGATCATGGGAGTTTCCCCGGGCATGGCATGCGTTGCACAACCAAAACAGGGGTCATACGCCCTGAACGCCATCTCGATCTGATTCATGACCGGTTCATCCACCGGTTTGCCGGGTTTGATAAGAGCCTGGGCAGCTTTCTTGATGGACATATCAATGGCTGCATAATTATTGGTAGTACCTACAATCAGGTTGACGTTCTTCAGCAGCCCTTCTTTGTCTGTTACATAGTGATGAAAAAGAGTGCCGCGTGGTGCTTCCACTGCTCCGATGCCCTCGGTGGGGGTTTCGGTCGGGATGGTGCGCACCTTGGTATCCGTAATGTGCGGGTCACGCGAGAGTTCGAGGATGCGTTCCGCAGCATACAGCATTTCGACCAGGCGCGCCCAATGCGTTGCTAGGGTAGCATGAACCGGTTTCCCGCCCAGCACCTGATAAAACTTTTCATATTCAGCCTGCGCCAGCGGAGTCGTAAAACCATCCGAAGCGTTCATGCGAGCCAGCGGGGTGGCACGATAGACACCACTGTCCACACCGTCCACAAAACCCTTCCAACCCACCTTCTTGAGATAGGGAAATTTCAGGTAAGTCCATGGTTCGATGTGTTCAGCGAGCACATCCAGATATTCTTCGGGTTTGAACTTTGTAAATTCATCTCCCTGCGGGTTGACTACACGGATGATTCCATCATAGAAATTGATCTTGTTGTTCTCATCCACTGTTCCCATATAGTAGGTCTGGTGGGCATACGCATCACTGAGGATCATATCGCGATATTCACTGTTATTGAGCACTACATCCTCAAATAATTTCAGGGAAAACTGCGCGATCTCTACCGAATTGGTTGCGATCTGCTCAATACGAGCTCGTTCCGCTTCCGTAATAGGCTTGCTCATACCCCCTACAATGCCGCCCACGGAATGAATATAACGCCCACCAATGATGGAAGAAATTTCATGGTTCTCAGAAAGCAATTGCATCACCTGCGCGCCGATCTCCCGCCCCACCTTCTTGACCACCCCCAAGATATTGCGCTCCGCTTTGGGTGCGGTGGGACCAACCACAAAATCAGGTCCACCCAGAACATAGAAATGGGTAGCGTGATCTGCCACGAAGAAAGAGTTGTATTGCAGCTCTCTTAATTTTTTGGCTGTCTCGGGAATATTCACATGGTAGACTGCATCCCCAGCTTTGGCGGCTGCCATGTGATGCGCCAGAGGGCAAACACCGCAAATACGCTGGGTAATGCGCGGCATTTCCTCTACCGGACGCCCTTCGCAAAATTTCTCAAAACCGCGCAGCTCGGGAATGATCATATAGGCATTTTCGAGCCCGCCTTCTTCATTCAAGAAAAGGTCAATGCGCCCATGCCCTTCGAGCCGCGTAATGGGATCAATACAGATCTTGGTATTTTTCTCAATTCGTTCAGTCACTGTTCATTTCTCCCATTAAGATTCTTTCCCGTATTTCAATTCATTCAAAATGGAATGTGCCATGCCAAATCGGTAGCACAACCCGGCAGGATCCACGATCGAATCCAGTATTTGCTGTAATTTTTCCGGTTCATCGGTATCGATGATGGCTCCCAACGCGCTGGCGAGTTTGGCACCCTGATCCAACACACCCTCCGGAGGTCCGTAACAACCGCGGCAAGGCATGTTGCCATCCAAACAAGGGGTGTTGCAACCAGAACGTGTGACCGGTCCATAACAGATCACACCCTGTCGCAAGAAGCAGATATTGGGATCCAACTCTACCTCATGCGGGCGTTTGAATTCCGTGATACGAACTCCGCTCATGCCTTTTTCGCGCGTGCAGACATCGCACACCGTTTTTTCTCCGGCGCCGATCACAGAACCCTTGGGAGGCAATTTGCCCGCCAAGGCAGCCTGGAAAACCGCCCAAACCTGATCGACTACCGGCGGGCAGCCAGGCATGAAATAATCCACTTCAACCGTTTGAGCCAGCGTGCGAACTCTTGGCTGCAATGCGGGTAGTTCGATCTCCCCTTCCGGTACTTTATTGACAGGCTGTGGTCGTGTTCCACGGCTCTCATCCAACGATGGGGCAGTATCGTAAACCCGCTCCAGCATATTTTCCAGATCGTACAAATTCGCCAATCCAGGAATACCTCCCAGATGGGAACAGGAACCAAAAGCAACCAGTATCTTGGACTTATCACGAAGCAATCTGGCAACTTTTTCGTTTTCGCTATTCCGGATGCCGCCGTTGAAGAAACAAATATCGATTTCCTTATCGGCTAGTTTTTCCACATCCTCATATTTAAAATCCATGGCAGCCGGCCAGAAGACGATATCTACCAGGTCGCCCACATCGATCAGACGCATTCCCAATTCGGTAATGGTGATCTCACAGCCGCCACAGGAAGCCGCCCAGTAAAAAGCAAGTTTCGGTTTGGTTGCCATCATGCCACCTCCTTTACGATCTCAAGCGAGGAAAGCATATTATCGATCTCCAAACGGATCCTGCCGCGATCTTGTGTGCCGATCTGTACAAATTTCACACGCTGTTCGGGCAATTCCACCTGCTGGATCAGTTTATCCAGCAGCCCAATCTTGCACTGGCTGACATAGGTACCGCGCTTGAAGTGACATTCACCCGGCGCGCAGCCGCACACCAACACTCCATCGATACCGGAGGCTAAAGCCATTACCGCCATCTGCGGATCGATTCTGCCAGAACAGGGAATATGGATCACGCGTACGTTATCAGGATAGGATTCAAGAATGGATTCGTCTTCTTCCACCCGCAAACACCAATCGCAGATGAAGACGACCAGAGAAGGAGTTGTTTTCGATTTGATCGCGATCTGTGGAACGATATCCTCATTGGCTACGCCCTCGCGAGCAATGGCTCCCATCGGGCAGGCTGCCACACAAGTTCCACAACCCATGCAGCGATTCACATCCACTTCAGCAAAGCGATCCATCACCCCATCCACATCTTTTTCAATGAGATGGGGGGCTTCATACGGACATGCCATCACGCAGATGCCACATCCGGAACATTTTTCTTCCTTAACAGCCACCGTATCCAGAGGAGAGGTATAGCCATTCTGAATTGCAAGCTGTTTAACAGCTGCGATGACGCTGGAAATATGGATCTCCTGCGGGCAGCCGCTGTAACACAGATCACAGGCAGAGCACATCCAGGTAGTGGGGCTGGCAAAGGCTTCTTCGCGCATATCCATCATAACCATACGCAATAAACGACGCGGATTGTAATCCGGCTCTACCTTTTGCTGAATCATGCACTTTGACACACAGGTACCACAGGAATAGCACATTTCCACATGTTCCCCACCGGGGATAGCTCTCACTTCATCAGCAAAATTCTTTGAGGTGTTAGTTTCCACTTTCCACCCCTTTCGCTGTGATCGCTTTAACCATCTGGTCAGAATATGTCACCGCCTTATCGATCTCAGGTGTTTCGTACATTCGGCGGGATCTTTTTTCCATTTCCGGTTTTATGCGTTCAATTTCTTCATGAAGCTTCTCAGGAGGCATGCTATCAATCACCTGCTGCATTTCATTGATGATACGGGCGTATTTATCACCCTCGGCTGCGCTGATCCATTCCACACGGAAGCGACCGGGGGTCATCTCCAGTTTCTCAAAAAGTTTCTGCAAGCGGTTCGCCCGGGTAGCACCCACCTGCTGCCCGGTAATATAGTGGCAATCTTGCGGGTGGCAACCCGAGTAAAGCACTGCACCGGCACCAAGGCGAAAAGCCTCATAAATGAAGTCGTTATCCATACGGGCTGAACACATCACACGGATGCCGCGCTCATTGGCACTGTAATCAAAATGGCTGGTGCCAGCCAGATCCGCACCGCCGTATGAACACCAGTGGCAGCGGAAGGCAAAGATTTTCTCTTCCGGTTTTTCCGCCAGTAAAGCGCGCATTTGAGCAAGCACCTGGGCATCGGTGAAGTGCATCTGGGTGATGGCATTATGCGGGCATTCCGCCACACAACCACCACAACCATGACATTTGGCTACAACTACCGAGGCAGCTTTGCCTTCTTCTATGACGATGGCTCCATAGGGGCAGGCTTTTGCACAAACCCCGCACATCTTGCCATCTGCCATCACACAACGATCTTCCCAAACCTGCGCGATGATCGGCTCGATCTCCCACTCATCCGAATGGAGAATGCGGCTGGCACGAGAAGCGGTTGCCAGACCGGAAGAAACAGAGGATGGGATATCTTTCAAGCCCTGGCAGGCTCCTGCCAGGAAGATGCCATCGGTGGGACTGTCGACCGGGCGCAATTTGGGGTGATATTCCATAAACCAGCCACCCGGACTTTGGGTAATATTCAAAACAGAGCTGACGCTATCCACATCGGGCTGCGGTACGGCAGCCTGGTTGAGCATGACCATATCATATTCATGTTCCACCACCTTGCCAAGCGATACATCTTCAGAATGAACGAACAGATTGTGCGTCTGCAAATCCTCCGTGATCAAGCTGGGGCGCCCCTGGATGAATCGGATGCCCATGCTGCGGGCACGGTCATAGAATTCTTCATATCCTTTGGAGGGGGTACGAATATCCATGTAATAGACAGAAATATCCAACTCTGGGTTCATCTGCTTGAGCAGAACCGCGTTCTTGATCGCGTACATACAACAGAAATTAGAACACCAAGGATTGAAGCGTTTGTCGCGCGAACCGACGCAATTGATGATCGCCAGGCGCTGGGGGTTCTGTTGGTCGCTGGGGCGGATCAAATTTCCGGTGGTTGGTCCCGCCGAATTATTCAGGCGTTCCATTTCCATGGCAGTGATCACATTGGGGAAACGCCCGTAGCCATATTCGGGGATCACACTGGGGTCAAAGTGATTGAAACCGGTCGCCACAATAATGGAACCGATATCTTCCCACACGATTTTATCTTCCTGGCTGAAATCAATGGCTTCCAGCGGACCACAGGCATCCACACATTTATAACAATGGATACAAGCTTCTTCGTCAATGGTATACAACAGAGGAACGGACTGACTCATCGGAACATAGGCTGCCTTGCGCGGAGCCAGGTTCATTTCAAAATAATTGGGTACTTCAATGGGACAGGCTTTGGAACACTCACCACAGCCATTGCAACGATCCGCACGCACATAGCGTGCTTTCTCACGCAATTGGACCTTGAAATTACCTACATAGCCTTCTACACGCTCAACATTGGTGTAGGTTCTCACATCAATTTTGGGATGACGCGCCGCGTCAACCATTTTAGGTGCGAGTATTCATATACTACAGTCCATGGTGGGGAAGGTCTT